>CAZOMI010000097.1:0-9011 GCA_964580925.1 uncultured Methyloversatilis sp.
AGCATTCGCCGATGTTGGGGCAGGTGGCTTCCTCGCAGACGGTGTGCAGGCCGTGGTCGCGCAGGATGGCCTTGACCTCGCCGAAACGCGCGGCTGAATTCCCGGCCCTGACGCGGATCCAGTCGGGCTTCTTCAGCGCGACCCCGTTTTCCTGGGGCACGATCTTGATGGGGATGCGTGCCGTCTTGGCCGCGCCCTTCTGTTTCTCGCTCATAACTTCTCTCTCAGTTGGTCGACCAGTTTAGCGCCAACTGTTTCCTTGTCTGCAGCAGGGGCGAATGCGGAGAGCTGCGTGACCGCCATGCCGGCATAGCCGCAGGGGTTGATCGCGGTAAAGGGGGCAAGGTCCATGGCGACATTGAGCGCGAGGCCGTGGTAGCAGCCGTTACTTTTCACCTTCAGGCCGAGTGCGGCGATCTTCGCACCGCCGACATACACGCCCGGCGCGTCGGCCAATCGCTCGGCATTCACGCCGTAGTCGGCCAGCAGGTCGATGACGGCTTGCTCCATGCGATTGACCAGTCCCTTGATGGTCAGGCCGCGCCGCTTCAGGTCCAGCAACAGGTAGCAGACGAGCTGGCCGGGGCCGTGATAGGTGATCTGGCCGCCGCGGTCGATCTTGACGACGGGAATGCCGATGTCGGCGAGCAGATGTTCCGGCTTGCCGGCGAGGCCCTGGGTGAATACCGGCGGATGTTCGCAGAGCCAGAGTTCATCGGGCGTTTCCGGCTGGCGCCGGGCGGTGAAGTCCTGCATCCTCCGCCAGGTCGGCTCGTAGTCGACCTGGCCGAGTTGCTTGACGATCAGAGGGCGATCTTGACCCACGGGTGCGCGGTCAGTTCGCGATAAAGGGCGTCAAGTTGCGACTTGGAAGTCGCGCGGATGGTGCAGGTGATGGAAAGGTAGTTGCCGGCTTTCGAGGGGCGCATCTCGACGCTGGCGGCGTCAAAGTCGGGGGCATGGCGCAGCACCACTTCGACAATCGCCTGCGCGAAGCCGTCACGCGTCGCGCCCATGACCTTGAGGGGAAAGTCGCAGGGGAATTCAAGCAGGGTTTCCGCTTCAGTTGCCACGCCTCACCCGCATCGCATCACATCGCGCTTGAAGTCCTGATACCAGCCGTACATCTGCTTGAAGACCGGCCCCGGCAATCCCGCCGTCCCCATGTCACGCGGCGAGCCGGCTAACGCCGTCCCGCCAGCGCCGACTTTCTGGCCATCCAGTTCGACGATGGCCAGCACTTCCTTGGTGGACGAGGTCAGCCAGAGTTCGTCGGCCGCACGCACTTCGGCATCGGTGATGTCGCGCACCTCGGTCGGCAGGCCATGGCTGGCGGCAAGTTCGAGCACGACGTCGTAGGTGATGCCGGTGAGCATCAGGTGGTTCTTCTGCGGCGCCAGCAACACGCCATTCCTGACAACGAAAATATTGGAGGCGGAACCCTCGGCAAGAATGCCGTCGCGGAGCAGCAAGGTTTCAGTGCAGCCGGCATCAACGGCAATCTGCCGCAGCAGGCAGTTGGCGAGCAGCGAGGTGGACTTGATGTTGCAGCGCAGCCAGCGAAAGTCGGGGGCCGAGACGGCGGCGACACCGTTTTCGCAGAGTTCTGCCGCTGGCGTGACCAATGCCTCGACCAGGCCGAACACCGTCGGCGTGACGGTGGCGGGGAAAGCGTGGTTGCGCACTGCCATCGGCCCGCGTGTGACCTGCAGATACACCGACTGGTCGCTCCATTCCGCTGCGGCGACCAGGCGTCCGACCAGCGCACGCCAGGCATCCGGCGTCAGCGGATTGATCAGGCGAATCGCGTCGAGGCTTCTTTGCAGGCGCGCCAGGTGCTCGTCTAGCCGGAACGGCCGGCGCGAATAGACGGGAATGACTTCGTAGATGCCATCGCCGAACAGAAAACCGCGATCCATCGGTGACACACGGGCCTCGGCCAGGGGCAGGAATTCGCCGTTCAGATAGGCGGTCGTCATTGCTCGGGAACTCCTTTTACGCCACGATGATCTGTTTCTGGAAGATCATTGCAGCCATAGCTTGATGCTGTCCCAGGCACGGCCAAGCGGACCGGCCACCGGCGCAGCGGTGAGCGCCACCAGCGGATATTCACCATAGGGCTTGCCGTCCAGCAGCAACCTCAGTTTGGCGACATTGTCGCCCTGGCGCACCGGCGCGATGAGCGGCTGGCGGCTGGTGACCTCCGCCTTGAGACGGCCACTGGCGGATGCGCCCGGCGGCAGGGAAATCACGAAGGCATCGGTGAAACCGGCACCGACCGTGGCAAGCGTGCTCTTGTACACCTTGAGTTGGGAAAGTGCCTGCCCCTTGTCGTAGAGCTTGACGGCCTCGAAGGCGCGATAGCCGTAATGCAGCAGCGCCAGCGTTTCCTGCACGCGCGCCTGATCCGATGCGGTGCCGACCACCACGGCCGTCAGGCGGCGCACGCCGTCGTTGCGCGAGGCAATCAGGCAGTAGCCCGCCGCCTCGGTGTGCCCCGTCTTCACGCCGTCGATCGCCTTGTCCAGCCACAACAGGCGATTGCGGTTGGGCTGCTTGATCTTGTTGTAGGTGTAGTCCTTGACGGCATTGAGTCGATAGTCGGCGGGGAAATCCCGGATCAGCGCGCTGGTCAGGCGGGCCAGATCTTCGACCGTTGTCATGTGGGCGGGATCGGGAAGGCCGGTGGCATTGACATAGTTGGTGTTGGCGAGGACGAGGCGACGCGCCTCGGCATTCATCATGCCGACGAAGGCCTCCTCGCTACCCGCCACTGCTTCGGCGAGGGCGATGGTAGCGTCGTTGCCGGACTGGATGACCATGCCATGCAATAGTTCATCGACGGTCACCGGCCGGTTGGGCTCGATGAACATGCGCGAGCCGATCGCCTTCCAGGCCTTGGTGGAAACTGGCACGACCTGATCGCGCTTGAGCTTGCCGTCGCGCAGGGCGGCATGCACGAGATAGGACGTCATGATCTTGGTCAGCGACGCCGGCTCGACCTTCTGGCCGGGATTCTGTGCGGCGAGTACCTGGCCACTGCCATGGTCGATCAGCAGCCAGGCGCGGGCCGCCAGCGCCGGGGGTGGCTCGCTGGCATGGACGGGAAGGGTGAACAGGCTCAGCAGGACTAACAGGAAGCGCAAAAAAGGCATGGGAAATGGTCGTGTAAGGAAGGCAAGGGGGATGAATGAATTATAACGTGCCGAAAAAACGGCTTACCTGACCAGCACGCTCGGCAGGTCGAAGCTCGACTGCAGTTGCTCGGCAATGCGCCGGGCTGCGCCGATATCCGGCCAGGGTCCTAGCTGCAGTCGATGCAGATTGCCGGTACTGCGGATCGACAGTCGGTCGCCCAGTTCGCCCAGGGTGAGGGCCAGCCGCGCCCGCAGCGATTCGGCATTGTCGCGGTTGCCAAAAGCGCCCAGTTGCAGATAGTGCCCGCTGCGCTCCTCGATATCCCGCAGCACAACAGGCTTTTCAGCAACCGGTGGCGCGGCGGCAATGCGCGGCGGCTCCATGACGGCGGGTGCGGGGACGCTTCCGGCCAACAGGTTTTCAACGATCACCGTGCCGCTGCCATCGCCGATCAGGTCGAGCTTCCAGGCGGCGGTGTAGGAGAGGTCGATGACGCGATCATGCAGGAACGGGCCGCGGTCGTTGACCCGCACCACCACCGCCTTGCCGGTTTCCGGCCGGGTCACCCGGACATAGGAGGGAATCGGCAGCGTCGGATGGGCGGCCGTCATGCCGAACATGTCGTAGGGTTCGCCGCTCGAGGTTTTCTGGCCATGGAACTTGCGGCCATACCAGCTGGCAATGCCCTGTTGACGAAACGGCGCATGCGACTGCAGCGGCACATAGTCGCGGCCGAGCACCGAATAGGGGCGATTGGCGAAACGGTGCAGGGGCTCCACGCGCGGCACGGCGTCAGGCACGCTGGCCAGGTCGACCGGGATATCGGCGGCGGGACCATCGTCCTGATAGAAGCCGCCGCCGCGCTTGAGCGTGTAGCCCGGCGGCTTGGCCGGCAAAGTCGGCGTGGCCGAAGGGAATCCCTTTTGCGGGGCTGGCGGGATGGCGTCTGGCACTGCCCCAGTGCCTTCGCTGCCCGGTTTAGGTGGTTGGCCGCCGCAGGCGGCAAGAAAAGCCAGGGAAAGAAAAGCAAACAATATTTTCATTTTTGGACAAGCATGCGGTTCTTGTGGATCGACATCAAAATACCCACGCCCAGCATCAGCGTCACCAGCGCGGTGCCGCCGTAGCTGACGAAAGGCAGCGGCACTCCCACCACCGGCAGGATGCCGGACACCATGCCGATGTTGACGAAGGCATAGGTGAAGAAGATCAGCGTGATGGCGCCGGCCACCAGTCGCGCAAAGAGGTTGGCGGCCTTGACGGCGATCGCGAGGCCGCGGCCGATCAGTAACGCGTAGAGCACGATCAGCGCCAGGTTGCCCAGGAGGCCGAGTTCCTCGGCATAGACGGCAAAGATGAAATCGGTGTGGCGTTCCGGCAGGAAGTCGAGTTGCGCCTGCGTACCCTGCCCCCAGCCCTTGCCGAGGATGCCGCCGGAACCGATCGCGATGGTCGACTGGATGATGTGGAAGCCCTTGCCGAGCGGGTCCTTCTCGGGGTCGAGCAGCATCAGGATGCGCTGCCGCTGATAATCGTGCAGCATGGTCCAGGCGAAAGGCGCGGCGGCGGCGGCTGTTGCTGTCAGACCCAAGAGCACCTTCCACGGCAGGCCGGCCAGAAAGATGACGTAAAAGCCGGCGGCGAAGATCAGGATCGAGGTGCCCAGGTCAGGTTGCCTCATGATCAGCGCCACGGGAATCAGCAGGATGATCGTGGCGACGGCGTAATCCTTCAGCCGCAGCATGGCTTCGTGCTTTTGAAAATACCAGGCAAGCATCAGCGGCATGGCGATCTTCATGAGTTCCGATGGCTGGCCGCGGATGAAGCCAAGGTCCAGCCAGCGGCGCGCGCCCTTCGAAATGTCGCCGAACAGGGCCACGGCGACCAGCAGCAGCACGCCAAAGACATACAGCGGCGGCGCCAGCGCCATCAGTCGCTGCGGCGGTATCTGGGCGACGACGCGCATCACGACCAGTGCTATCGCGACATGGGCAAGCTGCGTTCCCATGCGGCCTGGCGAAGCGCTGGCCATGCTGAGCAGCGCGACCAGCAGCAACAGTCCGACCAAGCCCATCAGCGGGCCGTCGATGGGGGCGATGAGTTTCCGCCAGAGGTCACGGAGCATTATTCATCGGCCTCCGTGGCGGCTGCGTCAACCGGTGCGGCGCCCTTCGGCAGCTTGCCGAGCAGGTAGTAGTCGAAGACCTGGCGGGCAATGGGGGCGGCGGCCTGGGAGCCAAAGCCGCCGTTCTCGACCAGCACCGCGAGGGCGATTTTCGGCTGCTCGGCCGGGGCATAGGCGATGTACAAGGAATGGTCACGCAATTCTTCTTTCGTACCGTGACGCTTGTACTCGGCGCCTTTGAGCGAATACACCTGCGCGGTGCCGGTCTTGCCGGCGGAGACATAACCGGCGCCGGCAAAGGCGCGCGCACCGGTGCCCTCGATGTTAACCTCGACCAGGGCGCGCTTGATCACGTCGACGTTCGCCTGCTTCCACCCCAGCGATTTCAGGGGCCGCGGTTCGATCGGCGTTTGCGTTCCGCTCTTCGTGTCGGTGATGTGGCGGACGAGATGCGGGCGAAACATCACGCCGTCGTTGGCGAGCGTGGCGATGGCCTGGGCGAGCTGGATCGGCGTATAGGCGTTGTAGCCCTGGCCGATGCCGACGGAAATGGTCTCGCCGGCAAACCACTTCTGTTGTTCGGGTTTCTTGAAGCGTTTTTTCTTCCAGGCCGACGAGGGCAGCACGCCCGCCGATTCACCCTCGATGTCCACGCCGGTGCGGCTGCCGAGGCCAAGGCCGCCCATGAAGGCGGCAATGTTTTCGATGCCCATGTCATTAGCGAGCTGGTAATAGTAAGTGTTGCACGACTGCACGATCGATTTGTGCATATCGACCATGCCATGGCCGCCCTTTTTATCATCGCGGAAGGTGTGGTTGCCGAAGTTGAAAAAGCCCGGGTCGAAGATGGCCTGCTCGGGCCGCCGCTTGCCGAGTTCCAGCGCCGCCAGCGCCATGAAGGGCTTGAAGGTCGAGCCGGGCGGATAGGCGCCGTTCAGTGCACGGTTGACCATCGGCTTTTCGGGCGAGTTGTTGAGTTCCCCCCAGTCCGCCAGGCTGATCCCATCGACGAACTGGTTGGGGTCGTAGTTCGGCATTGACACCAGCGCCAGGATGCCGCCGGTTGTGGGTTCGATCGCCACCAGCGCGCCCCGGCGGTCGCCAAAGGCCTGTTCGACGATTTCCTGCAATTTGGCGTCAAGCGTCAGCGTCAGATTGTTGCCCGGAATCGGCGCGCTGCGCGCCAGCGTGCGCACCGGTCGGCCGCCAGCATCGACCTCGACCTTTTCGAAGCCGGTGATGCCGTGTAGCTCGAACTCATAGTGCTGTTCGAGGCCGGTCTTGCCAAAATGATCGGTACCGCGATAGTTGGCCTCGGCTTCCCGTCCCTCGATGCGCACCTGGTCACGTTCGGTAATACGGCCGATATAGCCCAGCACGTGGGAAGCGAAGGCGCCGCGCGGATACTCCCGGAACAGCCGCGCCTTGATATCGACCCCGGGGAAACGGAAGCGCCGCGCAATGAACTTCGCCACCTCGGCATCGGTCAGGCGGGTGCGGATCGGCAGCGACTCGAAGCGCTTGTTTTCCTCCATCAGTTTCTTGAAGCGTTTGCGATCCTTGGCTTGGATGTCGATGAACTCGCTCAGGCCGTCAATGGTGGTTTCCAGGTCGGGAACCTGACTCGGCGTGATCTCCAGCGTGTAAGCGGAGTAATTGTGCGCCAGCACCTCGCCATTCCGGTCCACGATCAGGCCGCGGATGGGGGTGATCGGCACGAGGGAAATGCGATTGTCCTCGGCGCGCGTTTGATAGTAATCATGTTGCACCACCTGCAACCAGACGAGCCGTCCGAACAGCAGCGCAAAGCAGATCATGACCAGGCCGCCGGCGATAACCACGCGACGGTTGAATTGCTCAAGATGCTCCTGCGGGTTTTTAAATTCCATGGGCAATCAGCGTAGTCTCGCCGCCGGGCCGCCCCAAGGCGAGACGGCACGCGGCGAAGCCGCAATCCGCTCCCCACCATGAACAGGGGGCGCCCCGTAATAGACGAGCGCAGCGAGGAACAGTCACCTCCCCGCGAGGGGAGGCCGGGAGGGTCGGGCTCATATGGGGCGGTTTTCGTCGTGTTCCACCGCTCGATACTGCGGCAGCAGCAAGAGGTAGTTAAGCGGATGCCAGAGCAAGATCGCGACGAAACTGGAGAGAAAATACGGTAAGCCCGGAAATTCCGCGCCAGTCACCAGGCGAATCATCAGCATGACGAGTTGCGTGCCCAGCAACAGCGGCAAAACGTGCAGCGCCTGCGAGACGACCGGGAACCAGAGGATGCGCCGCGACAAGCCGCCGGCGGCGAAGGCGAGCAGCACATAGGCCAGCGCATGCTGGCCCATGACGCTGGCGTTGGCGACATCCATGGCGAGACCGAAGAAAAAGGCCGCGCCCATGCCGACCCTGAGCGGTTGGTGGATGCACCAGAACGCCAGGGTCAGCGCCACCCAGTCGGGAATGCCCGGCAGGCGGCCCAGCGGGATCAGGTTCAGGAGGAGGGCCGCGCAAAGCGACAGGTAGATGAACCAGCCGCGGGCCGGCAGCAGGATGCGCCGGGAGGCGTGGGTGGGCTGGATCATCTTGCCGACCTTTTGGCCTTGGCCGGTTTTTTGCCCGGAGCGACAGGCTCTTCCGGCAGTTCTGGCGCAATGCGACGGCCGAGTACCAGTACCTGGCCGTGGCGTTCGACACCGGCCAGCGGCATGGCTTCGATACGCGCGAAAGAAAAGGAATTGTCGCGGTCGATGCTGATTACCCTGGCCACCGGCAAGCCGGGCAGGTAGATGCCGTCGAGTCCGGAGGTCACCAGCGTATCGTCCGGCTGCACGTCGGCATTGGCCGGCAGGAATTTCAGTTCCATCGCTCCGCTGCCGGCCCCGGCCACCACGGCACGCAGGCCGTTGCGCGCCACCTGCACGGGAATCAGCTGGTTCTTGTCGGTCAGCAGGGTGACTTCACTGGTCAGCGGGAAAACGCGGGTGATCTGGCCGACCACACCAAGATCGTCGATGACTGCCTGGCCGATCTCGCGGCCATGGGTCAGGCCTTGGTCAATGATGATGCGGCGGGAAAACGGGTCGCGTGCCGCATAAAGGATTTCGGCGGCCCGTACCGGGACATCAAGCCTTTCCTGCATGGAGAGCAAAGCACGCAGGCGACGGTTCTCATCTTCAAGGTGGGCCTGCCGCAGCAACAGGTTCGCCTGCGCCAGCTGCCGCTTGCGCAGCTCGGCGTTTTCCAGTTGCAGGCTGGCCAGGTTGGAAAAATAATTGCCGGCCTCGCCCGCGCCCTCGACCGGCAGCAGGACGGCCTGTTGCAATGGCCAGAGCACGGTCGCCACCGCCATGCGCGCCACTTCGAGGGTCCGGAAACGCAGGTCGGCCACCAACAACAACAGCGCAAGCGTGACGAAGAAGGCCAGTCGGGCGAGCGGCGCCGGGCCGCGCTTGAAGAATGGCGGTGGTGTGTGGCCAGTATGACCGGCTGTGGACATCACGGCGGTAATTTCCCCCCGGGGGAGCGTGCCTGCGGCGCAGAAAGTACGCCAATGCGTACACCACTGCGCAGACTACCGGGAGAGGCCTTATTCGTTGGCAAAAATACTGCCGAGTTTGTCCATCTTTTCGAGTGCGAGGCCGGAACCACGCACCACGCAGGTGAGCGGCTCTTCGGCGACGATCACCGGCAGCCCGGTTTCCTCCATCAGCAGCCGGTCGATGTCGCGCAGCAGTACGCCGCCGCCGGTGAGCACCAT
>CAZOMI010000098.1:0-8741 GCA_964580925.1 uncultured Methyloversatilis sp.
TGCCGAAAATCTGATTGACATGCATTTTTACCCACACTCTTTCACGAAGACCCACAAGTTTCTTGCCTTGGTAGTCGTCCAGATTCTGGATAGCCTTCAAGAAGGGCTCCAGCCAGGGAATCATTTCTTCACCGGCAACGTAGGCGGCCTGCGCCTGTTTGCCGGTCTTGACCAGATTCGTAACCTTATCGAGACCCGAGACATATAAAGCACGCTGTTTTTGCATCGCCGCCAATAATTTCAAGTCTTCCGGAGAGTCGGCAAATTCACGGCCCATTGATTCAATAATTCTCTCAATTGACTGGCTCCTCTCCGTAATATGTTTAATAGCATTGGCGTGATGATCGCTGTTGGTGCTTAAGAGCATCTCCATGCTGGCAATGCCATTATCCTTGACAGCGGTAATCAGGGAGATCGCATTGGACTTGCTGGACAAGGCGAATTCGATTTCCTTCATGCCCTTGGTCTGGGCGGACATCTGTACTATCACGAACGCAACCAGAAATGCCACCAGCATCAAAACCAGTCCGAACCCAAAACCTAGCCTGACGCTAATTTTCATGTTTCTTATTTGCATGGTTTGCCACCTTGTCTGACTTAAAGGCCCAGCCAGAGAAATGGATCAAATGAACCTTCTGCAGCCAAGATGCTTGGGCGTAGAGAGCAATGGTGTGGCATGACCACATTCTCCATGTCTCTCTGCACCCCGTTAGCAGGATTTGAATAGGTTCAGCTACCGCTAAGTTCGTTTATAAGCTTTTGGCAATTCGTGATTCTTTCTTTCTGGATGCCACCACCGATCTTTTTGGCTTCCTCATCGTTGCCCTTGAGAATGAGTGGGACCAACTCTGTCTCACGCGTCTTCTTGAAGGCGTTCCATGTCTCATTCAATTCCTTGAACTTCGCTTCTTTGCCGGCTGGAGCCTTCATTTTTGCGAGTTGTGCGCTGACAGCATCGGCTGTGTCTTTCACCAGTTTCTGCTGGTCGGCACCACGCTTGTCTTTATTAAGCATCATTTCGACCAACGAGTCCCTGGCCGCGCTCACCTTGGTTCTCAAATCGTCATACTCACCCGCATGTACAGGGAGTGCAGCCAGGAAAACAATTGCAAGTGCTACCGATAATAGTTTTTTCATGGTATCTATCCTTCTGTGTAATGGTTGAAACAGAACAATAAAATCTCACCGACCATTGCTGCCTAGGCAATCAGAAAGCTGCCAAACGACATTTATAGCGCTAACTTTATAGTTCTAACAAAAAATATATACATTGATCTTGGACAGGAAAATTGAATTTGACTGTTTCGACGAAAACTCACACCAAAGTGAGGGGTGCGTGCCGTACCGCCAGCGCCGACTATTACAGTGCCCGTGCGATCGCAGTTTCGACTAGGGCAAGGAAGCCCCGTTCGTCGCGCAGTTGCGCGACTTCGGCGGAAGTCACGGTATAGCCGTGCGGTCGGGCGATCGCTTCATAGCGCGGGATGCGCGCGTGAAACAGGTGGGGAAATACCCAGCGTGAGAAATCGTCCGGATCGGCAGCGTCAATGTTGGCCAACTGCCGCGCGGCGAGATATTTGGGCAGATACTCGGCGAGGAAAGCCGGACGGAAATACATCGGCTTGGGGTCGGACTGGGCGCGGCGGATGAGTTCGGTTTCTTCCTCTGCCGTGGTGACCTGGATGTAGAGGATCAGCGTGTGCTCGACCAGCAGGTCGATGACCGCCGGTTCTTCAAGTTCGCAGAGGCTGCCGCCGACGTCATTGACGAAATGGGCGTAACCGTAGATGTCCTGGGCCTTCCTGAGGAACTCGGGCACATCGCGCATGGCGGCAATCTCGCCATCGCGATACATCGCCTGGCGCCGGCTGAACTCCGCAAAAGGAATGCCGCCCTGGGCCGGGTCACCCAGCTTGCCGACAAAGGACAGCACCGGGCCGAGGTCGTCAACCTTGATGTTGTTCTTGATGTCGATCCAGTCGCGCCGCAACAGGTCGCGCAGGAAGGCAACCTGCATGGCCTGTTGCTTGATGAGGTCGAGGATGGGTTCGTCGAGATAGCGCTTGCCGATGCGATAGTCGGCCGAATAATGAAACCAGTCATGGCGGCGCAGCAGTGACGACAGCCAGGTCTTGCCGACGCCCGACATGCCGAGCAGGGTGATTTTCTTGTGCGGCCAGGCGCGGAAGGAGTTGACGTCGAATTTCATGGGGGGGGGAATTAATCTTTCCGAGCGGTGTGGACTGCCGCAATGAGTGCATTGTAGCTAGCCAGGGATGGCCACCCCTCGATGGGCAGCGGCAATTTGCGTTGCCAGTTGGGGTGCTGGTCTTCGAGCGTGCCCGGCAGGTTGGGTTGTTCCAGCACGCCAAGGAAATCTTCGGGCTGCACCACCATGATCTGCGCTGGCGAGCGTGCCAGATAGGTGTGGATCGCCTGAACAGCTGCCGCAGAAAGTTCCGGCATTTCCGCGGCCAGCTTGCTCGTACCTTCAGGCAGCAGGTGTTCCTGCTCAAGCGCCCACAGCAAGCGACCGCGATCCCAATCGCGTTCGGTGACCAGGCGCTGACGCAGTTCTTCACTGGGAAAGAGCTGCAGGGTGGCGCGGAGATCCAGGTCTTCGCCCTGCCAAAAACCGCGCAAGGTGGGCAGATCGTGCGTGCCGGCCGCGACCAGGGCCTGCTGGGGCATGTCGGCCGGCAGACGGAAATTGCCATCCGGGTAGCGCTCGAACAATAGCGGATGATAGGAGAGCACGCCGCATTCGGCGAGGCGCGGCCGGAAACCCTCGGGCACGGTGCCGAGGTCTTCACCGATCACCAGACACTGGTTGCGCTGGCTTTCCAGTGCGACGATGCCGAGAATGTCCTCGAAGGGATAAAGCACATAAGTGCCTTCGGTGGCGGGAATGTTGGCTGGCACCCAGAACATGCGCAGCAGCCCCATCACATGATCGATGCGCAGGGCGCCAGCGTGCTTCATGTTGGCGCGCAGGATGTCGATCAGGGGGACGTAGGCGGCGTCACGCAGGCGGTGGGGGACGAAGGGCGGCAATCCCCAGTCCTGGCCCATCAGATTGATTTCGTCGGGTGGTGCACCGGCGTGGGCATTGGCGGCAAACACCGCCTGCCAGTTCCACACCTCTGCGCCGCTCGGGTTGGCGCCGACCGCCAGATCCTGGTACAGGCCGACCGCCATGCCGCCCTGTTGTGCGCGCTCGGTGGCGGCGGCAAGTTGTGCGTCGGCCAGCCATTGCAGCCAGGCATGGTAGGTGACGGCCGCGGCATGTTCCGTGGCAAATGCGGCGACGGCAGGTGCATCCGGGGTGCGATATTCTTCCGGCCATGCCGGCCAGCCCCAGATGTTTTCGTCGGTAGCGCGAAAGTGAGCCTGCAGGGCGGCAAAGCGGGCATGACGTTCGAGTTCCTCGCCCTGCGCGGTGCGCCAGGTCGCAAAGACCTCGGTCCGTGCGTTGCGACCGGCAAGAAAATACCGGAACAGAATTTCCAGCATCTCGAACTTGGCACGTGCCACGGCAACGTAGTCCACGAGTTCGGTTACGCGCAAGTCCTGCAGGCGTTTCTGAAAGTCGGCGCTGGCGAGAC
The DNA here is from genome assembly GCA_964580925.1 of uncultured Methyloversatilis sp. GTDB lineage: Bacteria > Pseudomonadota > Gammaproteobacteria > Burkholderiales > Rhodocyclaceae > Sulfuricystis. Next base: position 3,606 of record CAZOMI010000098.1, read on the forward strand.
GGCGTTGTGCTTCGGCACAGGTGGATAGTTCGGGAACGGCCTCGACATCGAGGTAGAGCACATTGACAAAGCCGCGCTGCGAGGGGCTGTATGGACTGATGTGCGCCGGATTGTCGGGAAACAGGGCGTGCAGGGGATTGACGCCGACCAGGTCACCGCCGGCGGCGGCGGTCAGTGCAAGCAAATCCCCGAGGTCGGTGAAATCCCCGATGCCCCAGTTGCGGCGCGAACGCACGCCATACAGTTGCAGCGTCAGACCCCAGATGCGGCGGCCTTCGCGGATGGTGGCCGGCTGATGGCATTGCAGCGGGACGACGATGAGCGGCATTGTCAGGACGGTATGCTCGTCCGCCGATGCCACGCGCAAGCGGTGATAACCCGGCGTCGCAATTGGCGGGAGTTCGAGCTGGCAGCGCAGCAGCTTGTCCTGTGCGTCGAGCCGGGGCAGGTCGGCGGGGGTGAATCGGGCCGCCGAGGATTCGCCCGTTTCCTGGACGACTGTCCACTCCCAGACTTGCGCGCAGGCCTGTACCGGGAGCACCAGCGGAATGCTGATGGCTGCGCTGCTGCGCACCACGCTGACCGGCGGCAGGGGTTGCTGCCACGCGGCAGCATCCAGTTCGCGCAGGAGCGTTGCGGGTGCGTCAGCCACCGCTTCGGGGGGGAAGTGCATTGCCGCGAGCAACGCCTGCCGGGTGTAGGTCGACGTCAAGTGTTGGCCGCCCCAGATGTCGTGATACGCATCGGCAACGCCGCAGCGGTTGGCGAGAGTTTTCAGGTCATCGGTCATGCCGTGCTTTCGGTGAGCGCGGCAATACTTTGCTGGCGCATCAGGGCAAGTGTACGTCCTTCCAGCGGATAGGTGTCACCGCCACGGAAATTGCCGTCGACGCGCAGTCCGGCATGGAAGTGGGTATCGAGCAAGGATTGCCAGCGATCGCTGTCGTCCAGCCTTGGCAGGCGGAAATCGATCCGCTCATGGTGGGCGTTGAACAGCAGGATGAAATTGTCATCACGTACCGCACGGCCATGAAGATCGACTTCGCCAAGCAATTCACCGGACAGATAGACGCCCAGGCTGCGCGCGAAATCATGTTCCCATTCGTGGTCGCTCATTTCGCTGCCATCGGGTTTGAGCCAGTGGATATCCTTGACGGCCGAACCGTGGATCGGCCGGCCCTGGAGAAAGTTGCGGCGATGGAATACCGGATGGGCGCGACGCAGGTGAATCAGCCGCGCGACAAATTCCAGCAACTCGTTGTCGGCGTCGGTCAGCGACCAATTGACCCAGCTGACTTCGTTGTCCTGGCAGTAGGCGTTGTTGTTGCCCCGTTGCGTCCTGCCCATTTCGTCGCCGGCCAGCAGCATCGGCACGCCTTGCGAGAGCAGCAGCGTGGCCAGCAGGTTGCGTTTCTGGCGCGCGCGCAGGGCGATGATTTCCGGTCGGTCGGTGGCGCCTTCGACGCCGCAGTTCCACGACAGGTTGTTGTCGGTGCCGTCCTTGTTGTCCTCGCCGTTGGCCTGGTTGTGCTTGTGGTCGTAACTGACCAGGTCTTGCAGGGTGAAGCCGTCATGCGCGGTGATGTAATTGATGCTGGCATGCGGGCGGCGCCCGTTGTGTGCGTAAAGGTCGCTCGAACCGGTCAGGCGCCGGGCGAACTCGCCGATCAACCCGCCATCGCCGCGCCAGTAGGCGCGCATGCAATCGCGGTAGCGATCATTCCATTCGGCCCAGCCGACCGGAAAGTTGCCGACCTGATAGCCGCCCTCGCCCAGGTCCCATGGCTCGGCGATCAGCTTGACCTGCGACAGAACAGGGTCCTGGTGCAGGATGTCGAAAAAGGCGCCGAGGCGGTCGACCTCGTGCAGTTCGCGGGCCAGCGCCGAGGCCAGGTCGAAACGGAAGCCGTCAACGTGCATTTCCTGCACCCAGTAGCGCAGCGAATCCATGATGAGCTGAAGAACGCAGGGATGCTGAAGATTGAGCGTGTTGCCGCAGCCGGTGTAATCCATGTAATGGCGCCGGTTGCCGGGCATCAACCGGTAATAGGCGGCATTGTCGATGCCCCTGAAACAGAGTGGCGGCCCGAGGTGGTTGCCTTCGGCGGTGTGGTTGTAGACCACGTCGAGGATGACCTCGATGCCCGCCGAATGCAGCGTCTTGACCATGCTCTTGAATTCCTTGGTCGAGCCGCTGGAAGCGTAGCGCTGGTCGGGGGCGAAGAAGCCGATGGAGTTGTAGCCCCAGAAATTGCGTTTCCCCTGATCGACCAGGTGGCGGTCGTCGATAAACGCATGGGTCGGCATCAGCTCGACCGAGGTGACGCCCAGACGCTTCAGGTGCTCGATGATCGGCGCGCTGGCCAGACCGGCATAGGTGCCGCGGAGCGCCGGGGGCACGTCAGGGTGGTTCTTGGTGAAGCCGCCCACATGCAGTTCGTAGATCACCATCTCGTGCCAGGGAATGTTGGGCGAGCGGTCATTGCCCCACGCAAACGCCGGGTCGGTCACGCGGCATTTAGGCATGACTGGGGCGCTGTCGCGGCGGTTGATAACAAGATCGTCTGCGTGGCGGCCGTGGCGATAGCCGAAATGGGCGCCGCTCCAGCTGAGCGGGCCGACGATGTCACGGGCATAGGGGTCGATCAGCAACTTGTGCGGGTTGAACCAGTGCCCGCGTTGCGGGTCATAGGGGCCATGCACCCGATAACCATACAGCAGACCGGGACGCGCCTCGGGCAGATAACAATGCCAGACCAGGTCGGTCTGCTCGCGCATCTCGATGCGCTGCACCTCGTGCTGCCCAGAGGGATCGAACAGGCAAAGTTCGACCTTCTCGGCATGTTCGGAAAACAGGGCGAAATTCACACCTTCGCCATCCCAGGTTGCGCCGCGCGGATAAGGCGCGCCGGGCCAGACAGCGAAAATCATCAGATCACTCACAAAAACCGCTTGAGAATCTTCTGGCTGTGCGCATCCAGCGCCAGACGATCGCGAATCAGGAAATGAATGCCCTGGCTGTCGGTGATCAGCAGTGCGCCGGCGTTATCCGTGCCGCGCAGTCGGCGGATATCGTCCTCGCTCTTGAGGATCAGCGCGGTTGTCCCGCGATCGGTGTCGACCTGCCAGGTGCTGGGCGTGGCATAGCTCGATACCGATACGATGCGACGGATTTCCGGCACGAATTCGCGCTGGGCGAGTTCGGCGTCGATCAGTTTGCGGATGTCGTCCGGCAGGACATCAAGAGATTCGAGCCATTGCAATTCCTTACCGTCGGCCGACATCAGGGCGATGCCATAGTCGGGTGCGGTGATGCCGAAGGCGCGTACCGGCACGATGCCTTCATGCGCGTGACCATCGGTGTCGGTCAGGACGAGGCGGCCGAAACTGTTGCGGGTCAGCGTGAATGAGCTGGTGGCGGGTTTCATGCGGAAGGACCGATCTCGCCCAGGGCCGGCGGCGCGTCGAGTTGCTTGGTCTGCGCCTGATACAGTCGCCAGTAGGCGCCTTCGCTGGCCATCAGGGCTTCGTGGTTGCCGATCTCGACGATCCGGCCGCGATCCATCACCACCAGGCGATCGGCGCGACGCAGGGTGGACAGGCGGTGGGCGATGGCTATCGTCGTGCGGCCGCGGATCAGGTTGTTGAGGGCGCTCTGGATCTCGAATTCCGTTTCGGTATCGACGGCCGAGGTGGCCTCGTCAAGAATCAGGATGCGCGGATCGATCAGCAGTGCGCGGGCGATCGAGATGCGCTGGCGCTCGCCGCCCGACAGCGACTGGCCGCGTTCGCCCACCAGCGAATCGTAACCGTGCGGCTGGCGCAGGATGAATTCGTGGGCATGGGCGGCGCGGGCGGCAGCGACGATCTCGGCCCGCGTGGCCTCTGGTTTGCCGTAGGCGATGTTCTCGGCGATGGTGCCGAAGAACAGGAAGGGTTCCTGCAGCACCAGGCCGATATTGCGGCGGTAATCTGCAATGCGTACGCTGCGCAGGTCGGTGCCCTCGACCCTGATGGCGCCTTCGGTGACATCGTAGAAGCGGCAGATCAGGTTGACCAGCGTGCTCTTGCCCGAGCCGCTGTGACCGACCAGGCCAATCATTTCACCTGGCGCAATCGCCAGATCGACCTCGTGCAGGACGGCGCGGTTGCCATACCTGAAGCTCACCCTGTCGATATGTATGCCACCCTTGATCGGCGGCAGGGTGACCGGATTGACCGGTTCGGGGACGCTCGAGACATGGTCGAGAATGTCGAAAATCCGCTTGGCGCCGGCGGCAGCCTTTTGCGTCACGGAAATGATGCGGCTCATCGAATCGAGCCGGGTGTAAAAGCGGCTGATGTAGGCGAGGAAGGCGATCAAGACGCCAACGGTGATCTGGTCCTTTGACACCAGCCAGATGCCGAAGGCCCAGACGACGAGGATGCCGACCTCGGTGAGCAGGCCCACGGTTGGGGCGAACAGCGACCAGATGCGGTTCAGGCGGTCATTCACTTCCAGGTTGTGCTGGTTGGCCGCGCGGAAGCGCTGCGCCTCGCGGGCTTCCTGCGCGAAGGCCTTGACGACGCGCACGCCGGGAATGGTGTCGGCCAGCACGCTGGTGACTTCGGCCCAGACGCGGTCGATCTGCTCGAAGCCGGTGCGCAGCTTGTCGCGCACCAGATGGATCATCCAGGCGATGATCGGCAAGGGTGTCAGCGTCACCAGGGCGAGCCAGGGGTTTATGGAAAACAGGATGACCGAGGTCATCGCGATCATCAGCACATCGGTGGCGAAGTCGAGCAGGTGCAGGGAGAGGAAGACGTTGATGCGGTCGGTCTCCGAGCCGATGCGGGCGAGCAGGTCCCCGGTGCGCTTGCCGCCGAAGTATTCGTGGCTGAGCTTGAGCAGGTGTTCGTAGGTGGTGGTGCGCAGGTCGGCGCCGATGCGCTCGGATACCAGCGCCAGAATGTAGGTGCGCGCCCAGTTCAGCGCCCAGGCCAGCGTGGCCGAACCCAGCAGGCCGCCGAGCAGCCAGGCCACCTTGTCGGTATCGATGGGCTTGCCGTTCTGATAGGGAATCAGCACGTCGTCCATCAGCGGCATGGTGAGATAGGGCGGCACCAGGGTGGCCGCAGTGGCGGCCAGCGTTAGCA
>CAZOMI010000099.1:0-8499 GCA_964580925.1 uncultured Methyloversatilis sp.
TTCGCCTCGTGCCGCGAAAAAACAGCGTGCAATCGATGTTTTGCAAGAGGCTCAAATAGACATCGCCGGCGGCATCTGCGGCGGCGGGCTTGACGCCATATTCCCAGCGGCAGGAGTTGGTGCAACTGCCCTGATTCGGATCGCGGTGGTTGAAATAACCTGACAGCAGGCAGCGGCCGGAATAAGCGACACACAGCGCGCCATGCACGAAGACCTCCAACTCGATGTCCGGGCATTCCTGGCGGATTTCGGCAATCTCGTCGAGCGACAACTCGCGGGAAAGGATGACGCGCGCCACGCCCAGCGAGCGCCAGAATTTGACCGCTGCGTAGTTCACCGTATTCGCCTGCACCGAAAGGTGAATCGGCATGTCCGGCCAGGTTTCGCGGACCATCATCATCAGGCCGGGATCGGCCATGATCAGTGCGTCGGGTTGGAGCGCGATGACCGGCGCCATATCCGCCAGATAGGTTTTGAGCTTGGCATTGTGCGGAGAAATGTTGCTGACGACGTAGAACTTGCCACCCCGTCCGCGGACGAGAGCGATGCCCGCCGCGAGATTTTCCAATTTGCCGAATTCGTTGTTGCGCACGCGCAAGGAATAACGCGGTTGCCCGGCGTAGATCGCTGTGGCGCCAAAGTCCAATGCCGTGGCGGCCATTGCCAGGCTGCCGGCGGGGGCGAGAAGTTCGGGTGTGCGCACTCAGCGCTTTCCTTGAAGCAGCACGATGACCGCGCCGGCGCCGCCTTCGACGGTGCGCGCCTGGCAGTAAGCGAGTACTTCCTGGCGTTGGGTCAGCCAGCTCAGCACCAGGCGCTTGAGGACCGGAATGCGCCCTGGCGAGCCGTAGCCCTTGCCATGCACAATGCGCACGCAGCGCTGGTCGCGGGCGAGGCATTCGGCGAGAAAGATGGCGACTTGTTGGCGCGCCTCGTTGCGGTGCAGGCCATGCAGGTCGAGATGATTTTGCACCACCCAGCGCCCGCGCCGCAGGTCCTTGAGCACCATCGGCGCCATGCCCGGCTTGAGGAATGTCGCCTCATCGCCGCCCTCGAGGTGCAGGCTGAGCAAATCCACATCCGACAATGACTCGTCGAGGGCGGCGCGCTCATCGCGCTCGCGTTGGCGCGGAATCGGCAGGGGTGGGGGTGGTTCGTGGTGGATGCGGTCGAAATTCATCGGCACGGCATCGGCCACCGCCGAGCGAAACAGGTGGCGGGCTTCCTCGTTGGGTTCCCGCCGTGCCATCTCAAACGCCGAGACTGTCGAGATACTTCTCGGCGTCGAGGGCGGCCTGGCAGCCGGTCGCCGCGGAAGTGACGGCCTGCTTGTAGATGTGGTCCTGCACATCGCCGGCGGCGAACACGCCCGGCACGCTGGTGGCGGTGGCATTGCCCGCGCGGCCGCCTTGCGTGACGATATAACCGTTTTCCATCGCCAGTTGACCGGCGAAAATGTCGGTGTTCGGCTTGTGGCCGATGGCGATAAAGACGCCCATGAGTTGGATGTCCTCGGTCGCGCCGGTCTTGACGTGCTTGATGCGCATGCCGGTGACGCCGGTCTTGTCGCCGAGCACTTCGTCGAGCACGCTATCCCATTTGATGGTGAGCTTGCCGGCCTTTTCCTTCTCGAACAGCTTGTCCTGCATGATCTTTTCGGCGCGGAATTTGTCGCGGCGATGCACTACCGTCACATGGCTGGCGATGTTGGCCAGATAGAGCGCCTCTTCCACGGCGGTATTGCCGCCGCCGATGACGGCGATGGGCTGATTTTTGTAGAAAAAACCGTCGCAGGTGGCGCAGGCCGAGACGCCCTTGCCCGAGAATTTCTCTTCCGAGGGCAGGCCGAGATACTGCGCCGAGGCGCCGGTGGCGATGATCAACGCGTCGCAAGTGTATTCGCCGGCATCGCCAATCAGCCGCAGCGGTTTTTCGGTGAGCTTGGTCGTGTGGATGTGGTCGAAGATCATCTCGGTGCCGAAGCGGGCAGCATGTTTCTCGAAGCGCGCCATCAGCTCGGGGCCCTGCACGCCGTCGGCGTCGGCCGGCCAGTTGTCGACCTCGGTGGTGGTCATCAGTTGGCCACCCTGCGCCATGCCGGTAATCAGCACGGGATTCAGGTTGGCACGGGCGGCATAGACGGCGGCGGTGTAGCCGGCGGGGCCGGAGCCGAGAATCAGAAGTTTTGCGTGGCGGGCGGACATCGGGTCATCCTTTTGAAAGTGTGGCGCGATTATAAAGGGCGTCAGGAGCCGGAATGCTTCCCTGTTTCGGCGATTCATCCGCATCATGCGGCGCGAAAATCGGCACGTTTCTCATACCGTCCGGAAATCCGCCGATGTCCCATGCTTCGCTTTCCATGTCGCCAAGGGGCCATTCCGCCCGACCTCTGCCCGAGCGCATTGCCGCGCTGGTGCATGAGGCGCGCTGGCTGGTAGTCGCGGCCCTTGGTCTGTATCTCGCGCTGATTCTCTGGGGCTACGACCGCGCCGATCCCGGCTGGTCGCGGGCCGCCGAGGTGGCTGCCATCGCCAATCCGGGCGGGCGCTTTGGCGCCTGGCTGGCCGATCTGCTGCTCTATCTGTTCGGGCTGTCCGCCTGGTGGTGGGTGGTGCTGCTGTTTCTTCTGGTGGTGACGGGCTATCACCGGATCAGTCGCCTGTTCGGCGAGGATCGGCGTCCGCTGTTGATTGCCCTGACTGGTTTTATTGTCCTGCTGGTTGCCAGTTGCGGCCTGGAGGCGATGCGTTTCTGGAGCCTGTCAACGCCCTTGCCCCTGTCTCCCGGCGGTATGCTGGGTTATGAAGTCAGTCGGCTGACCGCGACTTTCCTGGGTTTTACCGGCGGCACCCTGATTTTGCTGATGCTGTTGATGGTGGGCTGGGGTTTGGCGACCGGCCTGTCCTGGCTGTGGGCGGCCGAAAAATTCGGCGCCCTGCTCGAAGTGTCCTGGTTCGGCGCCCAAGCGCTGTGGGACCGCTGGCAGGATCGTCGCTATGGTCGTGTGCTGGCGGAGCAGCGCGAAGCCGTGGTGGCGGTCGAGCGCAAGAGGTTCGAGGAAAATCCTCCCCCGCTGATCCGCATCGAACCGGTCGATCTGGAGATTCCGCTGGCGAAGAAGGCCGAGGTGCGCATCGAAAAAGAGCGGCAGGCACCGTTGTTCTTCGACGCGCCCGGCGAGGCGCTGCCACCCTTGCACCTGCTCGACGAGGCCCAGCATAGCAACGATGAACTGCCGAGCACCGAAACCCTCGAGTTCATCTCGCGCCTGATCGAAAGAAAGCTGGCCGATTTCGGCGTGCAGGTGCAGGTCACCTCGGCGCATCCGGGTCCGGTCGTCACGCGTTACGAGATCGATCCGGCCGTCGGCGTCAAGGGCGCCACCGTGGTCGGACTGGCCAAGGATCTGGCGCGGGCGCTGTCGCTGATCAGCATCCGTGTCGTCGAAACCGTGCCGGGCAAATCCTGCATGGCGCTCGAATTACCCAATCCGCGCCGGCAGAACGTGCGGCTCTCGGAAATCCTCGGTGCGCGCGTTTATCACGACATGCATTCCCATTTGACGCTGGCACTGGGCAAGGATATTGCCGGCCAGCCGGTGGTCACCGATCTCGCCAAGATGCCGCACCTGCTGGTGGCGGGGACCACCGGGTCGGGCAAGTCGGTCGGCATCAACGCCATGATCCTCTCCTTGCTCTACAAGTCCGAGCCGAAAGATGTGCGGATGATCCTGGTCGACCCGAAGATGCTCGAATTGTCCGTCTATGAAGGCATACCCCATCTGCTGGCGCCGGTCGTCACAGACATGAACAAGGCCGCCAACGCGCTGCACTGGTGCGTCGGCGAGATGGAGCGCCGCTACAAGTTGATGAGCGCGATGGGCGTGCGCAACCTGAGCAGCTTCAACCACAAGGTGCGCGAGGCCGAAAAGGCCGGCACGCCGATTCCCGATCCGCTCGCCTTGCCGGGTGATCCAGACGCCGGCGTGCCATCACTCAAGACCATGCCATTCATTGTTGTCGTCATCGACGAACTGGCCGACCTGATGATGGTGGTGGGCAAAAAGGTGGAAGAACTGATCGCCCGTCTCGCCCAGAAAGCCCGCGCCTCCGGCATCCACCTGATCCTGGCCACGCAGCGGCCGAGCGTCGACGTCATCACCGGCCTGATCAAGGCCAACATCCCGACGCGCATTTCCTTCCAGGTGTCCAGCAAGATCGATTCGCGCACCATCCTCGACCAGATGGGCGCCGAGGCGCTGCTGGGGCAGGGCGACATGCTCTACCTCGCGCCCGGCACGGGCTTGCCAACCCGCGTGCATGGCGCCTATGTCGCCGACGACGAAGTGCATCGCGTCGTCGAGCACCTGCGCAAGGTCGGCCGGCCGGAATTCATCTCCGACGTTCTGGCGTCACCGCCCAGTGAAACCGCCGAGGCGGGGGAAGATGGTGGCGATGTCGAAGCCGATGCCATGTATGACCAGGCGGTCGAAGTGGTGCTGAAAACACGCCGCCCGTCGATCTCGCTGGTGCAACGCCACCTGCGCATCGGCTACAACCGCGCCGCGCGCATGATCGAGGCAATGGAGAAGGCCGGCCTCGTCTCGCCGATGAATGGCGCTGGCGGGCGCGAAGTGCTGGTACCGGAGCAGTCCGAGTAAGCGTCGGCGCAAAAGTCGGCGCTGGTGGGACGGCGTCAGCCGGAACACCGCCGGCATATGGACGGCGTCAGCTGGAACCTCGACATCAAAGGACGCACTGCGAATAGGTGATAATGCGCCCATGCGCACACTACTCATTCTCTTCGCCCTGGCTTTTCCTGGCCTCTCCTCCGCAGCCGGCATCGACCAACTCAAGGCCTTTTGGGCCAATACCCACTCGGCGCAAGGCACGTTCGCCCAAAGCGTCGCCACCCAATCCGGCCGCAAGCCGCAAAACTCGACCGGGCAGTTTGTCTTTGCCCGGCCGGGCAAGCTGCGCTGGGCCTACGAAAAGCCCTATGCGCTGTTGCTGGTCGCTGATGGCGAAAAGCTCTGGAGCTATGACGCCGACCTGAATCAGGTCACGATCAGCAAGGTGGACAAGACCCTTGGTGCCAGCCCCGCCGCGCTGCTCACCGGCGAGTCGCTCGACAAGCATTTCGTTCTGACGGAAGCCGGCGCTGCCGATGGTCTTGAAATTATCGATGCCACCCCGAAAGCCAGTGACGGCACCTTTGCCCGGGTGCGCATCGGGTTGCGCGATAACTTGCCACGACTGATGGAGGTGCGCGACAATTTCGGCCAGACCACCACACTGCTATTTACCGAGTTTCAGCCGAATCCGCGCCTGGCCAAGGACACCTTCCGCTTCGTGACGCCCAAGGGGGCGGATGTGGTCGGCGAGTAACCGCCAACCTCCCCGCGAGGGGAGGATGGGAGGGGCGGGCCTTTATTAGAAGCCGAACGTCCGCACGCCCGGTTTCAGCATGTAGGTCGCGACTTCCGCCGGTTTGGCAACGGCCACGCCCTCGATCAAATCGGCCGGGGTGCGATCGACGTTGGGCAGGAAGAGTGCGCAGACCTCGACCGTGGCCCCGTTCTTGATCAGACCCTGCATCATCTGTTTGGGCGTGACATTGCGCGGCTTGAGGGCGGCCGGTTCATAGGTTTTCAGCGCCAACTGGGCGGCCGGGCCGCACAGCAAAATGCGCACGGCGGCCTTCTGCTCGGCCATTTGTGTCGCCAGAACCATCGCAAAACCTTGTGACTGATTGTCGGCGCTCGTCACGCTGACAAAGGTCTCGGTCTGTTGCGCGGTAGCCAGGCCAGACAGTGAAAAGGCAAGCAGTGCGGAGGCGAGGAGTGAGGTACGCTTCATAAAATCAGATCCTTCTGGTGGGTGAGTGGAGAGCATTCATTGAAGAGATATGCAAGCTTCCTTGCAGCCGGTGAACTTTTTATCCATGGAATCGGTAAATATGGCCATAAGTTTGCACGAAGGCATTGTATGGGGTCTTCTTTAAAGGGCGTGATTCTTTTTCTACCCGGCTCGCTGCTCTTTCCATGGGTACATGCCTGATTGGGGTCCGCGGGGCAGGCATATGCTGCACGGCAATAATTTAAAGCTTATTCTGACTATAAGAAAAAATGACTGGTACTTATAGATACTACATATTAAAGTCTGGTCACCGACGCGGTGAGCCTGGTTGTCAGGCCTGCCGTAGCGCTGTTTTCCACTCCCTCTGGCATTTGCCAGTTTGCCCCCGCCCCTGATCAGGGGCGGGGATTTTTCTGGATTGTGGGCGGCGCACGCGATAAGATAAAAAAGCCGCAGGCTGTCAATTATGGCAAGCCGCAGACACAAAAGAGGAGGGAGCATGCAAGTCGGACGCATCACACTGACGCAGTTCATCAACGAGGAGCAACGGCAGATCGAGGGAGCCACCGGCGATTTCACCGGCCTGCTCAACGACATCGCCATCGCCAGCAAGAGCATCGCCAGTGCCATCGGCAAGGGTGCGCTGCTGGCCACCGGCAAGGATCTCAACACGAAACTCGAAGCCCTGGCCAACGAGGTCATGTTGCAGGCGGGTATCGCCACCGGCCACCTCGCCGCGATGGCTTCCGAGGATATGCAGGGCATCAGCCACATTCCCGCCGGGCAGGCGCGCGGCAAGTATCTGCTGAGCTTCGACCCCCTGAATGGCTCGGGAAATCTGGACATCAACTTCCAGACCGGCACGATCTTTTCGATTTTTCGGGCACCAGACCCCGCGCGCAAACCCAAAGAGGCGGATTTCCTGCAGCCCGGCACGCAGATGCTGTGCGCGGGCCTCATCCAGTATGGCGCCTCGACCCGCCTGCTCCTGACCACGGGTGTGGGCGTCAACGGCTTCACGCTCGACCGCGAAGTCGGCGAATTCATTCTGACCCACCCCAAGATGACCGTTCCCGTCGAGGCGTCCACCTTCGCCATCAACGCCTCCAACGAGCGCTTCTGGGAACCACCGGTACGCCGTTACGTGCAGGAGTGCATGGCCGGCAAGGAAGGCCCCCGGGGCAAGGATTTCGGCATGCGCTGGGTCTCCTCGCTGGTCGCCGAAGCCTATCGCATCCTCACGCGCGGCGGTGTGTTTCTCTATCCGCACGATGAACGGACCCGCGAGCAGGGCGGTCGACTTGGTCTGCTCTACGAAGCCAATCCGATTGCCTTCATCATCGAGCAGGCCGGCGGCGCCGCGATTACCGGCCGCAACCGCATTCTCGACATCAAGCCGAGCGAGCTGCATCAGCGCGCCCCCTTCATCTTCGGTTCGAAGGACGAAGTGGAGCGTCTGCATCACTACCACCACGAATACGTCGAGGGCAAGGACCTGGAAGGTTACGATATGCCGTTGTTCTCCTCGCGCTCCCTGTTTCGTTAATCATTCCTACTTTTTCCGGAGACGTTCATGTCGGTCAAGCATCCAGTCATTGCCATCACCGGCTCATCGGGGGCGGGCACTTCCTCGGTCACCAAATCTTTTCAACATGTCTTTCGGCGCGAAAAGCTCAACGCCGCGATCATCGAAGGCGACTCCTTTCACCGCTACGACCGCAAGGCGATGAAGGAAGCCGCTGCCGAGCAGACCAAGCTGGGCAACAATCACTTCAGCCATTTCAGCCCCGAGACCAACGTTCTCGATGAACTGGAAAACTTGTTCAAGACCTACGGCGAGACCGGCAGCGGCAAACGCCGCTACTACCTGCACAATCACGAAGAAGCCGCACCGTACAAGCAGGAGCCGGGCACGTTCACCCCCTGGCAAGACCTGCCGCCGTCCGACATGCTGTTCTACGAAGGCCTGCACGGCGCGGTCGTCACCGACACGCTTAACGTCGCCCAGCATGCCGACCTGCTCGTCGGCGTGGTGCCGATCATCAACCTCGAATGGATCCAGAAGCTGATTCGCGACAAGTCGGCGCGCGGCTATTCGACCGAGGCGGTGGTGGATACGATCATGCGGCGCATGCCGGATTATGTGAATTACATCATTCCGCAGTTTTCCCGCACCCATGTGAACTTCCAGCGCGTGCCGACCGTCGATACCTCGAACCCCTTCATCGCCCAGGACATTCCGACCGCGGACGAAAGTTTTGTCGTGATCCGCTTCGCCAATCCGAAGGGCATCGACTTCCCCTACCTGCTGTCGATGATCCACGATTCCTTCATGTCGCGCCCCAATGTCATCGTCGTGCCGGGCGGCAAGATGGAACTGGCGATGCAGCTGATCTTCACGCCGATGATCCTGCGCCTGATGGAGAACAAGCGGCGCGCCACGGCACTGTGAGGCGCGTTTTGCGTCGCCGCTCACCCGATACTTGTAACCCCTGAAGCCGGGTTTCGCGGATAATCGCGGATTCCCGAGGAGAAAATATCATGTCTGCCACTTTTAGCGATTTCGAGCCGCCCGTGTTCAACAATCTGACCAGCGCGATCCGTGCCCTTGCCATGGATGCCGTGCAAAAAGCCAATTCCG
>CAZOMI010000100.1:0-8033 GCA_964580925.1 uncultured Methyloversatilis sp.
CACGCCGCTGATGAAGATGTACACCCTCGGCCACGACTTCATGCCGCCGGGCATCCATGCCGGCGGCCTGCGTTATCACGGCGACAGCCCGCTGGTTTCGCAGTTGTTCCATGAAAAGCTGATCGAGGCGATCGCGGTGCCGCAACTGGGAACCTTCGAGGCCGGCGTGATGTTCGCCCGCGCCGAGGGCATCATCCCGGCGCCGGAATCGGCCCACGGCATTCGCGCCTGCATCGACGAGGCATTGCGCTGCAAGGCCAGCGGCGAGCCGAAGACCCTGCTCTTCAACCTGTCCGGCCATGGCCATTTCGACATGACCTCGTATGAAAGCTACTTTGCCGGCAAGCTGCAAGACTTCGAGTATCCGGCCGAGGCGATTCAGGCTTCCCTGGCACACCTGCCCAAGGTCGGCTGAGCGGCTTCATGCGTCTCGCATTCTTGGTTCTCCTGCTGGCGAATCTGGTGCTGTTTTCCTGGGGCCAGGGTTATCTGGGCGAGGTGGATGCGGGACGCGAACCCGGGCGGTTGCAACAGCAGATCGAGCCGGACAAACTGCGCATTCTCCCTGCCGGGCCCGTGCCTGCCGCACCGACAGCGGCACTGCTCTGTCAACGCATCGAAGGACTTTCCGCCGCCGAAGCCGATACCTTCAAGCGGCGTGACATGGCCGAGACGCCAGGCTGGACGGTCACCCTGATCCCTGACAATGAAGCGGCCGGCCACTGGGTGTTGATCGCCCAGTTGCCCAGCAGGGCCGCGGCAGAAAAGAAGCGGACGGAGTTGCGCCAGCTGGGCATCAAGGAAGGGCAGATCGTCGAAGATGCGGTGCAGGGACCTTTCGCGGTATCGCTGGGCGTGTTCCGCAGTCAGGCACTGGCCGAGGAGTTTTTACAGTCGATGACACGCAAGGGCGTGCGCTCGGCACAACTTGCCAGGCGTGACATCAAGCCAGAAAAGTTTGTCGTCGAGCTGCGTGCGCCGGCGGATGAACTGCAGCGCAAGCTTCCAGAGTTGATGGCCTCTCTGGCCGGGGCCAGCCGCAACGACTGTCCTGCCCAATGAAGGCTCCGCGGCGGGGTTTTATCGTCGGCCTGACCGGCGGCATCGGCAGTGGCAAGAGCGAGGTTGCGCGTTGCTTTGCCGCGCTGGGCGCCGCCGTAGTGGATACCGATGTCATTGCACATGCGCTGACCGCGCCCGGTGGCACCGCCGTCGAGCCCATCCGGGCCGTGTTCGGCCCGCAGGTGCTGACCCCTGATGGCGCACTCGATCGCGCCGCCATGCGCCAGCGCGTGTTTGCCGATCCGCAGGAGCGGAAGCGCCTCGAGTCCATCCTGCACCCGCTGATCCACGCTGCCTGCGAACAGGAGATGCACCGTGCCTTCAGCGCCGACTTTCCCTATATCGTCCTGGTCGTGCCACTGTTGGTCGAGTCTGGCAGCTATCGTGAATGGATGAACCGTGTGGCGGTCGTCGACTGTCCGGAAGAAACCCGGATTGCGCGCACCATGGCGCGCAGCGCCTTGTCCCGCAGCGCTGTCAAGTCGATCATGGCGGCACAAACGACGCGGCAGGAGCGCCTGGCCATCGCCGACGACCTTATCAGCAACGCCGCGGGGCTGGAGCAATTGCGCGAGCAAATCGCCGTTTTGCATGCACGTTATCTGCAATTGGCGCAACGTGACGCAAACAGTGAAGAGAGCAGGCTAGCCTGATGATTACGGGTGTTTTCCGGTTGAGATCAATTTGAGATTTATGGGTAAATCGGTCAAAATTATGGGTATTTCCATCCGGGCCGGCGCGTGATCACCTACGAATACCCGCTGAACGAGCGCATCCGCACCTTGCTGCGTCTTGAGGACCTGTTCGAGAAAATACTTTATTTCACCGATCTCGACGGTCCCAACGAGCATCATGTCGCGATAGTCACCCTGTTCGAGATCCTTGAGATTGCCGGGCGAGCCGACCTCAAGTTCGATCTGGTGCAGGAACTCGAGCGACAGCGGCAGATCCTGCTCTCCTTTCGCAACAACCCGGACATCTCCGAGGATGCGTTGTCCGGTGCGCTCTACGAAATCGAACAGTGCTCGGCGGCCTTGCTGGCCATGCAGGGCAAGACCGGCCAGTACCTGCGCGAGAACGACTGGCTGATGGGCATCAAGAATCGCGCCGGCATTCCCGGCGGCGTCTGCGAGTTCGACCTGCCTTCCTATCACTACTGGCTCAACCGCGATCCCGCCCAGCGGCGCGCGGACGTCACCGGCTGGATCAAACCGCTGCTGCCCATCCGTGCCGCCCTAAGTATTGTCCTCCGCCTGTTACGTTCGTCCGGCCGGGCCGAACGACAGGTTGCCGCACACGGTGCATTCCAGCTGATGTTGTCCGGTCGCACCGCACAATTGGTCCGCCTGCGTTTGTCGGCTGACCATGCCGCCGTGCCTGAAATCAGCGCCAACAAATATGCGCTCAACGTGCGCTTCACCGTTCCCGACATCGGCGGGCGGCCGAAACAGTCGGAAGCGGATATCGAATTCGATCTGACCTTCTGTAATCTGTAATGCGTAGTGTCCTTTGCCCGATCTGCGGTGCTACCGTGGTCTGGGGGCCGCAGAGCAAATTCCGCCCGTTTTGTTCGGAGCGCTGCCGGCAGATTGATCTGGGGGAGTGGGCCAGCGATGGTTATTGCGTGCCGGGCGCGGCTTCGCATGATGCTCCGGCGGACGACTTCAGCGAAATTCCTCCGAAGTCAGCCAAGCCGCGCGGATAGCGGCAATGCCATGGGCGCCATAGCTTTGCGCGACGGCAAGGTCGGCGCCAGTCAACCCGCCAATGGCATACACCGGTAGCGGATAGCGGGCGATCAAGTCGCTGAATGCGGGCCAGCCCATGCCCGACTGCTCCGGGTGGCTGGCGGTCGGCTGGACGGGGCCGAGCACGACAAAGTCGAGACCGAGGCGTGCGGCTTTTGCCAGTTCAACGCGGTTGTGACATGAGGCGGCGACGAGCGGCAACTCCGGGCGAGCTTGCAGCGCCATGAGCTGCCGGGCGTTGAGATGCACGCCGTCGGCTAGTGTGGCAATCGCCAGCGCGACATCGCCATTGACCAGAGCGCGCGCGCCGTTGGCATGACAAAGACTGACGACAGCGGCGATAAATGCCTGGCGTTGCGCCTCGGGCATGGCGGCTTCACGCAGTTGCATCAGGCGCAAGCCACTGCGCAGCGCGGCTTCAAGGGCCGCCAGTTGTGCGTCGACGCCGATCCGCCACGCGTGAGTGATGCCGTAATGCGCGGGCAGTTGCAGGGCGGCCAGTACCGGGGCATTGGCCGGCAGCATGGGCGTGACGGCCAGCGCATCTGCCCGTTGCCAGGCGAGCACGGCATGCACATGGTCGCGCAGCTCGCCGCGCCATTGCGTGACGCGGAAAAAATGCAGCCGCACGTGGGCATGCTCGTACACATGCTCGCGCACGATCCAGGGGGTTGCGGCCAGCACCTCGATTTCGAGCTCTTCGTGGAGTTCCCGGATCAAGGCGGAACGGGGGGTTTCGCCAGCCTCGACCTTGCCGCCAGGGAATTCCCAGTAGCCGGGGTAAAAGGTATCTGCCGCCCGCTGGCCGAGCAGGAAACTGCCGTCCTCGCGCAGGATGACGGCGGCGGCGACATCGGTGATCTTCACTTGCTCATTCGACCGGCATAATCGCGGGCGAACTGCCAGGCCACCCGCCCGGAACGGCCGCCGCGCTGCAGGGCCCACTGCAGTGCCTCTTGCCGTCCCACCAGCGCCGTCTTTTCGTCCAGCCCGAAATTGTTGAGCCAGTGCACGCAGATCGCCAGATAGAGTTCCTGGTCGAAGGGATAGAACGAGAGCCAGAGGCCAAAGCGCTCCGACAGGGAAATCTTTTCCTCGGTGGTTTCGCCGGGATGGATCTCGCCATCCGCCGTGTGCGTGGTTTCGAGATTCTCGGCCATGCGTTCGGGCATCAGATGCCGGCGGTTGGAGGTGGCGTAGATCAGCAGGTTTTCCGGCGGGCCGGCGATGGAGCCGTCGAGCGCGCTTTTCAGCGCCTTGTAGCCGGGCTCGGCGGCTTCAAAAGAAAGGTCGTCGCAAAACACGATGAAGCGTTCGGGGCGGTCGGCGATCAGATCGATGATTTCCGGCAGGCTGACGAGGTCGTTGCGGTCGACCTCGATGAGGCGCAGGCCGCGCTTGGCGAATTTTGCCAGCACACCCTTGACCAGCGAGGACTTGCCGGTGCCGCGCGCGCCGGTCAGCAGCACATTGTTGGCGGGGCGGCCGGCGATGAACTGGCGCGTGTTGCGCACGATGGCGGCCTTTTGGCCGGTGACCCCGAGCAGGTCGTCAAGCTGGATGCGCTGGGGGTGGCGCACCGCTTCCAGGCGGCCTCGCCCCTGGGCGACGCGCCAGCGGAAGGCGGTTGACGCGCGCCAGTCGGGCGGCGCGGGCGGCTGCGGCAAGAGGGATTCGGCGCGCCCGACCAGACTTTCGAGTCGTGCCAGCAGTGTTTCGAGTGCCTGCATCGGTTAAGCTTTCGTTCCTTGATGACCGTTCAATTTAGCAGATTCACCATGCCCACGTTTCCAGCTCCCACGTTTTTCCTGATGACATTAGTGCTGGCCGGCTGTGCCACCATGCCCTTGCCACCCCCCGCGCCTCCTGCGTCCGGCACCATTGCCGCAGCGACCTGCCCACCCTGCGCTGCCTGTCCTGTTTGTCCGGGCGTCGAGCCCCCCAAGCCCGAGGCCAAGCCCCTGCAGCCCGCCGCCTGGAGCGACCTGCCCGACTGGCTGAGCGATGACCCGCTGCCGGCTTTCGAGGCTTTCCGCGCCTCCTGTTCCACACTGGCCAAGCGCCCGCTCTGGCGTGCGAGTTGCGAATCTGCATTGTCAGCAAAAGTCGGCGCCGGCGAGACGGCGCGGGCCTGGTTCGAGGGCCAATTCCAGCCCTGGGCGCTCACCCAGCCGGATGGCGGCCGGACTGGCCTGGTTACCGGTTATTACGAGCCCCTGATCCGCGGCAGCCGCGCAAAAAAAGCGCCCTACCTGACGCCGGTGTTCGCTCCGCCGGCTGATCTGATCGTGGTCGAACTCGATGCGCTCTATCCGGAACTGAAACACCTGCGTCTGCGGGGTCGCATCGAAGGCCGCAAGCTGGTGCCTTATCATGATCGCGCCGACTGGACGGCGCAGGAGGTGCGACGTGCCGATGAAGCCCTGCTATGGGTGGATGACCCGCTCGATTTTTTCTTCCTGCAAATCCAGGGTTCGGGTCAGGTGGCGCTCGACGATGGCAGCCGCGTGCGCATCGGTTATGCTGACCAGAACGGCCACCCCTATCGCTCGATCGGCCGCTGGTTGATCGACCAGAACGAGTTGCGCGCCCACGAAGCCTCGATGCAGGGCATCAAGGCCTGGGCGGTGGCACATCCGCGCCGCCTCAATGAACTGCTGAACGTCAATCCGAGCATGGTGTTTTTCCGCGAATTGCCGGCCCCAAGGGATGGCGCTGGCGCCATGGGCAGCGGGCCGCCCGGCGCGCTCGGCGTGCCGCTTACGCCGGAACGTTCGATTGCCGTCGATCCGCGCCATGTGCCGCTGGGCGCGCCGGTCTGGCTCGCCACCACGCAACCCAACAGCGAACAGGCGCTCAACCGGCTGATGCTGGCGCAGGACACCGGCGGCGCGATCCGTGGCGCGGTGCGCGCGGACTTTTACTGGGGCAGCGGGACTGCCGCCGGCAATCTGGCCGGCAAGATGAAGCAGCGCGGCATGATGTGGGTGCTCCTGCCGCGCGGTCATGTGCCTTGAAATAAGGCAGAAAAAACTACCTCTCACAGCGCGGTGCCCGCAAAAATTTGCGTATCGTGCACGACGAATTACTCACTCTTGGGTGGTAGCGATGAATCTCAAAGGCAAGACCATGATGTTCTACGTCAGTACCCTGGCGGCACTGCTCGTGGTGTTGACAGCGTTCTCCGCGCTGAGTTTTCATTACTTCTCGGTTTATGCCGCCGAGATGCATGCGCGTTCGGTGGCTGAAACGGTCAAGGTCGGGCTCACCGAGAGCATGATCCATGGCACCATTGACAAGCGTCAGCAATTTCTCGCCCGCCTGTCAGCGGTGCCCGGTGTGCGGCAGGTACGGGTGATTCGTGGCCCGGCGGTGGTCAGTCAGTTCGGGCCGGGCATCGCCCTCGACCACGCCGACGTCAAGAGCGGCGTAGACGCCGGAGGCATCGGCCTGGCCATGGACACGGGCAAGGCGTCATTCGAGAAGGCATCGTCCAGTGGCGAGCTGGTTTACCGTGCGTTGATCCCCTATGTCGCCAATGATCTCGGCACGCCTAACTGCCTGCAATGCCACGCCGTCAGCGTCGGCACGGTGCTGGGTGTGGTGGCCATCGACATTCCGCTGGCCGAAAATCGCCGCAACAGCATCCTGGCGGTGGGTCTGATCAGTCTGGCGGTGCTGCTCGCCGCCCTGGCCGGCCTGGCGATCCTGCGGCGCATGATGAATCCGCTATCGGACACGGCCCATGCCGTGCAGGAGGTCACCGCGCAGGCGGTGGGGGGGGATTTCTCCGGCCGCATTCGACTGCAAAGTGGGCAGCATAGCGCGGACGAGCTTGACGGCATCGCCAAGAACATCAATCAGTTAATGGGATTTCTCGAGCGCGAGGTGACCACCATTCGCACCCGGGTCGGCCAGTTGATGGGGCATCATGTCAGCGATGGCGGCAACCAGTTGGCGCTCACCGCCGAAATGGTCGAAGGCCTGGTCGCGGTGTCGCAGTTCAAGCAGGCCATCGAGGAGGACCAGAACAAGCTCGACATCTATCTGCGGATTGCCGAAGTATTGGGCCAGAAATACGATTTCAAGCGGTTTTCGATCTACGAGGTCGCGGCGAGCAAAAACCGCATGACGCCGATCCTGATCGATGGCGAGGTTGGCGCCAGCTGCCGCTACTGCGACCCGCAAATCACGGTTGACTCATCCTTCTGCCGTGCCCGCCGCACCGGCCATGAAGTGAATGCGGTCGAATTCCCCGGTTTATGCACCATGTTTCGACCGGCCGAGGCGGGCGACAGCCACATCTGCCTGCCGATTGCCCAGACCGGCACCGCCGGTTGCGTGGTGCAGATGGTCATTTCCGCCGAGCATGCCCCACTGGCGCGCCTGCTGGCACCCTTCGTCGCCGTCTACCTGCGTGAAGCCGGCCCGGTGCTGGAAGCCAAGCGCTTGATGGAGCACCTGCGCGAAAATTCCCTGCGCGACGCCATGACCGGCCTCTACAACCGGCGTTTCCTCGAGGAATACATCGGCACCCTGGTTTCCGGCACACAGCGGCGCAAGAGCACAATCACGGTGCTGATGCTCGACCTCGATTTCTTCAAGCAGGTCAATGACACGCACGGCCACGAAGTCGGCGACAAGGTGCTCAAGACCCTGGCCGATGTCTTGCTGCGCAACGTGCGCAGCTCGGATATCGCCGTGCGCTATGGTGGCGAGGAGTTTCTGCTGGCCTTGATGGACACCGGCGGGGATGCCGCGATGAAGGTCGCCGAAAAAATCCGCGCCGAAGTCGAGGCCACCAAGGTGCCCATCAACGGGGGCATGCTGCAGAAAACCATCTCGATCGGCGTTGCCGAATTCCCCAGCGATTCGGACACCTTCTGGCAGATCGTCAAGTTTGCCGATGTCGCGCTATATGCCGCCAAGGCGGGCGGCCGCAACCGCGTGGTGCGTTTCACGCCAGACATGTGGGACGTCAACGCGCACTATTGAAACCTTCCCCCCAGCCCCCTTCCCTGGAAGGGGGTGACTGTTGACTCGCTGCGCTCGTCTATCACGGGGAGCCCCCATTCATGTTTGTGCGCAGGTTGCGGCTTCGCCGCGTGTCGTCCCGGCTTGGGGCGGCCCGGTGCCGGGACTACGGCGTAGCTATTTTGAGTTGAACTTTTAGCCCATGTTTGTCGACCACCTCAAAAACACCCGCCACATCAATCAGATGCG
>CAZOMI010000101.1:0-7980 GCA_964580925.1 uncultured Methyloversatilis sp.
CCTCGACGATGTGGGTCTGCGGCGAAATCGGATAGGCGCAGATCACTTCGGGGCGGCACAGGGCCACGGCCTCGGCGACCGCGCGCGAACCTTCGATTTGTTTAAGCATGTTGTTCCCCTCCGGGCAAGGCGGCCGCCATCCCGGCTTTGACGATCGCGTAGGCCTCGGTTGCCGCGGCGCTATTGCCGGCGGCCAGCTTGCCGGAGAAGCGTTCTCCGATCGCCTTGATCACCGAGGCCAGTTGAATGATGTCCGAGATGGCCGCAAAGCCGCCGAGCAGCGGCACGTTCGGCACCGGGCGGCCGACATGTTTCAGCGCCAGTTCGGTGGCGGACACGGTGCAGAGATGGGCCGGGTTCCAGGCGCCGGCCAGATCGGCCAGTCCCAGCGCGGCAAAACTCTTGTTGGTGTTGATGAGAATGTAGCCGTCGTTCTTCAGTCCGGCGAAAACATCGACCTGATGCAGCAGGGTCGGGTCCTGGATGATGATCGCGTCGGGCTCCATGATCGGTTCGCGCAGACGGATTTCCTTGTCGTCGATGCGACAGAACGCCACCACGGGTGCGCCGGTGCGTTCGGAACCAAAACTCGGAAAAGCCTGGGCATGGCGCCCTTCGTCGAAGGCGGCGACCGACAACATCTCCGCCGCCGTGACCACCCCTTGGCCGCCCCGGCCGTGAATGCGTACCTGGAACACAATTTACCTCCTGACTGTCAAAAGACGACAATCGAACGGACCGAAAAAGATAACCTTCGTATTATCCCCCATTCGGGGTGTTTCTCTCAAATCGGGCAAGCACAGTCGGGCAAGCACGGCGCTGGCGATCATGGCAAATTCTGCCATGCTGAAAAAGTTTTCCTGTCATTCCTGGCTTCCCGGAATGGGGCGGCTGTTTTATGGATGATGGCCTGCGCCGGCTGGCTCGTTCCTGAAATGTCCCACGGAGCAGTTCCGTGTCGCACGCTAAAGCGGCTTCCTTGCCAGCACGCTGTTGATCTTGGCAAGAATGGTCGGCCGGTTGCTGGGCTTGACGATGAAACCCGCGGCGCCGGCCCGGCTTGTCTCCAGCATGATTTCACGGGTGCCAGCACCGGAGAGCATGATGACCGGGACATTGTGCAACTCCTGATCGGCCTTCATCTGCCGCAGTGCGCCATCTCCGCCCAGTCCCGGCATGTCGTAGTCGAGCAGCACGATGTCGGGGCGCCGTAGGCGCATTGTGGCCAGCGCGGTTTCGCCGCTGTCCGCCAGCGTCACGCGCAGACCGACTTCCTCCAGCATGATGCCGAGCATTTCACGGTAGACCTCGTCGTCATCGACCAGCATCACTTCAGCAGGGGGCGGTGGAAACTCATGGCGGGTGACCCTGGCAGCCTGCTCGCGGTAGTCCGTGTCGACCTTTTGCGCCCACCGTTGCGCCTCCTCCAGTTTCCCCTCGACCTGCCGGGCGGCAGGCTCGACCCGCGCGCGGCGCAATTCGTCGAACTGCTGAATCAAGCCGCTCTTCTCGAAGGCCTTCCTGGTGGCATTCGCCTGGGCGGCACTGTTCATGTGCGCTTCGAACTGGTCAAGCTCCCTGCTCAGCCGATTGGCGAATTCGCGGAAGGTCTTGAGTGACTCGGCCTGATGTTCCTGGCCGCCCGCCAGGGCCTTATTGACGAAAGTATCGAGCTGGCGCAGGTCGCTGCCGATGTGGGAGAGCTGGCGCTGCACTGTCGCCGACGCGGAGCGCCCGGACTGGCGCTCCAGCGCTTGCTGAACCGCCAGGCGCAGGCGAAACGGGTCATGCATCGGCCGATTGATCAGATAGTCGTCAAAGGTGTTGTTGCGGCAGAGGTGGAAGGCGGCTTCGGTTTCGTTGCTCTTGCAAAGCAGTAGGGTCTGGTGCGGGATTTCACGGATGGTTTCGCACTGACGATAGAGCCGCAGATAGAAGCGCTCCGATTTTTCCATTTCCTGGAAAACGAGCACCAGAACCGCCGGCAACTTTTCCTGAAACAGGCGCAGGCCGGTTTCCTCGTCGTCCGCCGTCGTCAGGTTGGCAAAATCGTGCTGCAGCAGGTCGCGCACGACGCGCGCTTCTTCGGCGTCATCGCTGACAATGAGAACCGGCGGGTTTTCTTTCTTGTCTTGTGTCATGGCAGGGCTCCCAATAGGTTCATTGCCCGCGCAGCACGGCCAGTGCCGCATCGTAATCGAAGGCGTCGATGCGGGCGCGGAGTGCCGCCGCCGTCGCTGTACCCAGTCCGGCGCGCAGGAGCGGCTCCTCCCTCCGCGCCAGTTCGTCGGCCGCCATGTCGCCGATGGTCAGCAAGGCGGCCAGCCGGTCGAGCAACTGGCGCAGTGCCTGTGGGTCGACGGACGGATCGGGTGGCGCTGCTTCCGCCACCGTGGCGACGGGCAGGGTTGCCAGGGCGGCGACCAGGGCCCGGATTTCAGCGTTGACGGCAGCCATGGCGGCGCGGACGGGTATGTCGTCGGGGGGCGCATCAGGCTGTGCCTTGAACATTTCTTCCAGTGTTGCGGCCGCTTGCGACAGCCCCGTGGCCCCCAGTGCGGCGCCCGTGCCCTTGAGGGTGTGCGCCAGGCGCTGCGCGCCGATGCGATCGCCGGCGGCCAGGAGCTCGGTCAGCCGGGTCATGTCGTCGGCGTGGGTGTTGCAAAAGCGGCGCAGCAGTTCCAGGTATTTGTCGGCTTTGCCGTTCAACATCGCCAGCCCGCGTTCGACATCGAAACCCGGCACGCCGGCGAGTTGCGCCAGCGCTGCTGCCGCGAAAGTCGGCGCTGGCGGGACGGCGCGTGAATCGGGGACGGCGCCTCCACCCTCTCCCCGGCCCTCCCCCGTCAAGGGGGAGGGAGAAGAACGCAGCCCCTCTCCCCTCGCGGGGCGAGAGGGGAATTCGGGAAGCACTGCTTCCCGCCATCGCAGCCGGATCGGAATGCAATCCGCTCCGTGGGGCGTGGAGCGGGGGTTGGGGAGCGGGGGAGCGGGGGGCAGCGGCAACCACTTCAGCAAAGCCGCATACAGCGTGGTGGGTTCGACCGGCTTGGCGATAAAGTCGTTCATGCCGACGGCTTCACAGGCGCGGCGGTCATCTTCGAAGGCATTGGCGGTCATCGCCAGAATGGGTTTGGTTTCCCAGCCGGGGAGGGCGCGGATCGCCTGCGTCGCTGCCAATCCGTCAAGCCTGGGCATCTGCATGTCCATCAGGATCAGGTCGTAGGCGCCACTGCGCGCCTTGTCCACCGCCACCTGACCATCCTCCGCGGTGTCCACAACCAGTCCCGCGTCGTGCAGCAGTTCCAGCGCCACCTCGCGGTTGATGGCGTTGTCCTCCACCAACAGCAAGCGGGCGCCGCCATGGCGCAGTTGCAATAGGGTCTCGTCATCCGCCTTGCCCGCGGCAGCGAGGGCGGGCATGACGCCGTGCCCGCGCTGCAGGCGGGCGGTGAACCAGAAGGTGCTGCCGACGCCAGGCGTGCTGTCGACGCCGACTTCGCCGCCCATCAGTTGCGCCAGCCGCCGCGTGATGACCAGGCCGAGACCCGTCCCGCCGTATTGGCGGGTGGTCGAGCTATCGGCTTGCTCGAAGGCGTGAAACAGCCGTGCGCTCTTGTCGGGCGCGATGCCGATGCCGGTATCCTGCACAGCGAAGCGCACCAGGATTTCGTCGCCATGGTCTTCGCGGAGCTCGGCGCACAGCCTGATCGTGCCGTGCGCGGTGAACTTGACGGCATTGCTCGCGTAGTTGAGCAAGGACTGGCCCAGGCGGGTGGGATCGCCGCGCAGCCAGACGGGAACGTCATCGTTTTCAACCTCGATGGTCAACCCCTTGGCGCGGGCCTGCTCGCCAATGAGGGAACAGACGTTGTCCATGATCATCAAGAGGTTGAAATCCGTATTTTCCAGTTGCAGCTTGCCGACTTCGATCTTCGACAGGTCGAGGATGTCGTTGATGATGGCCAGCAGGTGCTTGCCGGCACCATCGATCTTGGCCAGCCGCGCCACCTGCTCGGGCGTGGCGCCGGAGCGCTTCATCAGGTGGGTGAGGCCGAGAATGGCGTTCATCGGCGTCCTGATTTCGTGGCTCATGTTGGCGAGGAACGTGCTCTTGGCGCGGTTGGCGGCGTCGGCGGCATCGCGCGCCTCGGCCAGCTGCGTGGTTCTGCTGTCAACCAGTTCTTCGAGGTGGTGGCGGTGGCGGTCGAGTTCGGCGCCGACGCGCTTCTTCTCGGTGATGTCTTCCTTGACCGCAACGTAGTGGGTGATCTGTCCATCGGCCTGGCGGATGGGCGTGACGATGGCGAACTCGGTGTACTCGCTGCCGTCCTTGCGGCGGTTGATGAATTCGCCCTTCCAGGATTGACCTTTGGCAAGAGCGGCCCAGAGAGCAGCGTAGGTTTCCCGCGGTGTTTGGCCGGAATCCAGGAAGCGCGGGTTCTGGCCGATGACGTCTTCGCGGGCGTAGCCGGTGTTGCGGACGAAGGTTTCGTTCACATATTCGATCATGGCATCGACGTTGGTGATGACGATGCTTGCCGGGCTTTGCTCGACGGCCAGCGACAGCTTGCGCAGCTCGGCCTCGGCCTGCTTGCGCGCGGTGATGTCCAGCGCGTAGGCCACCCGCGTCAGGGGGCGGCCTGCGGCGTCTACGATGATGGCGACATCCATCAAAACCGGGAAGCGCTCGCCGTTCTTGCGCTGATGAACCGACTCGAAGACGGTGTGCCCGCCCTTCCCGAAGTTCCGGGAAAGGCGTTTGACCTCCTCGTGCAGCTCCGGCGGGTAGACCGCGAGGACGGGCTTGCCGACCAGTTCCTCCGGCGTGTAGCCGCGCTGCCGGGCGAAGGCCGGGTTGATCGCGATGAAGGTGTTGTCCGCGTTGCTGGCCAGCGCCAGGCCAAACTCGGCGCGCTCGAACACCTGCTGCCACAGGCGCAGTTGTTCCTCCACTTGCTTGCGCGCGGTGATGTCCTGGACCGTGCCGACCATGCGGGCCGGCCGGCCGGCGGCGTCGCGGACCAGGTGGCCGTGACCGCCGAGAACGCGCACCGCGCCGTCGGGCAAGGGAACCTGGAATTCCAGGTCGCCGGGGGCGTCGCCAGCCAGGCAGGCGGCGATCCACGCGTTCATGGCGTCACGGTCGTCCGGGTGGAGCAGTTGCAGGAAGGCTTCGGGCGTGTGGGTGAAGGTGTCGGGCGAAACGCCGTAGAGACGGTAGGTTTCCTCGGTCCAGGTGATGCGCCAAGTCGGCAGAATGATCTCCCAACTGCCGACGTGGGCGATGGCACTCATCTCGCGCAGCTGGGCCTCGCTCTGCCGCAGTTGGGCTTCGGCGGTCGCGCGGCTTGCTGTCGCAGCGTCGAGTTGGCGGCGTGCCATGGCGATTTCGGCGATGTCGGGGGGAGGTGTCCCGGCTGGCGGCGTCACGGCCAGCGATGCCACCGCCCTGGCCAGTCTGCGGCCGGCCAGAGTGCCACCGAGAATGCTGACCAGCGTGGCGATGAGGATGGCGAGCGCCAACAGCGCAGCGGCCTTGAGTAGCGGTGCGCGTTCGGTGCTGTGTGGAATTTCCAGCACCACCGACCAGGGTGCCGTCGCCGGTTTGGCGACGAATTTTTCAACGGCAGCGGCGTCGCTGGTAGCGGCCGGGTTCAAGCTCGCGGGTGCGCGCCGCGCAATCGCCGTGCCGTTGCCATCGAACAGGGTCAGGGTCCAGTCGGGGGGCAGGGCCAGTTTTTCGATGTGCTCCTGGAACTGGCGGGTTTCGACCACGGTGAGCAGCAGGAAAACGGTTTTGCCGTGCCGCGGGGCGGGAACAGCGATGGCGACCAGAGATTCTTTCGCGATTGGTCCGGTAAACATATCGCCGACCGCCGGCCGACCGGTGGCAAGAGCGGTGGGCGCCGCCGTGTGGCCGGCGGGCTGCGGCAACAGGGGCAATGCGCTGCCGAGGGGCACACGGGTGTTGAACAGCATGCGCATCGGCTCCGCGGTGTCGGCGAGGATGACGTGGCTGCCGAAGCTTTTCTGGAAGGCCTGCGCCTTCTGGTAAAGGCCGCTCCAGCGCGCGGCGTCATCCAGATGTCCCGAGGCGGCCAATATATGCAGGGCGCCAATGCGGGCATCGAGGTACTGGTCGATATCGGCGGCGTAATTGGTCGCGAGATTGGCGGCTTCCTGGTCGTTGTGATGCTGCAGGGTCTGGACATGGTTGATGGCCAGATAGCTGGCCAGCAGCAGCAGCGGTCCAACGCACAGCCAGATGAGTCGCGTGAGGAATGCATGGAGCGATTTTCCCGACGGCTTGTCAGCCCTGGTGCCTTGATTTGACGGGATGGGCATGGGCAGCTCCTGATTGGCTTTCAGCCGACTGCCATGGCCAAAAGATAGAGAAAAAGTATTATCCCCTCATTCGTCCCGACTGCTTATCTGCCCGCGCAGCACGGAAAGCGCCGACTCGTAGTCGCAGGCGGCGATGTGGCGGCGCAGTGTCGCTGCTGTTGCCTCACCCAGTCCGGCCTGCAGGAGTTGCGCTGCACTGCGCACCAGATCGTCAGACTCCATGTCGCCGATGGCCAGTAATGCTTCCAGCCGGCCGAGCACCGCCGTCAGTTGTTCGGGAACAACTGCGGCGGGCGACTGCAATTCTTTCGGCAACTGGCGGATTGCACCAATCAGCGACGTGAGTTCTGCACCGAGTTTCGCGAGGTGGCACTCAATATCATTGCGTCCGGCTCGCTCGGTGATCGCGGTGTGGAGTGCCGTGGCGGCCTCCTGAACCGCGGTTGCCCCCAGGTTGCCGGCCGATCCCTTCAGGGTGTGTGCCAGACGCCCGAGGCCTTCCAGATCACCCGCAGCCAGTGCGGCAGCCAGGGTTGTCGCGTCCTGGTCGTGACTGTCGGCAAACAAGTTCAGCAGCCGGACATATTTCTCCGCGTTGCCACGCACCACATCCAGCCCGCGCTGCAGGTTGATGCCGGGGATGGTGGAAAGTGCTTGTTTCGCGGTATCGGCAAAAGTCGGCGTGACCGAAGGGAATCCCTTTTGCGGGACTGGCGGTACGGCGCCTCCACCCTCTCCCCGGCCCTCCCCCGTCAAGGGGGAGGGAGAAGAACGCAGCCCCTCTCCCCTCGCGGGGTTGGGGAGAGGGGCTGCGGGGGGCACTGGCAGCCATTTCAGCAAAGCCGCATACAGCGCCGCGGGTTCGACCGGCTTGGCGATAAAGTCGTTCATGCCGGCTGCTTCGCAGGCGCGGCGGTCCTCCTCGAAGGCATTCGCCGTCATCGCCAGGATGGGGGTGTCCCGCCAGTGGTGCAGGGCACCCAGTTCACGGATGGCCCGCGTCGCTTCCAGGCCGTCCAGGTGCGGCATCTGCACGTCCATCAGCACCAGCGCATAGGGCTGGTGCCGCGCCATCTCCAGCGCCTCGCGTCCGTCTTCCGCCGTATCCACCGCCAGCCCCACGCCATGCAGCAGCTCCATGGCGACTTCGCGGTTGATGAGGTTGTCTTCGGCCAGCAAGATCCGCATCCCGCTGCAACCGTGGCGCAGTTGCGTCTCGACATCGGTCGCGTCCGCTGCCGCGGCCGAAATAGTCGGCATGATGCCGTGGCCGCGCCTGAGTCGGGCGGTGAACCAGAAGCAACTGCCGACGCCCGGCGTGCTGTCCACCCCGGCGTCGCCACCCATGATTTGCGCCAGCCGCCGGGTGATGGCGAGGCCGAGGCCGGTGCCGCCGTACTGGCGAGTGGTGGTGGTGTCGACCTGTTCAAAGGCCTGGAACAGCCGGTCGAACTTGGCGGCGTCAATGCCGATGCCGGTGTCCTGCACGGCGAAGCGCACCAGCAGTTCGTCGCCGCTGTCTTCCAGCAGACTGGCGGAAAGATTGATCGTGCCCTGCTCGGTGAATTTGACGGCGTTGCCGGCGTAGTTGAGCAGGGCCTGGCGCAGCCGGGTGGGGTCGCCGGAAAGCCA
>CAZOMI010000102.1:0-7906 GCA_964580925.1 uncultured Methyloversatilis sp.
AATACCGGCCTGTCACGCCGGGGGTCGCGGGTTCGAGTCCCGTCCACTCCGCCACAAAATTAATGCAAAGCAGGGTGTCCGGGCGATCGGGCACCCTGTTCTTGTTTTGAGCCCTGGAGTATTGGCATGCCGATAATCACGCTACCCGACGGTTCGCAACGCACCTATCCGCAGCCGCCGACCGTGGCCGAGGTGGCTGCGTCGATCGGCGCGGGTCTGGCCAAGGCAGCGCTCGCCGGCAACGTCGATGGCCGGCTCGTCGATACCGCACACCGCATCGAGCGGGACGCCAGTCTCGCCATCGTCACCGACCGCGATCCCGCCGGCCTGGAAATCATCCGTCATTCAACCGCGCACCTCCTGGCCTACGCGGTCAAGGAGCTGTTTCCCGAAGCGCAGGTGACCATCGGCCCGGTGGTCGAAAACGGCTTCTACTACGACTTCGCCTACAAGCGCCCGTTCACGCCCGAAGATCTGGCTGCAATTGAAAAGCGCATGCTTGAGCTGGCGAAAAAAGACTTTCCCGTCACCCGCGAAGTGTTGCCGCGCGACCAGGCGGTCGCGTTTTTCAAGTCGCTGGGCGAGCACTACAAGGCGGAGCTGATCGCGGCGATTCCCGCGGGCGAAGACGTTTCGCTTTATCGCGAGGGCGATTTTGTCGACCTGTGCCGTGGCCCCCACGTCCCGTCCACCGGCAAGCTCAAGCATTTCAAGCTGATGAAAGTGGCCGGCGCCTACTGGCGCGGCGACCCGAAGAACGAACAATTGCAGCGCATTTATGGCACGGCCTGGGCGAAAAAAGAGGAACTCGACGCTCACCTGCACATGCTCGAAGAAGCGGAAAAGCGTGACCACCGCAAGCTCGGGCAGCAACTGGACCTGTTCCATTTCCAGGAAGAGGCGCCGGGTTCCGTGTTCTGGCATCCCCACGGCTGGCGGCTGTTCCTCGACCTGATTGGCTACATGCGGGCACGTCAGGAAGAGGCGGGCTACGTGGAGGTGAATACCCCGGATGTCATGGACCGTTCCCTGTGGGAGCTTTCCGGGCACTGGTTCAACTACCGGGAGCACATGTTCACCACGCAGACCGAGGATGAGCGCGTTTTCGCCCTGAAGCCGATGAACTGCCCGGGCGGGGTCGCCCTGTTCAAGCAGGGCATCAAGAGTTATCGCGACCTGCCGCTGCGCATGGCCGAATTCGGCAAGGTGCATCGCTACGAACCGTCAGGCGCGCTGCATGGCCTGTTGCGGGTGCGCCACTTCACCCAGGACGATGCCCACATCTTCTGCACCGAGGAGCAGATGGAGGAGGAGTGCAAGAGCGTGGTGGCGCTGATCCTCGACATCTACAAGGACTTCGGTTTCGAGCGCGTGCGCATCAAGCTGTCCACCCGGCCGGAAAAGCGCATTGGCGCGGATGAAACCTGGGACAAGCTGGAGAGTGCGCTATCCAACGCGCTCGATCACATGGGCATGGCGTATGAGCTGTTCCCCGGCGAGGGCGCCTTCTACGGTCCCAAGCTGGAGTTCGTGCTGCGTGACGCGATCGGCCGCGACTGGCAGTGCGGCACCTTGCAGGTCGACATGAACCTGCCCGAACGTTTCGACATCCACTATGTCGCCGCCGACAATACCCACAAGCGGCCGGTGATGCTGCATCGCGCGCTGTTCGGTTCGCTGGAGCGCTTTGCCGGCATATTGCTCGAGAATTATGCCGGCGCCCTGCCGCTGTGGTTGTCGCCGGTGCAGGCGGTGGTGATGAATATTTCCGAAGCCCAGGCCGACTATGCGGAAAGTGTGGCGAAAATGTTGCGGGAGGCCGGTTTGCGTGTCGAATGTGATTTGCGCGGCGAGAAGATTAACTATAAAATTCGCGAACATAGTCTGTTGAAGCGGCCCTTTTTGGTGATTGTCGGCGACAAGGAAAAGGCTGCCGGCTTGGTCGCTTTGCGTGCCCGGGGCAATCAGGATCTCGGGCAGATGCCTACCGATGCGTTGATTGAACGTTTGCTGCAGGAACGCGGCAGCAAGGCGTAGCGTTCGGTTTTTTTTAATTTTCAGGAGATTTTAGCCATAGCCCAAGATAAGAAGCAGCGCGTCAATGAAGAAATCACGGCCCCCGAAATTCGTTTAGTCGGGGTGGATAGCGAGCAACTCGGTATATGTTCAGTTCGTGAGGCGCTGCTGAAAGCGGAGGAGATCGGAGTCGATCTGGTCGAAATCGCGCCGATGGCAGACCCGCCGGTCTGCCGCTTGATGGACATTGGCAAGTTCAAATATCAGGAAGCCAAACGCGCGGCAGAGGCGAAGAAAAAGCAGAAAATCGTCGAGGTCAAGGAAATCAAGTTTCGTCCGGGCACGGATGAAAATGACTACCAGATCAAGATGCGCAATATCGTCAAGTTTCTCGGGGAAGGCGACAAGGCAAAGATCACCTTGCGCTTTCGCGGTCGCGAGATGGCGCACCAGGAAATCGGCATGCGCGTGCTGGAGCGGATCAAGACCGACCTCGATCAGCTGGCTCTCGTCGAGCAGTACCCGAAGATGGAAGGCCGGCAGTTGGTGATGGTGCTGGCGCCGTCGAAGAAGCAAGTCAAGCCGTAAGAGGTGGGCAGTATCAAGCAGTGCCAATAAGCGGTTGTGGGTTGTTGAAGCGTTCCCGGATCGGGAACCACCCAGCACCGTGTTAGAAAGGAGATCTTCGATGCCGAAGATGAAGACCAAGAGCGGGGCCGCCAAGCGCTTTAAAGTGCGCGGGTCGGGCAGCATCAAGCGCGCTCAGGCGTTCAAGCGTCACATCCTCACCAAAAAAACCACCAAGGTGAAACGTCACCTGCGTGGTGTGCTGACAGTGCATGCAGCGGATGCCAAGTCCGTGCGTGCCATGTTGCCCAACGGTTAAGGAGAGCAGAACATGTCACGAGTCAAACGCGGTGTAACGGCGCGCGCGCGCCACAAGAAAGTTCTCGATCAAGCCAAGGGGTATCGCGGTCGGCGTTCCTCGGTCTATCGCGTCGCCAAAGAAGCGGTGATGAAGGCCGGTCAATACCAGTATCGCGACCGTCGGCAAAGAAAGCGTCAGTTTCGCGCCCTGTGGATTGCCCGGATCAACGCGGCCGCCCGCGAACTGGGCATGAAGTACAGCACCCTGATGAATGGCCTCAAGAAGGCCTCGATCGAAGTGGATCGCAAGGTGCTGGCCGATCTGGCCGTGTTCGACAAGCCGGCTTTCGCCGCGCTTGCGAACCAGGCCAAGGCGCAACTGCCGGCCTGAAAGTCAGGCCGAAGTTCAGTCTGAAACAACAGGATGGCCGCTCAGGTAACAGTGGGCGGCCTTTCTGGTTTTTGGTAGCAAGATTTCGGGTGTCCCATTTTTCGCAGCCATGCCGCTTCATGAATAATCTGGAACAACTGATCAATCAGGCGACGGCCGACTTTTCGGCCGCCAACGAAATTCCCCGGCTCGAAGAGGTCAAGGCGGCGTATCTGGGTAAGGATGGTTCGCTCACCGCGCTGCTCAAGGGCCTGGGCAAGCTGCCGCCGGAAGAACGCAAGACGGCGGGTGCGGCGATCAATGTCGCCAAGGCGCAGGTAGAGTCGGCGCTGGCGCTACGGCGCGAGGCGCTGCGCAACGCCCAGCTGGAAGCCCAGTTGGCTGCCGAGGCGCTCGATGTGACCCTGCCAGGACGTGGTCCGACCCGGGGCAGCATCCATCCGGTGATGCGCACGCTCGATCGCATCGAACAATTATTCCGCTCGATCGGTTTCGCAGTGGCCGATGGCCCCGAGATCGAAACCGACTGGCACAACTTCACCGCGCTCAACACGCCCGAGAACCACCCGGCGCGATCGATGCACGATACGTTTTATCTGCTCGATGCCGCGGGTAAGGTGCGCGAGGATGTCCTGTTGCGCACCCACACCAGCCCGGTGCAAATTCGCACCATGCTGGCGCACGCCGAAAAATACCGGCATCTCGATAGCCTGCCCGAGATTCGCGTGATCTGTCCCGGCCGGGTCTATCGCGTCGATTCCGACGCCACGCATTCGCCGATGTTTCACCAGGTCGAAGGCCTGTGGGTGGACGAAAACGTCAGCTTCGCCGATCTGAAAGGCGTGGTTGCCGATTTCTTGCGCCGGTTTTTCGAGAGCGACGACCTCAAGGTGCGCTTCCGTCCCTCGTTCTTCCCCTTCACCGAACCGTCGGCCGAAATCGATGTCGCTTTCATGCACGGCCCGATGGAGGGCCGCTGGCTGGAGATCGCCGGCTGCGGCATGGTGCATCCGAACGTGCTGCGCTGCGGCGGAATCGACCCGGAAAAATACACGGGTTTCGCCTTCGGCTTCGGACCGGATCGCCTGACCATGCTGCGTTATGGCATCAACGACCTGCGCCTGTTTTTCGATGGCGATTTGCGTTTTCTCGGTCAATTTCAATAACCATGCAATTCCCCGAATCCTGGCTGCGCGCCCTCGTCAATCCGCCTCTGGCGACCGAAGAACTCTGCCATTTGCTGACCATGGCGGGCCTCGAGGTCGAGGAGTGCCGTCCCGCCAGCGCCGACTTTTCAAATATCGTCGTGGCGCGCGTGCTGCGTGTCGACCCGCATCCGGATGCCGACAAGCTGAAGCTGTGTTCGGTCGATACTGGTGCGCATGGCGTGTTGCAGATCGTCTGCGGTGCGCCGAATGCCGCCGCCGGCATGCTGGTGCCCTGCGCCCTTGTCGGCGCGAAATTACCCGGCATCGAGATCAAGAAAGCCAAGGTGCGTGGCGTCGAAAGTTGCGGCATGCTCTGTTCGGCGCGCGAACTGGGGCTGTCGGAAGATCATGGCGGACTGCTGTCCTTGCCGGCCGATGCGCCCCTCGGCCAGGACATCCGCGGCTACCTCAAACTTGATGACAATCTCATCACCCTCAAACTTACGCCGAATCGCGCCGATTGTCTGTCGCTTACCGGCATTGCCCGCGAAGTGGCGGCGCTGACCGGCGCGCCGCTGCAGTTGCCAACGGTGGCACCGGTCGCGCCCGTGCTTGAAGACACGCGCGGCATCATCCTCGACGCCCCCGCCGCCTGCCCGCGTTACTGCGGCCGCATCGTGCGCGGCGTCAATGCCCGCGCCATTACGCCAGACTGGATGAAGCAGCGCATTGAACGCTGCGGCGTGCGTGCCATCTCGGCACTGGTCGACGTCACCAACTATGTGATGCTCGAACTCGGCCAGCCGCTGCATGCCTTCGACGATGCCCGGTTGCAGGGCAGCATCCATGTGCGCTATCCCGCCGCTGGCGAACAGATGCTGCTGCTCAACGAGCAGACCGTCACGCCGACGGCCGATACCGCCCTGATTGCCGATGAAGCCAAAAGTCTGGCGCTGGCCGGCATCATGGGTGGCGAGCATTCCGGCATCAGCGACGCCACGACCGACCTGTTCCTCGAAAGCGCCTTCTTCAATACCGACGCCATCGCCGGCAAGGCGCGCGCACTTGGCTTTTCGTCCGACGCCTCCTACCGCTACGAGCGCGGCGTCGATTTCGAACTGCAGCGCAGCGCCATCGAGCGGGCGACGCAACTGATCATCGACATCTGCGGCGGCAAGCCCGGGCCCGTGGTCGAAGCGCTCGCTGCCGACCAGTTGCCGACGCGTGCCCCGGTGCGCCTGCGCCTGGCGCGTGCCGCCAAGGTGCTCGGCATCGACCTCGGCTTCGATCAGACCGAAAAACTCATCGCCGGCCTCGGCTTTGCCTACACCCGCACGGCCGACGAACTGGTCGTGACGCCGCCCGCTTATCGCTTCGACATCAGCATCGAGGAAGACCTGATCGAAGAAATCGCGCGCCTGCACGGCTACGACAACATTCCCGCGCCGCCGCCCACGGCGCGTCTCGAAATGCTGCCGCTGCCCGAAGCGCGGCGCGGTGCCATGCAGGTGCGCCGGCTGCTGGCCGAGCGCGGCTACCATGAAGTTATCAACTACAGTTTTGTCGATGCCGACTGGGAAGCCGACTTCGCCGGCAACACGCAGCCCGCGCAACTCGTCCGCCTGGCCAACCCCATCGCCAGCCAGATGGGCGTGATGCGCAGCACCCTGATCGGCGGCCTGGTCGGCGCGCTGGCCAGCAACCTCAAGCGCCAGGCCGATCGCGTGCGGCTCTTTGAAGTGGGGCGCTGTTTTCTGCCGGACACGACACCGGAGGGTGGCGGCCAGAACGGTACCGGCTATCACCAGCCCTTGCGCCTTGCCGCCCTGGCGGCAGGCCCGGCGTGGCCAGAACAATGGGGGACGCCGGCACGCCCCGCTGATTTCTTTGACGTCAAGGGCGAACTCGAAGCCATCCTGGCGCCGCGCCGCCTGCGCTTCGAACCCACCAACCATCCGGCCTTGCACCCCGGCCGTGCGGCCCGCGTGCTGCTTGACGATCAGCCCATCGGCGTCATCGGCGAAATCCACCCGCGCTGGCACCAGAAATATGAACTGGCCGCATCTGCCGTGGTTTTCGAAATCGAACTGGCGCCGCTGCTGGCGGTGCCGTTCCCGGTCTTTCGCGAGCCGTCGCGCTTCCCCGCCGTGGTGCGCGACATCGCCCTGATCGTGCCCCAGCACTGCGCCGTGCTGGCGCTGCAAGACGCCTTGCAGGCGGCAGCGCCCGCCCATGTGCGGGAAATACGACTGTTTGACGTCTATCAGGGCAAGGGAATTGCGCCGGAAAGCAAAAGCCTTGCGTTCCGTGTGACGATGCAAGATACTCAGAAAACTCTGGCGGACAATGACGCCGACGCAGCGGTCGCCCAACTGTTACACACGGCAACCGAACACTGCGGCGCGGTTCTGCGCGGATAAGGGACAAAACAATGACAATGACGAAGGCCGAACTGGCCGATCTGCTGTTTGAGAAAGTCGGCTTGAACAAGCGCGAAGCCAAAGACATGGTCGAGGCATTCTTCGAAGAAGTGCGCTTGGCGCTCGAAACCGGCGACAGCGTCAAGCTTTCCGGTTTCGGCAATTTCCATCTGCGCGACAAGCCACAACGACCGGGACGCAACCCCAAGACCGGCGAAGAAATTCCGATCACCGCACGGCGGGTCGTCACCTTCCACGCCAGTCACAAGCTCAAAGCGACAGTCGAGACCGCGGCGCATGACAACGTCCAGCCAGGATAAGACTGAACTACCGCCAATCCCCGCCAAACGCTATTTCACGATTGGCGAAGTGAGTGAGTTGTGCGGCGTCAAGCCGCATGTGCTGCGCTACTGGGAGCAGGAGTTCACTCAGCTCAAGCCCGTCAAGCGGCGCGGCAATCGCCGCTACTACCAGCACCACGAAGTACTGCTGGTGCGCCGCATCCGGCAACTGCTCTACGACGATGGTTTCACCATCAGCGGGGCGCGCAACCGACTCGACGAACCCGCTGTTAAAAAGCCGGCAATCCCTGCGGCGGCGGGCGATGGAAACTCACTGCGCCTGGAACTGATCGGCATCATCAAGTTGCTGCATGCGTGACAATCGCTCTGCTATAATCCGCACCCAGTCGGGGTGTGGCGCAGCCTGGTAGCGCACTTGCATGGGGTGCAAGGGGTCCCGAGTTCGAATCCCGGCACCCCGACCAGTAATACCAAGGGCTTCAGTCGTAAGACTGAAGCCCTTTTTCATTTCTTCTGCGTAAATACTGAGCTGCTCCTGCAGAACCAGCGGTAGTCGTGGCGGTGATTATCGCAAGTCCCGTGACCAGTTCAGTCGCGGCTCTTAAACAAGAAGCCGCAAGACCAGCTCTTTCGCTAACGCTATCGCCGTCCCGCCAGCGCCGACTTTTGCTTTTGGCAGTCTTGTTCGCGTTCTGTCCACCGTCTGTTGTACCGGCTCCGATTGTCTGGACACGCTTTTGCAACTCAGGCCGCCTTTCGCAT
>CAZOMI010000103.1:0-7718 GCA_964580925.1 uncultured Methyloversatilis sp.
AGCCTTCCCAGCGATTTCATGACGAAATTTACCCACACTCTTTCACGAAGACCCATTCTTAATTAGGTTAATTCCCGGAACAGTCCAGGGTGATCAGCCGCCGCAGCCGCCGATGGTGACCTTGACTTCCCTGCTCAGGGTGTAAGCCTTGCCGCCCGCCCTGACCGCAACGCGGACCTGGGAGGTCTGCGCCATTTTGACGAAGGTATAGATGTACGCCTCGGCGCCATTGGATATCTCGAAATCGGCGGCCAGCGGGGTGATGTTCTTTTCAACGAAAATAGCAATCGACGTGGTTCCCGGAATATTGCTGGTTACTT
This sequence comes from uncultured Methyloversatilis sp., assembly GCA_964580925.1. GTDB lineage: Bacteria > Pseudomonadota > Gammaproteobacteria > Burkholderiales > Rhodocyclaceae > Sulfuricystis. The sequence continues at coordinate 321 of CAZOMI010000103.1, forward strand.
CAACCGGTACTGACGCACCGTTTTCAGCGATATCCGGCACCGTCAGAACGATGTCCTTGCTGTCAATGGCGCCGCCGTAATTGGCGTTTTTCATGGCGTCGGCGATGTTGTTGGCAGTAAACGCCAGCTTGTTCCAGGTTGCCGCCATGACTTCACCAGACTTGAGCAAGCCTGCGCCGATGGCGACCATTACCGCTCCGGCCATACCGGAACTCCTTAAAAATGCTCTGCGCAATTGATCCATGTTGCACCTCTCTGTAGGCTAAATTGAAATACTTCGGCATGCCATCGGCAACCGAGCTGTCTGAATTATTATTATTTCTCTCTGTAAAAGGGCGGTATCCCGCAACGACAGTCTGGCCGGAAAGACCATCCCGCTACCACGGCATATAGCCATTACTACCCGAACACGATAACCATAATATTGCTATGGTTTTCGGCCAATCATTAGTTTTGTCGATACTTTTTTATGAATGGTTGCGCAGCCTAACCTAGCCTTTTCGTAAGGTGCAAGTATTTTTTATGCATAATTAGTTGTTAATATTCTAATCTTCACAGCATGTCAGTCCATTTTTGTTTCCATTCAGCATAGCTGTCTGTTGTCGGGTTTTACCAGTCAGATTCACGCATCATTGCCAATGGCCCTGCTGGTAAAGTCAGTTTACCCAAGGCCTGTCGGAAGATGTTGCCTCTGACCCTAAACAATGCCATTAATCCAGTTGATTGTTTTGTATACGTTTTATTAATGTCAGGCAATTTTTCATGATAACCACATGGCACCATTTGCTCTATCTGCCATCAAGCTGCCAAGAGTAGTGGCAATTCGCTTTGTACTTCTGCGCACAATGCCTTTCGCATCATGCCTGTTGCATGTGCTGCCAACTTTTCATGCAACCACAGTACTCCATTTATTGCCGTTTTGCTTTGCAGCAATTGATGTATTTTTGTTGCGCCGCAATACGCAGCCGGACATCACAACAGCCATGTTTATGCATTTAACATGGCATGATTTCAAGAATGGTCTTGCCCTGCAATCCCTGGTTGATTTGGACATGAGTGCGCAGATGAAACCGGCTTCCCCTTACCAGCAAGATGGTTGAAATGCACATCCGATAATAGTAGCGTTCTCGCGGCGACCAAATAAACAGGCGTAGCCAACGCCATAATGTCTGACAGAGGAGAAAACATGAGCAAGTTTGGAAACCTGATGTGCGCATTGATTGCGACGAGCGGATTGGTCCTGGGGGGATGTTCAACGAAGGGCGATCTCACCGCCAACGTGCATCCCGAGAAAGTGGTTTACCACGTCAATGACTCATCCCAGGCGATCGCGGCCTTGCGCAATGTCGGCAACCATCTTGATGTCAACCCGCAGGCGAAGATCATTGTGGTCACGCATGCCCTGGGTGTTGACTTTCTGATGGATGGCGCCAAGGACAAGAACGGCAACCCCTACAACCGCCCGGTCGAGAACCTGGTGGAACGCGGAGTCACCTTCGATGTCTGCGAAATCACGCTGCAGAATCGCAAACTTGATCGCAAGTCATTCATCCCGGAAGCCAAATTCGTGCCTTCCGGCGTCGCTGAAATCGCCAAGTTGCAGGCGCGCGGAGGCTTCGCCTACATCAAGCCATGATGCTCGGATATCGAGGGCACTAGAACTGCTGCAAGCACCCGGCCATGCGTTGATGAAGCAAACGACCTGGCCGGGGGTTAACTACTGCCATGCATCTGCGGAAATGATCACCCCTGAGTAATGCGCTGTTTGATATGGGCCAGCGCTTCTTCCACCTGATCGACAAGGATCAGGCAAAGGTCCCCGGCCTGTAGCTTCGCCAGCGCAGAATCGATGGCGAGAAATTCGCCGTGGATTTCCTCGATGGTAGTAGTACGTGATGCTTTGGCCAGACCATGGCGCAGCAGTTTCAGCACTTCGCCGTCGGCGCGACCGCGTTGACAGGCATCCTCATAAAGAATGACCCCGTCAAAGGCTTCGCCAAGGATTTCTGTCTGACCGCGGATATCCTCGTCGCGCCGATCGCCGGCACCGCTGATCACCACCCAGCGTTTTTTTGCCGGCAGTGCCGACACCGCTTGCGTCAGCGCCGCAATGGCATCGGGGTTGTGGCCATAGTCGGCGACCAGGGTCGCGCCACGATAGTCGAATACATTGAAGCGCCCGGGCGCGGTGCCGACATCGCTGACAAAGGTCGCCAGTCCCAGGCGAATGGTGTTCCAGTCGAGTCCCAGCGCCCAGGCCGCGCCGATGGCGGCCATGGCGTTTTCGACCTGGAAGCCGATGGTGCCCTTGAGCGTCAGCGGGATGCCGGACAAGTCGATCCGTTCGACCAGCGCACCTTCGGCGGCAACCAGCACATCGCCCTCGCGGTAGATCGCGCGCTTGCCTTCGGCACGGTGCGTCATCATCACCGGATGATGCGGATCGGTCGCAAAGAATATTGTCTTGCCGGGGCAAACCCTGGCCATGCGCGCCACATGCGGATCGGCGGCGTTGAGTACTGCGAAGCCCTGCGGAGCAACGTTTTGAACGATCACGCGCTTGACGATGGCAATGTCTTCGACCGTGTTGACATAGTTAAGTCCAAGGTGATCGCCCTTGCCGATATTGGTGACCACCGCGACATCGCAATGATCGAAGCCCAGTCCCTCGCGCAACAGACCGCCCCGCGCGGTTTCCAGCACCGCCGCGTCGATTTCGGGATGCAACAGCACGTTCCTCGCGCTTTTCGGACCGCTGCAATCACCCGTGTCGATGCGCCGGTCCTGCACATACACGCCATCGGTGGCGGTCATCCCCAGGCGCTTGCCGGTCTGGGCAATCAGGTGGGCAATCAAGCGAACCGTGGTGGTCTTGCCATTGGTGCCGGTGACGGCGACGATTGGAATGCGTCCGTCGTCACCGGGCGGAAACATCGTGTCGATGACGGCCGCACCGACATCGCGCCCCTTGCCGTAGGAAGGGGTGAGATGCATGCGCAGACCCGGCGCGGCATTTGCCTCGACGATGCCGCCGCCCTGCTCTTCGAGCGAGCGGCTGACGTTTTCGCAGACAAAATCGACGCCGCAGATATCCAGCCCGATCATCCTGGCCGCTGTCACGGCGCAGGCCGCAACATCCGGATGCACATCGTCGGTGACGTCGGTTGCCGAGCCGCCGGTCGACAGGTTGGCGTTGTTGCGCAGCACGACACGCGCCCCCTTCGGCGGCGTCGATTCCGCGGAATACCCCTGCACCGCCAGGCAGGCGCGGGCAATATCGTCGAAACGGATTCGCGTCAGGGAAGTCGCATGGCCCACGCCCCGGCGCGGATCGCTATTGACGCTGTCGACCAGTTCGCGCACCGTATGCTGACCATCACCGATGACCTGGGGCGGGTCGCGCCGCGCGGCGGCGACCAGTTTGTCGCCGACGACCAGCAGGCGGAAGTCGTGACCGGTGATGAAACGCTCGACCATGACATCGTCGCGCACGGCCGCGGCCGCCATAAAAGCGATTTCGATCTGATCGCGGCTCGAGATATTCACGGTGATGCCCTTGCCCTGGTTGCCGTCTTTCGGCTTCACCACCACCGGCAAGCCGATTTCATTGGCGACTTGCCAGGCTTCATCGGCGTTGCGCACGATGCGGCCAACCGGTACCGGCACGCCGACAGCATGCAGCAACTGCTTGGTCAGGTCCTTGTTCTGGGCGATGGATTCGGCAATGGCCGAAGTGTTGTCGATTTCCGCGGCCTGGATGCGGCGCTGCTTGCTACCCCAACCCATTTGCACCAGGCTGCCGGAAGTCAACCGGCGACACGGAATGCCGCGCACCAGGGCGGCATTGACAATCGAACCGGTGGACGGCCCGAGGCGCTCGTCTGCGTCGAGTTCGCGCAATTCGGCCAGTGCCGCGTCGATGTCGAACGGGGTGTCATTTTCGGCCGAGCGGCACAGCTCCTCGGCCAGAGCGAAGGCACGGCGACCGACCGCTTCTTCGGTGTATTCGACCACGACCTGATACAAATTGGGCTCGATCGTCGGCGCGCTGCGGCTGAAGGTCACCGGGCAGCCGGCCTGCGCCTGCAGGTTGAGCGCGGCAAACTGCATGGCATGGGCAACCGATATGTCGCCCTCGTAACCGATCGGGCGCATCGCGCCGATGTGGGGAAAGCGGGCGCGGATGCGCGCCTCGAATCCCGGCATGCGGCTCAAGGCATTTTCGTTTTCTTCGCAGAGCACCAGCGCCTGAATCGCGGTGTGCCGACTCCAGAGGTTGGGCCCGCGCAAGGCCCGGATGCGTGAGATGTCCATAGCGGTTGTGGCGTAATAATTAGTCAGTCGCGGCGTCAGCATCGGCGCCGGGAAAATGATAGGTCTCGATGCCGGCACGGAGAATTTCCGGTGACAGCCCAAGCGCCCAGCCGGCGCCGATGGCGCCGAGAATGCCAGCCAGATGTTCTGCGGATTCGTTCAGTAGCGGTATGGCGGTCAGTTCAATCAGCGGCGCCTCGTGCGCGCCGGCCGCCAGCATGATGCGGCGGTCGCGCACCACCAGGGCGCGACCGCCCTTGCTGCGATGTTCAATGATGATGGGCAGCGCCGCATCGGCGCCAAACAGGATCACCGCGCCGTCGGACAGTTCGGCCATCGCCGCCACCGTCGGATCATCGGCATTCAGGACGGCAACGCCACCCGGCAGGACCACGTCGACCTGGGTGCGAAATACCTTGAACAGCAATTCGGCGGTATCGATACCATGCGCGGGCAGCAAGGCGGCGTTGTCGATGGCAGTGATGACGCCGACCTGGCAACGGTCATAGGCCAAGCCTTCGCTGGCCATGACCGCCGCTGGATTTTCAATCACCACGGCATCGAGGGTGCGATTGATCAGCAGGCGTTGACCGGCCTCCCATTGCGTGCAGTCGCCGGCCTGCACCTTGCGGTTGCCGAGAAACAGACCGGCCGCGCAGGCCAATCCGGTGCGCCGGCCGTCGAGCTGCAGCAGACGCGCGACGATCTGCGCGACGGCCGTGGTGTCGCGGCTGCCGGAGATGCCGATGACCGGAATGCGGCCGCTCATTTGACCCTCTGGACCATGCGGAAAGAGATGATCGGCAATCGCCGCGCCGACCGGCCGTGGCTGCCCCTGCGCCGGCTTGAGATGCATCAGCAGACCGGGGCCGGCGTTCACCTCGACAATGGCCCCCCCCTGTTCAGCGAGCGGGCGCGAAATATCCTCGACCACCAGATCGATGCCGGCGATGTCCAGTCCGACGATGCGCGCCGCGAGACACGCGGTTCTTGCGTTATCGGGATGTACCAGGTCGGTGACGTCGATGGCACAGTTGCCGTTTTGCTGGATCAATATCTGCTGTCCCGCCGCCGGCGCCGAATCGGCATCCATCTTCTGGCGCCTGAGCAACTGCTGGATCAGCGGTTCGTTTTCCAGAACAATCGTTTCGAGCGGAAATTCCTCGGCCGCGCCGCGCCGCGGGTCGGTGTTCAACTGGGTGTCGATCAGTGCGCGAATCGTGGCTTTGCCGTCGCCCGTGACAAAAATGCGCTCGCCGCGCGCCGCCGCAACCAGCTTATTGTTCACCACGAGCAGGCGATGCTCCTCGCCGCGCACGAAGCGCTCGACCATCACGCCGCCGCCCTGGGCATCGGCAATCGGGAAGGCGGCCTCGACCTCGGCCTGGGTCATCAACTCAAGCGAGACGCCGCGGCCGTGATTGGCGTCGTCCGGCTTCACCACCACCGGCAGGCCGATTTCCTGGGCGGCTTCCCAGGCATCACTGGGGCTGTCGACCATGCGCCCCTCGGGGACCGGCACGCCACAGGGCGCCAGCAGGCTTTTGGTCAGATCCTTGTCGCCGGCGATGGTTTCGGCAATGGCGCTGGTGCGGTCGGTTTCGGCCGTCCAGATGCGGCGGCTTTTCGATCCATAGCCAAGTTGCACCAGGTTGCCGTCATTGAGGCGGATATGGGGAATGCGCCGTGACTTGTCGCCCGCCGCCTCGACGATGCAGGCCGTGCTGGGGCCAAGCATCAGGCGGTCGGCCATCTCATGCAATTGCTTGACGGCGCCGGCGACATCGCAGGGGCGGTCTTCAATCGCCGCCATCACCAGGTCGCGCGCGGCGTACAGCGCCGTGCGCGTGACCTCTTCGTGCCAGGCGCGCACGACAACCTTGTAATGGCCCCTTTCCGTCATGCCGCGCGCACGACCAAAACCGCCGGGCAGCCCCGCCAGGTTTTGCAATTCGAGGGTGACGTGTTCGAGGATGTGCGCCGGCCAGGTGCCTTCTTCGAGGCGTTTGAGAAAACCTCCCGGCTCGCCATAGCTGCACCGATGGGTGTGCAACGTCGGCAGCCAGGTCGTCAGCCGCTGGTTGAAGCCGGGCAATGTGTTGGAAGGGCATTCTTCCAGTTCACCGATGTCGACCCAGGCCTCGATCACCGGCCGATAAGTCCACATGTTGGGACCGCGCAAATGCACGATCTTGAGGAATTCAATGGATTTCATTTTGTTATGTTGTTGAGACTGTTCTGGACAAGTTGCTGCAACCCCGTCAACGCAACATCGCGCCGCAGGCTGACGCCACCAGGAAAAATAAAAGTCGGCGCTGGCGGGACGGCAAGCCTTAAAATCGCCGCTGCCTGCACGTTTTCGGCTTTTCTTATGCGGCATGACACCCGCTCACGCCGGCACCTGCCTTTATTAAAATTCCGTTTTATTCCGTGACTGCACCCGATACTTTACCCGAAGCCTGGCAGAGCGAGTTGCTGGCCTGCCTGGCGCCGGACGAGCAACTGATCGCCTGGCTGGAACTCGACCTCGACGATAATCTCGAATTTCGTCCCGGCCTCATCGCACTGAGCGACCGGCGCCTGATTGCCACCGGCGCGAGCAATACTCCATGGAAAACCTGGCCGCTGACGGCCGGGCTCAGGTTGACCCATCACGACCACGCCGGCGTTGGCACGCTGGAACTCGAAGATGAACAGGGGCGTCTGGCGCTGTGGCGCTACACCCTCGGCCACAGCCCCGCCGCACTGCGTTTCGAGCGCGAGTTCGTGCGCCAGCGCGACAGCGTGGCGAGCGGACAGCCGCCATTACCTCCCCCCGCCGCCATCTGCCCGATTTGCCAGATGCAGTTGCAGCCGGACGAGGAAGACTGCCCCAACTGCTTCCGCGAATTGCATACCCCTCCCTCGACGTGGACGCTGCTGCGCATCTGGCGCTTCGCCAAGCCGTATCAATGGCGGCTGCTCGCCGGGTTTCTGCTGACGCTGGCCGCGACCGCCGCCACGCTGGTGCCGCCCTATCTCACCATGCCGCTGATGGACGACGTGCTGATCCCCTTCCAGAACGGCAAAGACATCGACCACGTC
>CAZOMI010000104.1:0-7682 GCA_964580925.1 uncultured Methyloversatilis sp.
GGGAGCCATCAGAATGCCCTTCACCCGCAACGCGGGAGAAGGGCGGCCCGGCGGCGAGACTGCTGCCGTTCTCCCGCTTGCGGGAGAACGGGGGCGAGGCTACGTAGCGACGAGGAAAGTCGGCTATGGTGGGACGGCGGCGTGCGGGATTACGATCGTTTTGCCCTGCGTGTAGAGATAAACGCGGTTCCGGCCGGCATTTTTTGCGGCATACAAGGCCTTGTCCGCGCCGCGCACCATGTCGTCGGCCTCGGCCATGCCGGTCTCGCGGTTGGCGATGCCGACGCTTATCGAAGTCCGTATCTCCGCGCCTTCGATATGCAACTTCAGTGCCCCGACCGTCCGGCGCAGACGTTCGGCCGCCAATGCGGCCGCATGGGCATCCGCGTCGTGGCAGATCACCAGGAATTCCTCGCCGCCGATGCGGCTGATGTTGTCATGCTTGCGGGCCGCTGCAAGGATAGCCTTGGCCACTTCCTGCAGGACCTGGTCGCCAACCGCGTGTCCATGACGGTCATTAATGGGCTTGAATAGATCTATGTCGATCACCAGCGCCGCCAATGGCTGGTCGCTGCGCAGCGCGGCGCTCCATGCGTTGGCCAGGGCCTCCATGCCGGCCCGCCGGTTCGGCAAGCCGGTCAGCAGGTCGGTCATTGCGGCATGTTCGAGCCGCCGGTTGCTGATGGCCAGTTCCCCGGTGAATTGCTTGAGCTGTGCGCGGTCATGCTCCCATGCCTCCAGCAGCTTCACATAGTGCAAGGCTGCCCGCATGCGGGCACTCAGGACTCGCGAGCTCACCGGCTTGACCATATAGTCGTCCACCCCGGCCTCGAATGCCTCGGAGATATTTTCCTCCGACCCCACGCCGGTCAACATGATCAGATACATGGACTGGCCCCAAACGGTGGCGCGCAGGGCGCGGCATAATTCCAGGCCGTCCATGACCGGCATCAGCCAGTCGGTGATGATGATCTGGGGCGATTTTTCGAGGGCGAGGACCAGCGCATCCTTGCCATTCTCGGCTGCATGGATCTCGCAGCCCGGCAAGAGTTGGAGCAACATCCTTTCCGTCATGAGGCGGCCGGTCGGTTCGTCCTCAACCAGCAATATCCGCTTGCCGGCTCCCCTGGATTCCTGCTCGGGGTGGGGGACGGGGGCATGGATCATGCTGTCGAAGGCGGGCAGCCTGGCGGCGGGCACTTTGAGCAGATCGCCCCATGCCTGCCATTGCGCCACCACCCGGTCAAACAGCTCGCCGAAGCCTTCGGCGTCGAGGCCGATCCTGCCGCCCAGGCGCATGAGCTCGGCGATCTTGTCTTGACGTTCGGTCTCGCTTGCCAAACCCAGGTCGGCCATGCGGTGGGCCTGGAAGAACAAATACACCAACTGGCGAGACCGGGATCCCTCTTCAAAGGCCGCTTTGTCGGGAACTTCATGGTTGAGGAGTGGTTCCGCCAGCGCCGTCGGGATGCCGCAGTCGGCAAGGATGGCGGCGGAAAATGTGCTGTGATCCACCTCCAGCCGGGTGAGCTCCAATTCCTGCAGCGTTGCGTCGCCAGTCGACTGCTTCAGGATATCGGCGTATTCGACGGGGTAAATCGTGGCGAGGGCAAGGCGCCCGACTTGCCCCAGCAGGCCGCAGGCGAACAACTCGTCCGGTGCGCCTGCTCTTGTCACGCTGCCGAGTTCCTGGCTGGCCACCGCCATCAACAAGGAATGGGACCAGAAGCCCGGATAGTCGAAGCCCCGGCAAATGCCTCTGGGATATTGATCCACCAGGGAGAAACTCATCGCCAGTTGACGCACGGTGGCCATGCCCAGCCGCATGACCGCCTCGCCAATCGAGACAACCGGCCGGCCAGCGTGGGCCGCCGCGTTAGCCAGATGCAACAGGCGGGCAGACAGCGCGGGATCGGTTTGCACTAGCCTGGCCACCTCCTCCAGGGTCGCATTCTCGCGCCGGCTGATCTTCATGATGGCCAGCGCCACCCCTTTCGGGCTGGGTAGTTGACCGCTGATGCGCAATTGTTCGATTTTATTTTTATTCATGACTACAAGAATGACTACAAGGGAAGCGCTGATCAAGTTTGTCACACCGGCGTAGGCCGGTGTCCAGCTTGTTGATTTTCCTGGATTCCGGCTTGCTCCGGACGTATCCGGACTTAATCAGCATTTCCCAGGAAGAAACCAGTCCGGACCGGGATGATTGTAAATCTGATGGCCGTTGCGGCCAGAGAAAATCCGCATTCAACTGTCAAGGGCACGGCTTGCGTGAATAATCGGTCGGCAAGCGAGCCGTCGGTGACCGGGATTCGCATACCTTGTGGAGTCATGCGCCTTCAGTCAGTAATGCGCGGCTATCCCTCCCGGCGCTGGCGGGACAAAAGGCGCCGCATGGGGTACGGCGGACGCCGCCCTGCCAGCGCCGACTTTTGCACGCTCAGTGCGTCAGGCTGAGATACAGCAACGGTAGCTGATCGGGCAGGCGCTCGATGCGGTTGAGCACGCGCCAGAACAATCGGGGTGACCCCTGTTTGCACCCGCTGGCGGGACGGCCCGGCCCGCGATATTGCGTTGACGCAATATATGGCTACAATGCAGCGCATGAAGGCTCGGCCGATTACCCTCCGCAAGGAACTGCGCGACGACGGCTCGATAGTCGAGATCGCGATCTGGCAACTTCCGGAGCCGTTGCCGCCGTGCGCGCATCGCTACAAATATCGGCTTGCCTGTGTGGTGAATGGGGTCTGTGTAGTGCGTTACGACAACGAGCGCGGTAAGGGCGATCATCGGCATATCGGCAGCAATGAAACGCCTTACCGATTCACCGCGCTTGAGCGCCTGCTTGCGGATTTCAGGCTGGATATGGAGGACTGGAAATGAAAGCCATCATCGAGATAACCCGCCGCAACAGCATCTTCGACGCCGCGCGGGCGGACATTGCCGCCGGCGGCAGCGAGGATTTTCATTTGTCTTTCGAGTCCGCCCGCCTCCTGTTTTCCGAACTGACCCCGGCGCGCCTCGATCTGCTCAACACCCTGCGCAAGGCCGGCCCGTGCACCGTGTATGCCCTGGCCAAGGCGGCCGACAGAAATTATTCGAATGTCCACACCGATGTCGCCCGCATGATCGACCTCGGACTGATCGAGCGCACCGAAGACGAAATGGTCTTCGTGCCGTTCGACGACGTCGAGGTGCATTTCCGCCTGGCTGCCGCTGCGTGAATAGAGCCTGAAAGTCCAGCAATCAATAGAGGTCTGACCCGTACGGCGCTTACGGCGGAAACCAGAAAGGCCAGCCGTTTGGTGGCAAGGGGGAGTGGATCTTTGATCGTGTTCGCCCGCCAGAATCAAGACTTTCGTGTGAAATATCCGCGGACCTGAAGCCTGCCGCATTCGTTGCAGCATGGTTGCACTCCGTTGCTTTGGCCCGACACGCGCGAGTAGGCGCAGGTGGCCGAAAAATCGCCAGCGCTGAACGTCGGGGTGACCGCGGGGAATATCCTGCCAGCGCCGACTTTCCCTGCTTATTTCGGCGCCATGCTCTCCGGCATGCGCACCGCGATCACCTGCCCTTTGGCGCACAGCTTGCCGTGCGCCGTCACGGTGATGTCGACGATGACTTTCTTTTCCTTGATCTCGACCACCGTGCCGCGCAATTCCAGCTCCACGCCCAGCGGCGTCGGCGCCAGATAATCCACCTTGAGCGAACCGGTCACGAAACGCAGGGCGGGTGCGCTGCCCATTTCACGCCCCGCGGCGCGGTAAGCGGCCGCCGCAGCAGTGCCGGTGCCGTGGCAATCGACCAGCGAGGCGATCAGGCCGCCATAGACAAAGCCGGGAATCGCCATGTGATGAGGCGCGGGCGTGAAATGCGCGACCGTGGTTTCGCCATCCCAATGGCTTTTCAACTGATGGCCCTGCGGGTTGTTCTTGCCGCAGCCGTAACAGTGGCTCAATTCCTCCGGGTAAAAATCCTGAAATGCCTGGCTGTCCATGGGTACCTCCCCTTGTTGTCAGTGAGCTGATTCTACCCAGCCGCCAGGGCTGGCGTTATGGGGCTTGGCAACGCATCCGTCGACGCCTTGAAAACCCAGACTTTCCGATTCGGGAATGAGCCCCTTCCCCCGCCCGAAAAACATCCTTACTCTTGACATGGTTTTTGGATATGATTCGCAGCCTGTAGTGATACGACATTTACGTAATCCGCTTTGGCTCTGGCACTGGGAGGTGCGGCACTTGTTTCAAGCAACTCATACACGCAGTCGCGCGCGGGCAGTGGGCGGAATCTTGTGTGCCATGATCCTGGCGTCCCTGCCATTGACGGGGGCGTGGGCGCAGCCCGTGGCGCCCGCGGCGGTGGATAACCAGGAATTGCTGCGTCAGCAGGAGCGCGAGCGGGTATTCCGTCAGCAGCAGCAAACGGCGCCCGACGTGCGACTGGAACGCCCGGCCGCACCAGCGGAACCGGAGCGCTTGCCCGTTGCCGAATCCCCCTGCTTCAACATCGAGCGCATCCTGCTGGCGGGCGATGCCGCGGAACAGTTCCAGTGGGCGCTTGCCGCGGCCAACAACGCAGCGGACGGCCTGCCCGATGCGGCCAGCGGGCGCTGTCTGGGCTCGCGCGGGATCAACCTGGTGATGAAGCGCGTGCAAAACGCGATGGTGAGCCGCGGTTACGTCACCACCCGCGTGCTCGCCGAACCGCAAGACCTCAACGCCGGAACGCTCGGGCTGACCCTGATCCCCGGCCGGATTCGCGGCATTCGTTTTGCCGCGGGAACGGATCCGCGCGCCACGCAATGGAATGCGCTGCCTGTCCGTCCGGGCGACCTGCTCAACATCCGCGATATCGAACAGGCGCTGGAAAACTTCAAGCGCGTGCCCAGCGCCGCAGCCGACATTCAAATCACCCCCGCCGACGGCCCTGACGCCAGGCCGGGCGAAAGTGATTTGCTGATCGCCTGGCGGCAAAGCTTTCCGTTGCGCCTGAGCATTGCCGTGGATGACTCGGGCACCCAGGCGACCGGCAAGCAGCAAGGCGCCGTCACGCTTTCTTACGACCACTGGTGGACGCTGAACGACCTGTTCTATGTCAGCATCCAGCACGACCTGGGCGGCGGCGACCCGGCGCGGCGCGGCACCCAGGGCCACACCGCCCACTATTCGCTGCCATTCGGTTACTGGCTGCTCGGCATTACCAGCAGCGCCAACCGCTACCATCAGTCGGTCGCGGGCGCCAGCCAAACCTACCTCTACAGCGGCACAAGCCGGAACAGCGACATCAAGCTGTCCCGCCTCGTCTATCGTGACGCAGTCCGTAAAACCACCCTGTCGCTGCGGGCCTGGACGCGCTCATCGCAGAACTTCATCGACGATACCGAAGTGGCAGTGCAGCGCCGCCGCATGGCCGGCTGGGATTTTGGTGTCGCCCACCGGGAATTCATCGGCGCCGCCACGCTCGATGCGAACCTCAACTATCGGCGCGGCACCGGCGCCATGAACGCCCTGCCCGCACCGGAAGAAGCCTTTGGCGAGGGCACGTCCCGCCCCGGGATCGTCACGACCGACGCGCGCTTCAACATGCCGTTTGCACTTGGCGGGCAAAGCCTGCGCTACACCGCCGCCTGGCGCGCGCAGTGGCAGCGCACCCCGCTGGTGCCGCAAGACCGCTTTGCCATCGGCGGACGCCACACGGTACGCGGCTTCGATGGCGAGAGCGTGCTATCGGCCGAGCGCGGCTGGCTGATCCGCAACGACCTCGGGCTGCTGCTCGGCAACAGCGGTCAGGAGTTCTACCTCGGGCTCGACCACGGCGAAGTCGGCGGTCGCGGCGCCGACCTGCTCGTCGGCCGCCGCTTGACCGGTGTCGTGCTCGGCCTGCGGGGCGGCTACAAAGGGCTGGCTTATGACATGTTCGTCGGCCAGCCGATCAACAAGCCGAGTGGGTTTCAAACCTCTGGCAGGGTTGCCGGTTTCAACATCATTCTTTCTTTTTAAGCACAGGGACGCGCATGAACGCCAACCGCTACCGCATCGTCTTCAACCCGTCTCGCGGCCAACTCATGGCCGTGGCCGAAACCGCAACCAGTCATGGCAAGGCAGCCGGGGTGGCCCCTGGCAGAGCTTCCAAGCCAAAGCGGGTTGGCGTGCGCGCCCTCGCCCTGGCGCTGTGGGCGGCATTCGGCTTGCTCATGTGGTCCACGCCGGGGCAAGCCCAGATCGTTGCCGACCCCGCTGCGCCGGGCAATCAACGACCGACCATATTGAGTGCGCCGAACGGCGTGCCGCTCGTCAACATCCAGACCCCCAGCGCCGCCGGGGTCTCGCGCAACACCTACAGCCAGTTCGATGTGCAGCAACAGGGCGCCATCCTCAACAACGCGCGCAGCAACGCACAAACCCAACTCGGCGGCTGGGTGCAAGGCAATCCGTGGCTCGCCGCCGGCAGCGCGCGCGTCATCCTCAATGAAGTCAACGCCAGCAATCCCAGCCTGCTGCAGGGCTACGTCGAAGTCGCCGGCCAACGCGCCCAGGTCGTCATCGCCAACCCGGCCGGCATCACCTGCGACGGCTGCGGCTTCATCAACGCCAGCCGCGCCACCCTGAGCACGGGCACCCCCATCATCAACGGCGGCAGCCTCGATGGCTATGTCGTGCAGCGCGGCCAGATCGCGGTACAAGGCGCGGGCCTGGACGCCAGCACCACCGATTACACCGACCTGATCGCCCGCTCGGTGGCCATCAACGCCGGTGTGTGGGCCAAAGACCTCAAAGTCACCACGGGCGCCAATCAGGTCGATGCCGACAGCACGTTGGCAACCCCGGTCGCCGGCGCGGGCAGCGCCCCGGCATTCGCCATCGACGTCGCCCAGTTGGGCGGCATGTATGCCGGCAAGATCACCCTGATCGGCACCGAATCCGGCGTCGGCGTGAAGAATGCCGGCCACATCGGCGCCAGCGTCGGCGCAGTGATCGTCACCGCCGCCGGCCGCCTGGAAAACGCCGGCCTGATCACCAGCGCCGGCCACACCCAAATTGATGTTGCCAGCCTCGACAACCGCAGCGGGCAAGTGCAGGCCGCGGGCGATCTCACCATCCAAACGGGCGGCACCATCGACAACCGCGCCGGCCTGATTGCCGCCGTTCAAAACCTTCAGTTACTCGACCCCAACGCCGCCAGCCCGGCCACCCCCGCCAGCAAAACGCTCGCCATCGCCAACACCGACGGCGTCCTGATCGCCGGCCAAAGCCTGGTGGTAGACGGCAGCAGCCTCTGCGGCGACGGCCGGGTACTCTCCCGGGGCGATCTGCACATCAAACTCAACACCGACTTCAGCAACGCCAGCGAAATCATCGCCAACCGCAACGTCAGCATCAGCACCACCGGCGACTTCGGCAACAGCGCTGTGCTGCAAGCGGGCAACAACTTGCAGGTAGCCGCCGCCAATATCGACAATCGCGTCAATGGAGAAATCAGCGCCGCCGGCACCACCCTCGTCGCCAGCCATGCGCTGGTCAATCGCGGCCTCATCGATGGTGTGCAAACCCTCGTACAAGGCGACACGCTCAACAACCTCGGCAGCGGCCGCATCTACGGCGATCAACTGGCGCTTGCCGCCACCACGCTCAACAACGCGCCGGAGAACGGCACCGCCCCGGTCATCGCCGCCCGCACCCGGC
>CAZOMI010000105.1:0-7592 GCA_964580925.1 uncultured Methyloversatilis sp.
CTGGGGTGTGGGCTGCGGTGGTGCCGATTTTCTCCCCCTCCCATTGCGGGAGGGGGCCGGGGGGAGGGGGAGCCATCAGAAAGCCCTTCTCCCGCTTGCGGGAGAAGGGCGGCCCGGCAGCGAGGCTGCTTGGTTAGGGGTGCAGGTTTGAAAGTCGGCGCTGGCGGGACGGCAACCAACTGCCCTGGATTCCGGATTGCGCCGGAATATGACGATATTCAAGAAGCCCCTCCGCGCGGTGATGTCGCGGCTGGCGTTTAACGCCGTCCCACCAGTCCCGAAAAGGGGATTCCTTTCGGTCACGCCGACTTTTACTAGGCCTCGCGCACGGCGACTTCGCCGCGCAGGCTGTGTGGCAGGGCTGAAGTAATGGTCACGTCGATGAACTGGCCGATCAGGCGGGTGGCGTGGGCCGGGCCGGGAAAGTTCACCACGCGGTTGTTGGCGGTGCGCCCGGCGAGTTCTGTCGCATCCTTCCGCGCACGGCCTTCGACCAGCACGCGCTGCACGGTGCCGACCATCGCCAGCGAGATCGCCCCGGCCTGCTCCTCGATGCGCTTTTGCAGGCGCATCAGGCGCTGGGTTTTAACGTCCTGCGGCGTGTCGTCCGTCATCTCGGCGGCCGGCGTGCCGGGGCGCGGGCTGAACAGAAAGGAAAAGCTCGCATCGAAGCCGACCGCATCGATGAGTTGCATGGTCTTTTCGAAGTCCTCCGCCGTCTCGCCCGGAAAGCCGACGATGAAATCCGTCGACAAGGAAATGTCGGGGCGCGCTGCCCGGAGTTTTTTCACCAGCGACTTGTATTCGAGCGTTGTATAGCCGCGCTTCATGGTGGCGAGGACGCGGTCGGAGCCGGACTGCACCGGCAGGTGCAGGTGCGGCGCGAGTTTCGGCGTGCTCGCATGGACGTCGATCAGCCGCTGCGTCATCTCGCGCGGGTGCGAGGTGGTGTAGCGGATGCGTTCGACCTCCGGCATGGCGGCGATGGTCTCGATGACAAAGGCAAGGTCAACCACTTCACCCTCGGCAGTATCACCGCGATAGGCATTCACGTTCTGCCCGAGCAGGGTGATTTCCTTGACGCCCTGCGCAGCCAGGCCGGCCACTTCCACCAGGATGTCGTCGAGCGGGCGCGACACTTCCTCGCCGCGCGTGTAGGGCACGATGCAGAAGGTGCAGAATTTCGAGCAGCCCTCCATGATCGAGACAAAGGCGCTCGACCCCTTCTCGCCCGCGACGCGCGCCGCCGGCAGGGTGTCGAATTTCTCGATCTCGGGGAACGAGACATCGACCTGCGCACGGCCGGAGGCGCGCCGCGCCGCGATCAGTTCGGGCAGGCGGTGCAGGGTCTGCGGGCCGAAAACGATGTCGACATAGGGCGCGCGCTCGATGATCGCCGCGCCCTCCTGGCTGGCGACGCAACCGCCGACGCCGATGATCAGATCGGGCTTCTGCGCCTTCAGCTTGCGCACCCGGCCGAGGTCGTGGAACACCTTCTCCTGCGGCTTTTCGCGCACCGAACAGGTGTTGAACAGGATGACGTCCGCCTCCTCGACATTTTCGGTCTTGACGACACCCTCGGTCGAACCGAGCAGGTCGATCATCTTGTCCGAATCGTATTCGTTCATCTGGCAACCGAAAGTACGGATGAAGACTTTTTTGGTCATGCGCGGCAGTTGGGGATAAAGGGCGGGGGGTGGATTGTAACAACGCCGCTGGCGGCAACGCGAGTCCGCCTCGTCACGACCCTTGGCGTACATCGCCACCCTTCATCAACGCGAAGCTTGGGGGGCGGTCGCCAGCGCCGATCAGGATACTGCTCAGGACACCTTAAAAACACCCGTTGCATCACTGGAAGCTTCCCAGCCATGCGGCTAAACTCCCATACCTTCTGGTACTGAAACTTCCGGCGGGTCAGCCTCGGTCATCCACGTCGACAGTGGAGATCTGTTGCATCCGTGCTGGAGCACACGAAAGGAAACGCCCATGACCATCGAATCCCTACCACTCGACCCCAAACTGGCACACGCACTGTCTGGCGTTACCACCGCCACGCTGACGACCGTCCTGCTCAAGAAGGGCTTGCGCAACATCTGGATCCGTGGCGCAATGCCACTCAAAGACGGGCAACCGCGACTTGTTGGGCGCGCCTTCACGCTGCGCTTTGTTCCCGCCCGTGAAGACCTGGCGACGCCCGCTTCGTGGGCTTCACCGATATCGACTCGCGCCGCCATCGAGGCCATGCCGTCCGGTTGTATCGCCGTTGTCGATGCCATGGGTGTCACCGACGCGGGCATTTTTGGCGACATCTTGTGCTCCCGCATGAAGGTGCGTGGCGTCGCGGGACTGGTCACCGACGGCGTCATCCGCGACAAAGCCGGTATCCTGGGTGCTGACTTTCCAGTGTGGTGTGCGGGTGTGGCCGCGCCGCCATCAGTCGCCGGCCTGACATTTGTCGACTGGCAACAGCCGATCGGTTGCGGCGGCGTTGCCGTATTTCCCAACGACATCATTGTTGTCGATGCAGATGGTGCCGTGCTGATTCCCGCCGATCTGGCAGACGAGGTGGTTGCCGTTGCGGTCGAGCAGGAACGCCTCGAAGGATGGATCATTACACAGGTTGCGGCTGGCGTTCCCCTGCCTGGCCTCTATCCGGCGAACGAAGAGAACAAGGCCCGCTATGAAACCTGGGTCAAGACCGGCCGCTGATTGATTCCGGTGCTGGGCGGCATGCCAACGACGATGTCGGTTCGCGTGGTGCTCTAACGCAACTGGGGCAATAGGAGTCAGCCCGATCTAGCCCGGCTTATCCCGGATCAGGTTGAGGCTTCCTCAATTAGCACGCCAATCCACCGTGGGCAAGGCATCTATCGTGCCTAGCCTTGATAGAGGACTTGAACGAAGCCAATCCTGGAGTTTTTTAGCAAGCCGCTGATCCCCGTTCACCACTACATCTCCTTTTGCTGCGGCCTCATTAAACGTTTTTTCACAAATCCAGATTTCCGTCATCGTTTTGAGGGTACAGGTGATCATGATATCGACATCGTGCCCTGAGCCGCCCCCGATTTTTCTGGACACGAATTTGGGGTTAATTCGTGTCTGAAAAAGGAGTTGGGGAATGCTGAAGGAATCGGAAGTGGAAGGGGTTGCGCCGGGCTTGCCGGAAGGAGCCCGTAGGGCGACTGGAGGCGAGCCCGGCGCGGCTGCCATCGTTACGCGGTGGTCGGCGGGCCGGAAGAAAGAAGTCGTGTTGCGGCTGCTGCGCAACGAGCCCGTGGATGACTTATCCCGCGAGGTATCAGTGCCGATATACAAGCTCGAACAGTGGCGTGATCGGGCTCTGGTCGGCATCGATGCGGGGCTCAAGGAACGCGAGAGCGATCCGGTCTCGGCCCAACTGGACGACGCCAACCGGCGCATCGGCGAACTGGTCATGGAAATCGAGATTCTGCGCAAGGAAAGGCAGGCGAAGCGCCCTTTGGTCGGTCGGAGGTCATCGCGATGAGCAGCGAGACCGACGTATCCGAGATGCCAAGTTGGGCAGCCAACTTGCGTGTGCTCCAGTGCGTGGCGCCCGCGGGTTTCGTCTGCGTCGTCATGCGCACGCTCTCCGCCGCGTCGATGGTCGGCTTACGACCGCGCCCCGGCAGATCAGAGGAAATCGCCACCACGCCACCCCTGGAAAATCTGTCGCGCCATGCGATCACCTGCCCCCGGCTAATTCCCAGCCGTCGCGCAATCTCGTGATTGCCACTCCCATCCGCCGCCAGCAGGACGATCCTGGCGCGACGAACACTGCGGGCTCCAGTGTCTGCGTTCTCACGCGACGCTCCAGTTCAACTCGTTGTTCATCGGTCAGCAGGATTGAGGTGGCCTGATTCATCATTCGCTCCGCAAAAAGGATACGAATATGACAATAGCAATTATCTTTAGTTCAAACTATTCGCAAGCACTACACTAGATCCGGTACGCGGTCGTTGTCATCAGCTTCGCCGCCAGTTTCATCGCGCCCTTGGCCGGCGCGGGGAGTTCACGGGCGCCCAGCTTCGCGGCAGTTTCGGCATGGGCGACCTCATCGGCCTTCATCTGGTCGATGATAGCCTGCGAACGGCGATCATCCGGCGGCAGCTGGTTCAGATGGCTGTCCAGATGCGCCTCGACCTGCCGCTCGGTTTCGACCAGGAACCCAAGGCTGACGGGATCGCCGAGGCGGCCGGCCACGGCGCCCATGGTCCAGGCGCCGGCATACCACAACGGATTGAGCAGGCTCTGGCGCCCGCCCAGCTCCTCGATGCGCCGCTCTGTCCAGTTGAGGTGCTCGGTTTCCTCCCACGCCGCCTGCTCCAATGCCTGACGCACGCCCGCATCCCGGGCGGTGAAGGCCTGGCCGGCGTACAAGGCCTGCGCGCAGACCTCCCCGACGTGGTTGACACGCATCAGCGCGGCCACATGGCGCCGCTCCGCCTCGCTCAGGTCGGCTTCGGGCAGGGTTTCGCCGGGCATCGGCCGGGTTGTGGGTGCCTTGGCAAAAACCGTGCGCAAGGCCTGGTCGATCTGGAAAATGAAGGGATCAAGCAGACTCATGGAAAGGTCACCGCAGGATGTTTGCCCAGCCGCAGGGCCTCCAGCCCCTCGGCCGGGCTGCGAATCGGCGCGCCGAGGGGACAGAACAGTTCGCGCGCCAGCACTGCGTGATGGCGGTTGAACGTCTTGTTCTCGATGCGCCGCCATTCGCTCCGGCGAGCCTTCGCCCACTGCCCGTCGCGGTGGCCGGTGGCATAGATTTTCAGTTCTCCGCTTTCACAGCGAATGCCCTCGAAGCTGGTATTGGTGGCGCCGCCGCTGGTGCGCACCACCAGTACATAACGCACCACCTCATCCTTGCCAACGCTCAGCGATGTTGCGTCAATGTAGAACTTGTGCGTCGTCATTTCACTGACGTAAAACTCGCGCAGCTTTGCGGCTTGCGGATACGCGGGGGGCTCGATCTCCGCTTCCGCCCATTTGGGAGCATCCGGATCATCCGGGTCACGGGCGTGGGCGTTCGCGAGCATGACGAGGCCCGCCAGAAATGTCACCAAAATACCGCGGATCCGCATCATCATTCGCTCACCCGTTCCTGGCACTTGACCAAAGCCACCGGGCATTCCGGCCACTTCGGCGCGCACTCGCGCGAATGGAAAATCAGGCGCGCCAATTCGGTCAGCGCCTGCTCATAAACAGTGCGCTTGAATTCGATCACCGCGTCGAGCGGCACCCAATACTCGCTCCAGCGCCAGGCATCGAATTCAGGTTTGGCCGTGGCGCGCAGATTGATATCGCAGTCACGGCCGGACAGCCGCAACAGATACCAGATCTGCTTCTGTCCCCGGTAGGAGCCGCGCCATTCGCGGCGCACCCAGTGCTTGGGAACGTCGTATCGCAACCAATCGCGCGTGCGCCCGAGGACGCGCACGTGCTCGGGCAGGAGCCCGACTTCTTCGTAAAGCTCACGGAACATCGCTTCCTCCGGCGTTTCTCCCTTGTCGATGCCACCTTGCGGGAACTGCCATGAATGTTCGCGAATCCGCTTGCCCCAGAATACCTCGTGACGCTGATTGGTCAGGATGATGCCGACGTTCGGGCGATAACCTTCCCGATCGAGCATGCTGAAAACCTCAAAATGTTTGTCTGGATGGGATTGTTCCACATTCGCCCGATGGAGGAAAGCTGATTGGATGGGTAAAATCCCGTTTCCCCGCCCTTACAGAAACCCGACATGCGCGCCAGCCAGTTTTTCATCACCACGCTCAAGGAAGCCCCCGCCGACGCGGAAGTCGTCTCGCACCAGTTGATGACCCGCGCCGGCATGATCAAAAAGCTGGCCGGCGGGATTTACAGCTACCTGCCGATGGGCCTGCGGGTGATTCGCAAGATCGAAGCCATCATCCGCGAGGAAATGAACCGCGCCGGCGCCATCGAACTGCTGATGCCGCTGGTGCAGCCCGCCGAGCTGTGGCAGGAAACCGGCCGCTGGGACAAGATGGGGCCGGAACTGCTGCGCGTGAAGGATCGCCACGACCGCGACTTCATCATCCAGCCGACCTCCGAGGAAGTCATTACCGACATCGCCCGCAGCGAGATCCACAGCTATCGCCAGCTGCCGAAGAATTTCTACCACATCCAGACCAAGTTCCGCGACGAGCGCCGCCCGCGCTTCGGCGTGATGCGCGGGCGCGAATTCACCATGAAGGACGCCTACTCCTTCGACCGCGATGATGCCGGCGCCGAACTGAGTTATCAGGCCATGTACGCCGCCTATGTGAAGATTTTCGAGCGCCTCGGCCTGACTTTCCGCGCCGTGCGCGCCGACACCGGCGCCATCGGTGGTTCCCTGTCGCACGAGTTTCAGGTGATCGCCGACACCGGCGAAGACCTGATCGTCTACTGCCCCGACTCAGACTATGCCGCCAACCTCGAACTGGCCGAGGCTGTGCCGCTCGCCACCGTCAGGCCAGCGCCGACTTCTGCCATGGCCAAGGTCGCCACGCCCAACGCCTCGCGCTGCGAAGACGTCGCCAAGCTGCTCGGCTTAACCCTCGAGCGCACCGTCAAGTCCATCGTGCTGGCGGCCGACACGCCGCTCGGCCCGGAAATCTGGCTGCTGCTGGTGCGCGGCGATCATGAGCTCAACGAGGTCAAGGCCGGCAAGCTGCCAGGTCTTGAGGGTGGCTTCCGCTTTGCCTCCGAACCGGAAATCATCGCCCACTTCGGCTGCCCGCCGGGCTTTCTCGGCCCGCTCAACACGAAACAGCCTGTCAAGGTCGTCGCCGACCACACGGTCGCCAACATGAGCGATTTCGTCAGCGGCGCCAACGAGATCGGCTTTCACATCCAGGACATCAACTGGGGCCGTGACCTGCCCGAACCCGACCTGATCGCCGACATCCGCAATGTCAGGGAAGGCGATCCGTCTCCGGACGGCAAGGGCAAGCTGGCCATCCAGCGCGGCATCGAGGTCGGCCACGTCTTCTTCCTTGGCGACAAATATTCGCGGGCGATGAACTGCACCTATCTTGACGCGGACGGCAGGCCGCAATTCATGGTCATGGGTTGCTATGGCATTGGCGTGACCCGGCTCGCCGGCGCGGCCATCGAGCAGAACCACGACGCGCGCGGCATCATCTGGCCCGCATCCATCGCACCCTTCACGCTGGTCATCTGCCCGGTCGGCTGGGGCAAGTCCGCCGTCGTGCGCGAAACGGCGACCAAACTACATGACGAGCTGCTGGCCCTGGGCATCGACGTCATGCTCGACGACCGCGACGAACGCCCCGGCGTGATGTTCGCCGACTGGGAGCTGATCGGCGTGCCGCATCGCGTCACCATCGGCGAGCGCGGCCTCAAGGAAGGCGTCGTCGAATACCAGCAGCGCCGCGCCGCGGAAGTGACCAAGGTGCCGATTGCCGACCTTGTTGCGCTCGTTTCACAACAGGTATGCGCCTAACTTTCACCCGCCCCCCTTTGTGCGCCGTTGGCGCATCCCTCGCTTTGCTCCGGACCGCTGCTGCGCAGCGTCCTGCGGCCTGCGGCCTGGTGCCCCCCTCGCGGGG
>CAZOMI010000106.1:0-7240 GCA_964580925.1 uncultured Methyloversatilis sp.
GGAATGACGGGTTTCATCATCAGGGGTGGCGCCTGTCGCAATGAACGTTAGCTGGATGTGCGGCGCCCACCCAGCAGCGCCGTGCGGGTATCGGGGCTTTGCAATTGTTCCAGCCACCAGTGCATTGCCCGTCCCTGGGCGGATTTTCTGGTTTTGCGCCAGGCGTAGCCGACCTGGATCTGCTGTTCCTCCCTTTCCATGCGCTTGACTACCAATCGCCCGGAATCGATTGCCGGCTGCGCCAGTCCGGTCGGCAGGAAGCCGATGCCCAGCCCCCTGATCTGGGCAGCCAGTTTGGTCTGCATGTCCGCCACGGTAAACACGTCCTGACCCGCCAGCAGGCCTATGGTCAGGCCGCTGCCACGTTGTATCGAAGGCGCAGGCGCCGAGCTCCTCCCCATCGATGCCACGGGCAATCTGCCCGCGGGCGGTTGGGACACGCTTGCCGCGGCTGATGCGATCATCATGGGTAGCCCGACCTATATGGGCAGCGTGAGCTGGCAGTTCAAGAAATTTGCCGATGAGTCCTCGAAGCAGTGGTTTTCGCAGCAATGGAAGGACAAGGTATTCGCCGGTTTCACCAACAGTGCGAGCATGAATGGTGACAAGCTCTCCACGCTGCACTACATGTTCACCCTGGCCATGCAGCACGGCGCCATCTGGGTCGGCACCGGCTTGATGCCCAGCAGCACCAAGGCGGCAAAGCGCAATGACGTGAATTACCTTGGTTCTTTCAGCGGTGCGATGGCGCAATCGCCGTCGGACAGCAGCCCGGACGAAATGCTGCCCGGCGACCTGGAAACCGCAAAACTGTTCGGCCAGCGCGTGGCCGAGGTGGCCGGCAGATTCAAAGGCTGAAGCGTACTGTTACCCTCAAGCTGCTTGAATCCTGCTGACTATCATGATGCGTGAAACATCACCCCGCATCATGAAAGTCAGCCCCTTCCCGTGGCCCCCCACCCCCAGCCCCCGCCCCGGGGCGGGGGCGAAGTTGGTTCGCTGCGCTCAGGGGGTTACTCGGCGTCAAATTGTGTATTTCACGTTAACGCGACTCAAGCAGCTTGACCAGGGTATGCAGGGTGCGATTGACCGGTGTCGGAATGCCCAGCGCCTGGCCCTTGGCGATCACGTAACCGTTCAGATGATCGATCTCGCTGCGCTTGTGGCGCGCCAGGTCCTGGGCGGTTGAGGACAACTGGGTGGGCATGGTGCGCGCGATTTTCTGCACGGCTTCCCACGTGTCGCCGGGAACGCTCACCCCGGCACCGCTTGCCACATCAAGACACTCCGACACGACATCGCGCATCACGTCTTCCACGCCTGCCCCTTGCACGATGCGGCCATAGGGCATTTGCGTAATCGCGGACAGGGCGTTGTAGGCGCAATTGAGGATCAGCTTGGCCCACAGCGCACCCAACACGTTGGTGGATATTTCTACCGGAACTTCGGCAGCGGCAAACAGTTCGACCAGCTTGGCGCTGGATGCCGAGGTACCGATGACCAGTTCACCGCGCCCATGGTGCCTGACCTGGCCGGGCCCGGACATTTCGGTGGCAACGTAAACCACTGTGGGGATGACCTCGCGCTGCAGCAGGGCCTGCAGCCGTTCGGCATTGTCCACGCCATTCTGCAAGGTCAGGATCACCGCATCGGCAGCCAGGTGCGGCGCCATTTCCGCGGCGGTGCGTGCGGTATCGGTCGACTTGACGCAGCAGAGCACCAGCCGCGCTCCCTTGATGGCGCTGGCCTCGGTGTTGGCCTGAATGGGCACGTGGGCCTTGAATGACTGTGTATCCATCAGCAAGCCATCGCGTCGCACCGCCGTCACATGCGGCAGCCTGCCGATCAACGTCACTTCATTGCCGGCGCGCGCCAGCATGCCACCGTAGTAGCAACCCACTGCCCCCGCACCCATCACCGCTGTCTTCATGTTCTCCTCCACCATGTCCAGGTTGACGCAAGCCGGCTGCTGACTTGCATTCGCCGCGGGAATTACCGCATCATAGCGTGTCGCCAACCGGGGAGTGAAGCAAAGTGCAAGTGTTATCCGGCATTACCGACGTTGCCCATGTCATCCAGCTGGCGGTCGCCCCGGTGTTTTTGCTTACGGGGGTCGGGGCAATTCTTTCGGTACTGGTCAATCGCCTGGGCCGGGTGGTGGATCGCTTTCGCGTCCTCGAGCAAAGCTTGCCGGCGGTGAAGGAGCTTGCGCTGGCTTCCGTTCAGATCGAAATGGCCAATCTCACGCAGCGTGCCCGCATGATCCACTGGGCCATCGGGTTGTGCACCGGCTGCGCGCTGCTGGTGTGCCTGGTGATCGCCACCCTCTTCGTCGGCGCGATAACGAATGTGGAGATGCCGGCGCTCATCGCGATCCAGTTCATCCTGGCCATGCTCGCACTGGTTGCCGGGCTGGTGTTCTTTTTGCGCGAGATTGCCCTGGCCAAGGGCAGCATCCATGTAATTCCACGCTGACGGCTGCGCCGTCCTGAAAACCCGGTACCCGATGTCAATCAGGGTACCGGCTTCCCACATTACTTCTTCTTGGCGGCCTTCTTGCCGGCGACGGCGGCCTTGAAGGTGGCGCCAGCGGTAAAGCGCGGCACGGTGGTGGCGGCGATTTTCAGGACAGCACCGGTGGCCGGGTTGCGGCCGGTGCGCGCGGCGCGCTTCGACGACTTGAAGGTACCAAAGCCGACCAGTGTCACGGAATCGCCTTTGGCGACGGTCTTGACGACGGTGGCGATGGCGGCGGAAAGGGCCTTCTCGGCATCGACCTTGGTGAGATCGGCAGACTTGGCGATGGCTTCGATCAGTTCGGATTTATTCATGGTGTCATTCCTGTGTGATTGATGGGCAAGTGACTGGACGGCGGAAAATTTCTTGGACTTCGGTAAGTGCTTGATTGCCAGTTCGGCCCGTAATGCAGCAGAACGCGAACCGACGGGAGTGGATGCTACCAAGCGCAAGGGCAGATGTGAACGGGTATAACGCGCTCCCTTGCCGGAAAGATGCTCGCGCCAGCGGCGCGCGACGTCGGTGGTGATCCCCGTGTAGAGGGAACCGTCAGTGCATTCAATCAGGTAGAGGTGCCAGGGGGCGTGGGGCATGGCTAGTTTCCAGGACAGCAGCGGTGTGGCCCCACGCCTGCCATTGGCCGTCTGAATTAGTCGGCGCTGGCGGGACAAAGTGCCCCGCAGCGGGTATGAAATGCCCCGCAGCGGGTATGAAATGCCCCGCATGGGGTACGGCGTGCTGACGCGCCGCCCGCAGTCGTGGTGCGTCAGTTCCCCTCGGGCACCATTTTGATGGCTCCGCAGGGGCACTCGGTGGCGCAGATGCCACAACCCTTGCAGTAATCGTAATTGAACTTGAAGCGCTTGCCGGGGCCGAGCTTGATCACGGCGTTGTCGGGGCAGACGCCGTAGCAGTTGTCGCACTCGAAGCAATTGCCGCAGGACATGCAGCGACGCGCCTCGAACAGCGCATTGGTTTCGTCCAGACCGCCCAGCACTTCGTCGAAGGTGGACTGGCGGCGGATGATGTCGAGTACCGGACGCATGGTTTTCGGCGCATCGGAGTAATACCAGGGATTCATGCGTTCGAAGGTGGCCAGTTCATGGCGCGGTGGTGGCGTCCAGGTCTCGCCGCGCAACCAGGAATCGATGGCGCGCGCGGCCAGCTTGCCGTGGCCGACCGCCACCGTGACGGTGCGCTCGTTGCCGGCCATGTCGCCGCCGGCGAAGATGCCGGGATGGCCGGTCATCATGCCATTGTCGACCTCGATCATGCCCTTGTTCACGACCAGCCCGGGCACGTTGTCCAGCAGGGAGAGGTCGGCATCCTGACCCAGCGCCAGCACCACCGAGTCGGCCTCGATGCGCTCGAACTCGCCGGTCGGCTGCGGGAAGCCCTGGTCGTCAAGGGCCATTTTTTCGACCATGATTTCCGATTCGCCGGCTTCCTTGATGGTCGTCAGCCACTTGATCGAGATGCCTTCCTGCAGCGCTTCCTCGACCTCGAAGTGGTGCGCCGGCATCTTCTCGCGGGTGCGGCGGTAGACGATGATCGCCTCTTCCGCGCCAAGACGCTTGGCGGTGCGCGCCACGTCGAGGGCGGTGTTGCCGCCGCCATAGACGATCACCTTGCGGCCGAGTTGCGGCCGCATTTCTTCCGGTTGCTGGCCTTCCATGTCACGCAGCACGGCAACCGCATCGAGCACCTTGGCGGCGTCGCCGGCCGGGATGTAGGCACGCTTGGCGATGTGGGCACCGACGCCGAGGAAGACGGCGTCGAAGCCATCCTTCATCGCCTCGAGCACGTTGGTGACCTTGGTCTGCAACTGGATCTCGACGCCGAAGTCGGTGAGTCGCCTGATTTCGGCGTCGAGCACTTCGCGTGGCAGGCGATATTTTGGAATGCCGAAACGCAGCATGCCGCCGGCCAGCGGGCCGGCCTCGTAGATCACCGCCTGGTGGCCCATGCGCGTCAGGTGATAGGCGGCGGACAGGCCGGCCGGTCCGGAGCCGACCACCAGCACGCGGCGGCCGGTGGCTGCGGCGGGCGGTGCGAATTGCCAGCCATGCTTGTTGGCCTCGTCGCCGAGGAAGCGTTCGACCGAGTTGATGCCGACCGCCGAGTCGACCTGCTCGCGGTTGCAGGCGCCCTCGCAGGGGTGGTAGCAGACGCGCCCCATGATGGCGGGCAGCGGATTGTTCTCGACCAGCGAGCGCCAGGCTTTTTCATATTTGCCGCTCTCGGCATGGAACAGCCAGTCCTGGATATTTTCACCCGCCGGGCAGGCGGCGTTGCAGGGCGGCAGCCGGTCGATGTATTCGGGGCGCAGCGTACGCCACGAGCCGGTGCGGTTGGCCAGCGAGGAACCGGGGTCGAGGGTGATGGCGAAGGGCTTGTCCATCATGCCGTCTCCAGAAGTTTGTAGCGTTTGATGTTGCGGTCGGCCTGCGCCTGCAGGTGGGCGATTACTTCTACCCTGGGCTGCTTGCCGAACAGATGCGCGTAGCGCTTCTGTGGCCTCAGGTAATCCTCCACCGGCAGCGGGCGCCGTATCGTCAGCACCGACTTTATCTCGCCGTGTTCGGCCTCGAACACCGGGAAGATGCCGGTTTCCTTGGCCAGCCGCGCCATCTTGATGGTGTCGCTCGCCGCCGTGCCCCAGCCGAGCGGGCAGGGGACGAGGATGTGGATGTAGCGTGCGCCGCGGATTTCCATGGCACGGCGTACCTTGGCTTCCAGATCGCGCAGGTCGGCCACGGTGGCCGTGGCGACATAGGGAATGTCGTGGGCCAGCGCAATCGCCGGCAGGAACTTGCCCTGACCGAAGACGTTGCCGGGTTCGCTGCCGACCGCCGGCGTGGTGCTGGTGCGCGCGGCGGCAGGCGTGGCGCTGGAACGCTGCACGCCGGTGTTCATGTAGCCGCCGTTGTCGTAGCAGATGTAGAGCACGTCGTCGTTGCGCTCGAACATGCCGGACAGGCAGCCGAAACCAATATCCGTTGTGCCGCCGTCGCCGCCCTGGGCAACCACGCGTGTCCGCGTCTGGCCCTTGACCTTGAGCGCCGCGGCGATGCCGGTGGCGACCGCGGCGGTGTTGCCGAACAGGGAATGGATCCACGGAATCTGCCACGAGGTTTCGGGGTAGGGCGTCGAAAACACCTCAAGGCAGCCGGTGGCGTTGGCGGCGATGACCTGGCCGTCGGCCGCTTCCATCGCTGCGTCGATGGCATAGCGCGCGCCGAGCGCCTCGCCGCAGCCCTGGCAGGCGCGGTGGCCGGAGTTGATCGAATTGAAGCGCTTGGCGCTGGATTGCACGCTGCGTTCTTCGGGCGGCAGCAGGCGGTTGCCGACGGTGAAGGTGCCGGTCTGGTAGAACTTTACGGGTTGGAAGGACATAAGCTCACCTCAAAAGCCCGTCACACCGGCGCAAGCCGGTGTCCAGGCCGTCAAGTTTCTGGATTCCGGCTTGCGCCGGAATGACGCAGCGGAGTTGGTCGTGGCATGCATATATGCTGCTTCGAACTCAGTAATTGCGCGCGGCGATGACGCCGACATCGCGCAGCAATGCTTCGGCAACCGGGCCGCTCTTGCGGTGGGCCTTTTCCCGTTCGAGCTGGTTGTTGACCACCTTCCAGTCGAGGTCGAGGAAGGTCACCGGGTCGATGTTTTCCATTGCCGCCTTGCGGAATACGGCATGCAGCGATTTCTTGGTGATGGCGCGGCCGCCGAGGCCGGCGATCACGGTGTAGCCCTTGAGTCCCATGCCGGTGACCGCCATGCGCACATTGGTCGCGACAATGCCGCCGATGCCAATGGCCAGGCTCTTTTCCAGAACGACAAAGCGTTTGCAGTGCGCGAGGGCGGCCGCGACCGCCGCGAGCGGGAAGGGCCGGAAACAGGTGATGCCGAGCACGCCGATCGGGTGGCCAGCGGCGCGCATCTCGTCGACGACATCCTTGATGGTGCCGAGCACCGAACCCATGGCGATGATGACGGTTTCGGCGCCCGCGCAGCAATAGCCGTGCACCAGCCCGCCGGAATCGCGGCCGAACACCGTCTTGAACTCGGCGGCATGGGCGGGAATCAGGGTCAGCGCTTCCACCTGCTTGGCATGGGCGAGGTAGCGCACCTCCATGAAGGCTTCGGGGCCGACCATCGCGCCGATCGACACCGGTTCGGCCGGATCGAGCACCTGGCGCGGCGCGTAGGGCGGCAGGTAGGCATCGACCTGTTCTTGCGTCGGCATATCAACGCGCTCGTAGGCATGCGTCAGGATGAAGCCGTCCATGCAGACCATGACCGGCAGGGACAGTTCCTCGGCCAGGCGGAAGGCCTGGATATGCAGGTCGAGCGCCTCCTGGTTGGTCTCGGCAAACAGTTGCAGCCAGCCCGAGTCACGCTGCGACAGGGCGTCGGAATGGTCGTTCCAGATATTGATCGGGGCGCCGATGGCGCGGTTGGCCACCGTCATGACGATCGGCAGGCCGAGGCCGGAAGCGTTATAGACCGCCTCGACCATGTACAGCAAGCCCTGCGAGGCGGTGGCCGTGTAGCTGCGCGCGCCGGCGGCGGAGGCGCCAATCGCCACCGACATGGCGGCGAATTCGGATTCGACGTTGATGAATTCGCAGGCGCTGAGCGAACCGTCCTTGACCATCTCGCCGAGCGCCTCGACGATGTGGGTCTGCGGCGAAATCGGATAGGCGCAGATCACTTCGGGGCG
>CAZOMI010000107.1:0-7197 GCA_964580925.1 uncultured Methyloversatilis sp.
AGCACCTGCGAGGTGCAGATGTTCGAGTTGGCCTTTTCGCGGCGGATGTGCTGTTCGCGCGTTTGCAGGGCCATGCGCAGGGCCGTCTTGCCGCGCACGTCTTTCGAGACGCCGATGATGCGGCCGGGCACGGCGCGCTTGTGTTCGTCCTTGCAGGCGAAGAAAGCGGCGTGCGGGCCGCCGTAGCCCAGCGGCACGCCGAAGCGCTGCGAAGAACCGAGGGCGATGTCCGCGCCCATTTCACCGGGCGATTTCGTCAGCACCAGCGCAAGCAAATCGCAAGCGATAGCGCAGATGGCGTCCTTTGCCTTGAGCGCGGCGATGACCGCGCTGAAATCCTTGATCTCGCCACGGGCGTTGGGGGTTTGCAGGAAAGCGCCGAACACGTCGTGATCGGCAGCGGACTCGGACGGGCCGACGATCAGTTCGAAACCGAACAAGGCGGCCCGCGTGCGCATGACATCGAGCGTCTGGGGAAACGCATCCGCATCGACAAAGAAGGCATTGCTGGCCGACTTGCCGACGCGGCGCGCCATCGCCATCGCTTCGGCGGCGGCGGTGGCTTCGTCGAGTAGCGAGGCGTTAGCCAGCTCCAGTCCGCTCAGGTCGATCACCATCTGCTGGTAATTGAGCAGCGCAGCCAGCCGTCCCTGGGCGATTTCGGCCTGATAGGGAGTGTAGGCGGTGTACCAGCCGGGGTTTTCAAACAGGTTGCGCTGGATGACCGGCGGCGTGTGGGTGCCGTAGTAACCGAGGCCGATGCAGGATTTGACGACCTGGTTCTGCCCGGCCAGCACCTTCAATTGCGCCAGCGCCGCGTGTTCGGTCTGGGGCTGTGGCAGGGGCAGATCGGCCGGCAGACGAATCGAAGCGGGCACGGTCTGCGCGATCAATTCATCGAGACTGGCAACACCCAGTGTCGCCAGCATTGTCGCCTGCTCGGCTGCCGATGGGCCGATGTGGCGCGCGATGAATTCTTCGCGGTGTTCTAGTTCGCTTAAGGTGACAGTCGCGTCAGCGACTCTCGACGCTCCCCTCTCCCCTTGCGGGAGAGGGGTTGGGGGAGAGGGGGGGGGCGTCATTCGGCGGCGACCTTCTCGTAGGCGGCGGCATCGAGCAGCAAATGCATGTCGGCCGGATTGGCGGGCTTCAGTTTGAACAGCCAGGTGGCATAGGCATCCTGATTCACGCTCTCGGGGGCGCCCATAGCGTCTTCGTTGCGGGCGACGACCTCACCGGCGAGCGGCGCATAGATGTCGGACGCGGCCTTGACCGATTCGACCACCGCGCACTCCTCGCCGACCTTCACCATCAGGCCGGGCTCGGGGAGTTCGAGGAAGACGATGTCGCCGAGCGCTTCCTGGGCGTGATCGGTGATGCCGATGGTGACGGTGCCGTCGGCTTCCTGCTTCACCCATTCATGGGATTGGGTGTACTTGAGATCGGCGGGGATGTTCATGATGGGCTCCGTTGAGAATGGTGAGTTCAGATGAGGGATTTGCCGTGACGCACGAAAGACGGTTTGACGACCTTGGCACGCAGCAGTTTGTCGCGGACGGCCACTTCGACAAGGTCGCCGAGGGCGACGCCGTCGGGCAGGCGCGCCAGGGCGATCGACTGGTTGAGCGTGGGGGAGAAACTGCCGCTGGTGATTTCGCCCGCGCCCTGGGCGGTGACGACCTTCTGGCGGGCGCGCAGCACGCCCTTGTCGAGCAAGACGAGGCCGAGGAAAGAAAGCAAGTTGCCTGCGTCACGCCGTTCCGCCAGCGCCGACTTTCCAATGAAGTCGCGTTGTGCGTCTTTCATGTCGACCGTCCAGGCGAGGCCCGATTCGAGCGGGTTTTGTGTTTCATCCATGTCCTGGCCATAAAGGTTCATGCCAGCTTCGAGTCGCAGGGTGTCGCGGGCGCCGAGGCCGCAGGGGCGGATGCCGGCGGCGAGCAGTTTTTCCCAGACGCCGGCAGCCGCGCTGGCCGGTACGGCGACTTCGAAGCCGTCTTCGCCGGTATAGCCGGTGCGGGCGATCAACCAGTCATTCCATTCGGCTGCCTGAAACGGCACGAGCGCTGCGCTGGCGGCACGACTGTCCGGGAAGGCCGTCCAGAAGCGTTCGCGCGCCTGCGGACCCTGCACGGCGATCATCGCCAAGTTGCGGCGCGGCTTGAGGCTGACGGCGTAATCGGCGGCCTGCAGTTGCATCCAGCCGAGATCCTTTTCGGCCGTGCCGGCATTGACGACGATGCGGTAATGGGTTTCTGTGAAGAAGTAGACAATCAGGTCATCGATGACGCCACCGTCTTCCTGCAGCAGGCAGGAATAGAGCGCTTTGCCGGGCACGGTCAATTTGGCGACATCGTTGGCCAGCAGGTGGCGCAGGAAGGCTTGCGCTTCGCCGCCGGTGAGGTCGATGGCGAGCATGTGCGAGACATCGAACATGCCGGCATCCTGACGGACGGCGTGATGCTCCTCGATCTGCGAGCCGTAGTTGATGGGCATTTCCCAGTCGGCGAAATTGACGATGCGGCCGTGGGCGGCGAGATGGCTGTCGTAAAGGGGGGTGCGCTGGATCATGGTTTCACCGGAGAAAAATCGCTGCGCCGGCAATCGGCCCAGCAATTGGGGGTTTCGTAGAGTCGCACCCGTTCAAGATGTAGGTGGTTTCCATAGATGTCACGATAGACCGGATCGAGCAGTTCGAAGGCGATCCGTGCCAGGTTTTCGGCGGTCGGCACGCGGTCGAGCACGACGGTCTTGTGGCCGGGCAGGCTGGCGAGAAACTCGACGACCGGCGTGTCGTGGCGATAGACCAGAAAGGCGTGATCCCAAACCGCGACGACATGGCGCACGGCAATCGCCTTGACCTCGGAAAAGTCCATCACCATGCCGTTGGCAGGGGCGCCGGCGGCCTCGATGATTTCGCCGGCGAGCGTAATTTCGAGCGCATAGCGATGCCCGTGCAGATGACGGCACTGGCTTTGGTGGTCGGGGATGCGATGCCCGGCGTCAAATTCAAGACGGCGCGTGATCAGCATGGGATGGGCGATAATCCGGGGAGGTTTTTGCTTTACGCAGTATATCCCAGCCACTTTCGCCCACTCTTACTCCTGCCGCCCATGCCCCGCCTTACCGTCAAGGATCACAGCCGCGACAGCGCCGGCATGACTTATGTCTATCCGGTCGTGTCGCGCCGGGCCGGCGGAGTGTCGGTGGGCATCAATCTCAACCCCAACAATGCCTGCAACTGGCGTTGCATTTACTGCCAGGTACCCGAGCTCAAGCGCGGCGGTCCGCCTCCGATAGATCTGGATCGGCTGGAGGCCGAGTTGCGTGAAATGCTGAGACAGCTCTATGAGTGGGATTTTCTGGAGCGGCACGCCCCGCCAGAAGCCAGAAAGGTCGTCGATATCGCCTTTTCCGGCAATGGCGAACCGACTACGGCTGCAGAGTTTGCAGAAGCCGTCGAACGAGTGGGCAGGTGTATTGATGCGCAAGTGCCTGGCGAGTCGCCCCGGCTGCGCCTTATCACCAATGGCAGCATGCTCGGCCGGGCGGCGGTGCGCCGCGGCATCGCGATGATCGGCGCACGGGCGGGGGAGGTGTGGTTCAAGGTCGATGCCGGCGATGTTGCCACCATGCGGCGCATCAATGGCGTGGCGCTACAACCCGAGACGGTGCTGCGCCGCTTGGGGCAAGCGGGGGAACTATGCGCGACGTGGGTGCAGACCTGCATGTTCGCCATTGACGGCAAACCACCCGAGGCGGCTGCGCTAAAGGCTTATCTTGATCTGCTGTTGCAGGCAAAGGACAGCATCGGTGGTGTGTATCTGTATGGCCTGGCACGCCCCTCCATGCAGCCGGAAGCGCTACGCCTTTCCTCCTTGCCAGGAGAATGGCTGGAAAATCTGGCTGAACGTATCGGGGGTAAAACCGGGCTGACCGTACGGGTCAGCCCTTGATCCGGAACTGCTGCCTGGTTAAGCTTTTTTCCAGGCTTTTGCCTGCTTTTTCAAGTCCTTGAACAGATCGGAGTTCTTGGCACGCAGGAATTCGATGACCTCGTAATCCTCGCGCTTGATCTTCTGGATGTCGACTTGCTCGACATGAACCAGACGGAGCAGATGCTGGACCGGGCGAGGCATGTTACGACCGCTTTCATAGCGCGAACCGCCACTCTGGGTGACGCCCAGCTTGGACCAGAACTGTTGCTGGTTCAGACCCAGCTTGCGGCGAATCTCGCGTGCATCAGCTTTATCTGTGCTTTTCATATGGTTATCCTTTATATAAATACTCAATGGATATGACGGGTCAGTTACAGGCTACAACTGAAGTCATAGCAGGCGAGCATATCGGATATTTGAGCGCCATACAAGTAATAGACAACATAAAATTTCAGTAAATCCGCTGATCGGATAAAATGCGCGACTTTGCAAGTCTATGGACCGAATATGGCACTGATTGTTCAGAAATACGGTGGCACCTCGATGGGCACTCCAGAACGCATCCGGGATGTGGCCCGGCGGGTCAGTCGCTGGAAAACGCAAGGAAATCAAATAGTAGTGGTGGTGTCCGCCATGAGTGGCGAAACCAATCGTCTCCTTGCCCTGGCGAAAAATGTCACGCCGCACCCGCACCCGCGCGAACTTGACGTCATGATTTCCACCGGCGAGCAAGTCACCATTGCGCTACTGGCAATGGCCCTGCAGGATACCGGCGTCAAGGCCAAGAGCTATACCGGCGGCCAGGTCAAGGTTCTGACCGACAGCGTGTTCACCAAGGCACGCATCCTGTCGATCGACGAAGAGAACATGCGGCACGACCTCGACAACGACACGGTCATCATTGTCGCCGGCTTTCAGGGTGTCGATGAATTCGGCAATATCACCACGCTGGGGCGGGGCGGTTCCGACACCACGGCCGTCGCACTGGCCGCCGCCCTCAAGGCCGACGAATGCCAGATCTACACCGACGTCGATGGCGTCTATACCACCGACCCGCGCATCGTGCCGGAGGCGCGCAAACTCGATCGCATCACCTTCGAGGAAATGCTTGAAATGGCGAGCCTCGGTTCGAAAGTGCTGCAGATTCGCTCGGTCGAATTTGCCGGAAAATACAAAGTCAAGTTGCGCGTGCTCTCCAGCTTCGAAGAAGAAGGCAAGGAAACCGCCGGCACCCTGATCACCGTTGAGGAAGACAAGCAAATGGAACAACCCATCATCTCGGGCATCGCCTTCAATCGCGACGAAGCCAAACTCACCGTGCAGGGCGTGCCGGATCGCCCCGGCATCGCCTCGCAAATCCTCGGCCCGATTGCCGAAGCCAACATCGACGTCGACGTCATCATCCAGAACGTCGGCCATGATGGCACCACGGACTTTTCTTTCACCGTGAATCGCGGCGATTACGACCGCACCTTCAAGATTCTCGACGAACAGATCAAGCCCCATATCGGCGCCCGTGCCATCGAAGGCGACAACAAGATCTGCAAGGTCTCCGCCGTCGGCGTCGGCATGCGCTCCCATCCCGGTGTGGCCAGCCAGATGTTCCGCGCGCTGGCCGAGGAGGGCATCAACATCCGGATGATCTCGACTTCCGAAATCAAGATCTCCGTCGTGGTGGATGAAAAGTATCTCGAACTTGCCGTCCGGGCCTTGCATCAGGCGTTTGGACTCGACAAGGCGCCTGTCTGAGTTTGACCAGTGGGGGTGATGTGGTTATCATCGCCCCCCTGCGGAGAAGTGGCCGAGTGGTCGAAGGCACGCCCCTGCTAAGGGCGCATCTGGGCAAAACCTGGATCGAGGGTTCGAATCCCTCCTTCTCCGCCAAGAAACTGTAGCAAACCAGTCTCTGACTGGACGACAACCCCGCCGAGCCCCGCGCTCCGTGGGGTTTTTCGTTTCTACCTGTTGACCTCACTCCGTCCCATTCTCTGAATTCTGCGTTCTTACAGGCCGTTTTTCTCGAAACCTGTTGACCTCGGGGGTGTGGGAAAAGCGGCAGCGGGGCTATCGAGCGATGGGGTACAAAATCGGCAGCGACACAAATACCCAAGAGGCTATACGTCTTTGACGTACAATTAGCCATGCTGACGATTGTTGAGACTCCTACCTTTTCCCGACTCTGGCCCCATTACTGGACTGAAGAGGAACGTGGAGAGTTTGCAGCATGGTTAGCAGAGAATCCAGAGTCTGGTGATGTCGTTCGTAAGTCTGGCGGCGTTCGGAAAGTTCGCTGGACACGGGCAGGGTCGGGTAAGTCAGGCGGTGTTCGTGTTGTTTACTTCAACCGGCTAGCAAACGGTGAGGTCTGGTTATTGTTCATGTATGCGAAAGCGAAGCTTGACTCCATTGCGGGCGAGATTTTGCGGGAGATGAAAGATGAAATCGAAAAAGCCATTGACTGACGAAGCCTTGGAGGCGTTCGAGTCCTCTCTTGATATCGCTGCGGAATTGCGTAAGTCAGTCAAGGAGATGGTTGCCAACACGGGAACCAAGGTCGAGGTATCTCCGGTTGTCTCGGCACGCATCAAGTCTGGGCTGAGTCAATCCCAGTTTGCTGAACTGCTCGGGGTTTCTGTCCGAACTCTGCAGGAATGGGAACAGGGGCGCCGTTCTCCGTCTCGGGCCGCTAAGACTCTGATTTCAATAGCAGAGATACGACCTGAGGTGCTCAGGGAAGTTGCCGCTGCAGCGTAGACAGTTTGTGTTGGCATATCTTCTGGCCCGCCAAGAATTTTAAGCAAAACATTCTTGAGCAAAAACGATAACCCCGCTATACGCCAGTGTTTGCGGGGTTTTTCGTTTAAACCTGTTGACCTCGCTTCCACGCAAAACGCATAAATTGGCCCGGAAACGGCGTTCTTACCCCGCCTATTCTGTAAACCTGTTGACTACGGGGTAGTCGGTACAGTTTTTCAATCGCCCTATTGGCAAGGGTTTCCGGGCGATCGGCTCCGAGTTTGTGATGGAGTTTGTTTTGGTTGCTTTTGGTCACCAAAACGAACTATCTATTCGGTACGGCGGCTGTAACCTGTTGAACAGACGTTGAAAACGATCATTTCTGGAGAGTTTGTAGTGCCGTTGTCGGCCATCAAGAGACAGTGGTGTCGCTCCTCCATTGCGGACACTGGACTTGCGTAAAACCCGTAACCCATGTTTGTCGACCATCTAAAAAACACCCATCACATCAATCAGATGCGAC
>CAZOMI010000108.1:0-7161 GCA_964580925.1 uncultured Methyloversatilis sp.
CGGCAAGATGTTCCTGCCGCAGGTGGTGAAATCGGCGCGCGTCATGAAGCAGGCGGTCGCCCACCTGCTGCCCTACATCGAGGCCGAAAAGCTGCGCACCGGCGCCGCGGCGAAGGGCAAGATCGTCATCGCCACGGTGAAGGGCGACGTCCATGACATCGGCAAGAACATCGTCGGCGTGGTGCTGGCCTGCAACGGCTACGAGATCGTCGACCTCGGCGTGATGGTGGCCGCCGACAAGATCCTCCACGCCGCGCAGGAGCACCAGGCGGACGCGGTGGGCCTGTCCGGCCTGATCACGCCCTCGCTGGAGGAAATGAGCCATGTCGCCAGCGAAATGCAGCGGCAGGGCTTTAGCGTGCCGCTCTTGATCGGCGGGGCGACGACGAGCCGCGCCCATACCGCCATCAAGATCGCGCCCCATTACCAGGGTCCGGTGGTTTATGTGCCGGATGCCTCGCGCGCCGTTGGCGTCGTCACCAAGCTGCTGTCGATCGACCATGCGGCGGGTTTCAAGGACGAGATCGCCGCCGACTATGCGAAAGTGCGCGAACAGCATGCGGCGAAGCAGGGCGTGAAACTGCTGTCGCTGGCCGCCGCGCGCGCAAATTGCATGCAGATCGAATACGCTCCCTTCGCCCCCCGCCGCCCCGGACTGCGCCAGCTCTGCAAGATCGACCTCGCCACCCTGGCGCGCTACATCGACTGGGGGCCCTTCTTCCAGACCTGGGATCTGCCCGGCCGTTATCCGCAGCTTCTCGACGATGCCCGTGTCGGCGAACAGGCCCGATCGGTGTTTGCCGACGCCCAGGCTATGCTGGAACAGCTCGTCGCAGAGAAATGGCTGGTCGCCAATGCGACATTCGGTCTGTTCCCGGCCAATCGCGTCGATGACGACATTGAAATCTATCGGGATGAGAAGCGCGACTCCATATTGATGACCTGGAGCGGCCTGCGACAGCAGCATGAGCGGCCTAGCGGTCAGCCGAACCAGTGCCTGGCAGACTTTGTGGCGCCGCAGGGGACGGCAGACTACATCGGCGCCTTCGCCGTCACGGCCGGCATCGGCATCGAGGCCAAGCTCGCGGAATTCGCGGCGGCCCACGACGACTACCGCGCCATCATGCTGAAGTCGCTCGCCGACCGCCTCGCCGAAGCTGCCGCCGAGTGGCTGCACGAGCGGGTGCGCGTGGACGACTGGGGCTACGCGCGCGACGAAGGCCTGGATCTTGAAGCCTTGATTGCCGAGCAATACCAGGGCATCCGTCCGGCCCCCGGCTATCCCGCCTGCCCCGACCATACGGTCAAGAAGGCCTTGCTCGAAATGCTCGACGCCAGTTCGGTCGGCATCGAACTGACCGAAAATTTCGCCATGACGCCTGCTGCTGCTGTCGCGGGCTTTTACTTCGCCCACCCCGCAGCCCGTTACTTTGCCATCTCGATAATTGGGCGTGACCAACTTGAAGATTGGGCAAGGCGCACCAATTACACAAACCAAGAAGCCGAAAGATGGCTCGCCCCCCTGCTCTGACCCCGCAACCCCGAGCGACCCGATACAGGAGAATCCGCATGACCGACACCACGGACAACCGCATGTCCTTCAACGCTGCCGTCAGCTATGTCCAGCAGCAAAAGCAGGCGGCCTTTGCGGCCATGCCGGTATTTGGCGACAACGATGAAACCGCCGAAGGCGCGCGCATTTTCATCCTTGACCTTGATGATGCTGGCGAACTGCGCCTGCGCTTCATCGCCGGCCCCTTCTTTTCCACGGCCCATGCCGCCAACGAAGTTGTCTCGGCCGACGAAATTCCCGACAGCGTGCGCGAAATGCGCTTCATGCCGACCAGCTATGAAGATGACTGGTTTTCCGACCAGATCCAGCTGCTGATCCAGAAGCTGGTCCAGGCCGCCGGCGTCAATGCCGAACAGATGCCGGATTACAAGAACATCCCCAGTCGGGCTGCCGGTCCCGAAGCCGTATTCCCGATCTCGTTCCTCGGTATGAACGCAAGCAAACATTAAACGCCCGCCCCCCTTTGCCCCCCTCGCGGGGGGTTCCCACCGGCTCGCTGCGCTCGACTGTTACGGGGAGCCCCGTTCATGCTTGGGAGCGGATTGCGGCTGGCGCCGCGTGCCGTCTCGCCTTGGGGCGGCCCGGCGGCGAGACTGCCTGGGTTGGGATGCAGGTTTGAAAGTCGGCGCTGGTGGGACGGCGGGCCGTGCTCAGACCCCCCAGACCACCGGCTTCTTTTCGCCCAATGATTCCTCCAGCATCGCCAGCAGCGGCGCGGCGCGCTGGGTCAGGCTGACAAAGGGGCGGGT
The DNA here is from genome assembly GCA_964580925.1 of uncultured Methyloversatilis sp. GTDB lineage: Bacteria > Pseudomonadota > Gammaproteobacteria > Burkholderiales > Rhodocyclaceae > Sulfuricystis. Next base: position 2,323 of record CAZOMI010000108.1, read on the forward strand.
GGCGCCGGGGCCGCCGCCCGCGTCAGCCTCCGTTTTCGGTTCGTCGTCGAGGACGTGCTGGCGATGGCGTTCCTTGTCCTCCGCAATCGCTTCCTTTAGTCGCGCAATCGCCGCGGGCAGTTGCTCGACGGTGACGATGCCCTGGTCGCTGACGTCCTTGCCCATCAATTCCATCAAGCGCCGGGCGACATCGCCGAAGTAGATGACATCGGCGCTGGCGGCGGATTTGAAGGTAACGATCACAGCAGTTGTTCCGCCGCATAGGCCAGATGGCCTTCGATCAGCGTATAGCGCACTTCACCGGCCAGTTCCTGGCCGAGGAAGGGGGTGTTCTTGCCCTGGCTCTTCAGGCGTTCGCGGCTGACGGTAAAGCGGGTCGCGGGGTCGAACACGCACAGGTCGGCGGCTGCGCCGACCGCGATGCGGCCGCAATCGAGACCGAGAATGCGCGCCGGATCACTGGTGATGCGGGCCAGCGCCGTGGTCAGCGGCAACTGCGCCGCGCCGGCCCAGCGCAGGGTGAGCGGCAGCAACAGTTCCAGCCCGGTGGCGCCGGGTTCGGCCTCGTCGAAGGGCAACTGCTTGGCGTCGTCATCGACGGGCGTATGGTCGGAACACAACACATCGATGCTGCCGTCGGCCAGACCGAGCGCCAACGCGGCACGATCCCTGGCCGAGCGCAGCGGGGGGTTGAGGCGGGCGTGGGCATTGAAAAAGCCGATGTCGCGGTCGCACAGGTGCAGGTGCTGGGTGGTGATGTCGCAGGTGACGGGCAGGCCGTCGGCACGCGCGGCGCGAATCAGTTCCAGTCCGGCAGCCGACGACAGGCGGCGAATGTGCAGGCGTCCGCCCGTTTCGCGCACCAGTTGCAGATAGGTGGCCAGCGCCACGGTCTCGGCAACCACCGGAATGCCGGCCAGGCCCAGCCGCGCGGCGATGCCTCCATCGTGGGCAACCCCGCCCCTGGCGAGGTGCGCGTCCTGCGCCTGCAGCCAGACCGGGAAGTCGAAGGTGGCGGCGTATTGCATGGCCCGCAACAACACCTTGGTATCCACCACGCTGACATCGGCCTGGCCAAAGGCGATGCAGCCCGCCTCGGCGAGTTCCGCCATTTCGGTGAGACGCTGCCCGGCCAGGCCGATGGTGAGCGCGCCGAGCGGATGGACATGGGCAAAACCCGGCTGGCGCGCGCGATACTTGAGCATTTCGACCAGCCCCGGTTCGTCGAGCGGCGGGTCGGTGTCGGGCGGGCAGACCAGGCGGGTAACGCCACCGGCCGCGGCAGCAGCCATCTCGGATTCGAGCGTGGCCTTGTATTCGAAGCCGGGTTCGCGCAGGCGCGCCGACAGGTCGATCAGGCCGGGGCAGACGATGCAGCCGCTGGCATCGATCACGCCTTCGGCGGAAAAGCCGTCGGGCGCCGTCTCGCCAACGCCGACTATCTTGCCATTGGCGACAAAAACACTGGCCGCGCGGTCCAGACCGCTGGCCGGGTCGATGACCCGGCCGTTCTGGATATGAATCTTCATTGGCTTCCTCCTGCCAGCATGCTCATCACCGCCATGCGTACCGCGATGCCGAAGGTCACCTGCGGCAGGATGACCGCCTGCTTGCCGTCGGCGACGGCCGAGTCGATTTCGACGCCGCGGTTCATCGGGCCCGGATGCATGACGATGGCGTCGGGCTTGGCGAGCTCGAGCTTTTCCGGGGTGAGGCCGTAGGACTTGAAGTATTCCTGCGGGCTCGGTAGCAGTGCACCCTGCATGCGCTCGTTCTGCAGGCGCAGGGTCATCACCACGTCGACACCGCGCAGGCCCTCGTTGATGTCGTGGCACACCCGCAGCGGGCCTTTCTCGATCATGCGCGCGGCGGCGGCGGGCAGCAGCGTCTTCGGGCCGACCAGGCGGATCTCGGGAACCCCGAGGGTGACCAGCGCGTGCAACTGGCTGCGCGCCACGCGCGAATGCAGGATGTCGCCGACCACCGCCACCGTCAGCTTGGTGAAATCGCGCTTGTAATGGCGGATGGTGTACATGTCGAGCAGTCCCTGCGTCGGGTGGGAATGGCTGCCATCCCCGGCATTGACGACATGGATGTGGTTGCGTCCGGTGGCGGCCAGGTGCTGGGCGATCAGGTAGGGCGCGCCACTGGAAGCATGGCGCACGACGAACATGTCGGCCTGCATGGCGGCAAGGTTGTCGACGGTGTCGAGCAGGGACTCGCCCTTGGCGGCGCTGGAGGTGTTGATATTGAGGTTGATGACGTCCGCCGACAGTCGCTTGGCGGCGATCTCGAAGGTGGTGCGCGTGCGTGTCGAGTTTTCGAAGAACAGGTTGAACACACTCTTGCCGCGCAACAACGGCACCTTCTTCACTTCGCGCTCGGCCACCGCCGTGAATGGTGCGGCGCGGTCGAGAATGGCGTGGAGTATTTCGCGCGGCAGGCCGTCGAGGGAGAGCAGGTGGATCAGCTCGCCATGATCATTGAGTTGGGGGTTTGCCAGATTCATCCTATCAACCTCGGTTCACACCACGGGGGACACGGAGAGCCAGGGGTCTCATGCTCTCCTGGTTCATTTTTCACTTAAATGAAAACTCAGGGCGCCATCGGCAGCACGGGTGAGGTTCAGGCTCTGGCTCGCCGGCAGCGACAACACATGCGGACAGTAGGTGGCGGCGATCGGCAGTTCGCGGCCACCGCGGTCGGTCAGCACGGCCAGCTCGACCCGCGCCGGCCGGCCATAATCGAAAATCTCGTTCAGGGCGGCCCGAATGGTGCGGCCTGTGTACAGCACGTCATCGACCAGGATCAGGTGCGCACCCTCGATATTGCCCGGCAGTTGCGAAGCACGCCCGCTGGACTTCAGGCCGTTACCCAGATGGTGGTCGTCGCGATGCAGGGATACATCGATGCTGGCGGGATGCACGGCCAGCCCCAGCTTGGCTTGCAGTTGCTCGGCCACCCAGACGCCGCCGGTGTGGATGCCGACCAGCACCGTGTCGGGCTGGACGTGCGGCCGCATTTGTGCGGCCAGTTGGTCGATCAGGTCAGTGACTGCGGGCAGGGTGGGCATGTTGGTCAAACCAGTCTTGGAGGATGATGGCGGCAGCCGCGGCGTCGACCCGGGTCTTGCGTCCCGCGGACCCTTGACCGCCCAGTTGCGACGCGGCGGCGCAGGAGGAAAAGCGTTCGTCGGCGAACTCGACCGGCAGACCAAAGCGGCCGGCCAATTGGCGGGCGAAGCGATCGCAACGGGCTGCGAAGGCATGTGCGCTGCCATCGACATGGCGCGGCAGGCCGACTACCAGCCGCGCCGGTTGCCACTCGGCGATCAGCTTGCCGATGGCCGCAAAGCGGCGCTCGTTAGCTTCGTCTTCAATGATTGTCAGGGGGCGGGCGCTGGCGAGCAAGGATTCGCCGATGGCCACGCCGATGCGTTTCAAACCAAAATCAAATGCCATTACAGTACCCGTGCTCGGGGGACGCACCTGATTCATCACTTGCTCAGGCATGCCCCGCCACATCCGACAGGTTGGCGAAATCGACCCCGAGCAGTTGCATCGCCGCCGGCAGGCGTTCCTCGGCGGGCAGGTTGAAGATGATGGCCGGGTCCGCGGGAACGGTGAGCCAGGCATTTTGCGAAAGCTCCCATTCGAGCTGGCCGGCGGCCCAGCCCGAATAGCCCAGCGACATGACGATCTCGCTGGGCTCGCCGGCAGTACTCATCGCTTCGAGGATGTCACGCGAACTGGTCAGGCCAATCTCGCTGGTGACATTGAGCGTGGATTGCCAGCTACCGGCCGGCCGATGCAGGACGAAACCCCGCTCGGGCTGCACCGGACCGCCAAAGAATACCGGCAGGTCGCGGTACTTATCCGCGGTGACGCCTGGCGTCAGCGGAATGTTGACGCGTTCGAAGAGTGCGCCGAGGCTCAAATCGAGCGGACGATTGACGATGATGCCGAGCGCGCCTCCGGCATTGTGCTCGCACAGATAGGTCAGCGTGCGGGCGAAATTCGGATCGGCCATGGCAGGCATGGCGATCAGGAAATGGTTGGCGAGGCTGATGGGCTCGATGGACATGGGCTTGCTCAAAATGTCCCGCAATTGTAATCCGTCGCCGTACCGTCAGCGCCGACTTTCTGCGGCAGCGGACCGGGCCAGCCGCTGCCGAAGCGGGGAATGCGGCATCCCGCCTCAGTTTGTCGGGAAGTCCTTCAGGCAGCAACGTCCGGAGGGATTGCTGGTTTCACACGAGCACAAGCCGCGCCGGGTTTGCGCCACCACAAATCCGCGCGCAGCGGGCTCATGCCGGGCGGCGGCGCGGCTCACGCCAAAGCAGTAGCACCAAAGAGCATCGGCTGCGGTTTCCTTGATACCTACAATGGTGCGCAACTGCGGCTTCAGGATGACGGAATCGTCTGTGCCGAAATAGACAACCTCACAAGCCGGATCGGCGCAAAAGAAATAGCGCTGATCCTTGCCCTCCCAGCACCACGCCTGCCGGAGATGATGCGCGATGGTATTCGCCGCAACCTCGACACAAGCCTGACCGCTGACCGGGCAGTCGCGCTTGCGAGACTGGTTCGCTACTTCACAGCAATCGTTCATGCTGCCACGTCAATAGTCGGCGCTGGCAGGATGGAATGCCCCGTAGCGGGTACGGCGTCATCAATTCGGTTCCGCAGCAGTCTCGCCGCCGGGCCGCCCTTCTCCCGCGTTGCGGGTGAAGGGCATTCTGATGGCCCCCCCTTTCCCCCTGCCCCTTTCCCGCCGGGGGAAAAGGGAGAAAGAGCATCCCGCAGCAGTCTCGCCGCCGGGCCGCCCCAAGGCGAGACG
>CAZOMI010000109.1:0-6993 GCA_964580925.1 uncultured Methyloversatilis sp.
CGCGCGGGAACATTTCGAGGTCGCGGATCACGGTGCGGATGTCCTCATGCGAATCTCGGAAGGGCAGCAATACGAGGTCAGCCAGGCTATACAGGCGTCGGTCCATCTCGGTGCGGTTGCCACCACCGTCGATCACGCCCAGCCAGGCCTTGAGCCCGCGCACCTTGTCTACCACCTTGTTTAATGCCTCGCGTGAGCGGGCGTCAGCAATGAGGTAACGCCGCTCGCTCGGATCGAGCGGTTCGCGATGCGTGTCCGTCAAGACACATACCGAGCGCTGCCCGAGCAGGCCCATGCCCTGACAAAGCATGTGCGACAGGGTGGTTTTCCCCGTGCCGCCCTTGTTGCCGATAACGCAGATGATGTCAGCCATATTGCCTCCTGCGCACGCCAAGCCGTGTGCGCTTCGAAGTGCATTATTGGCGATATGGAGGTAGTCAGATGGCTGGAAATGCAGCGGAATCGCCAGCTTTATCCATTAGGTAGAGGAAAAGCCGGGTCGTGCGGCGATCTCCCACATCGATCACCCTGGATGGTTCGTTGTCCGGGACGGCGAAGCTGTTGCTGATCAACAGGGCACCCGGAGCCATTTCGGTGCGGGCCTTTTGCCACAGGCGGGACATCGGCGCAGGGGAAAGAAAAGCATAGACAAGACCATAGTCGCCCAGTGGTTCCTGCCAGAAGTCGCCATGCCGCACGCTGACGTTATTCATTCCGCGGGTACGCAGATGTGCGAGCAGCCAGGGCAAAGGGGCGTGCTCGATGCCGACGAAGCGGCAATCGGGGCGGGCTTTCGCCAAATGCCGCAAGAGGCCACCGGCGCCGCAGCCGAGGTCGATCACCTTGATGGGCACGGCCGGCAGCAACGCTGCCAGTGCGGTTGCCGTGCGGCGGTTGGTCAGAAACAGCGGCACACGGCTCTGGTCGGTGCGCCAGAAGACCAGGAGTAACAGGACAAAGGCGCCCAGAAACCAGCCGGGGGGGATGTCGAAGCCCTGCACGATGACGGCCAGAGGGGCGAAGCCGAGATGGATCGGCAGCCACCAGCGCGGCGCACGTTGCCAATACGCAATCAGGGCGGCGGTTGTGCCCTGAATCAAGGCAGGAACGAGGGGGTGTTGCCAGAAAGTCAGTTGCGTCAGCTGAGCCAGCATAAAGGCCAGCATCAGCACAAACACCACGCCGCCCCCCTGCGCCAGCAGGGCGGACCGCAAGGTGGATGGGGGTTCAGGGGCCGAGGCTGGCACGCAGTCTTTCCCGCCGGGGTCGTGCGACATCGATGTTTCTTGCCTTGACCGGTCCGAAGCCACGGATTTCTTCCGGCCAGGCGGCCAGCGCACTGGCGGCAGGCAGTGTGTTGGCGTCGAGGCGTTCAAGTATCAGCCTGATGTCGTCTTCGTAGTCGGCGATCAGTTGCCGCTCCTGACGGCGCTCGGCACTCCGGCCGAACAGATCCCAGCGCGTGCCGCGCCAGCGTCGCGCGCGCGCCAGCCACTTGAACGCGGTCATCATCCAGGGGCCGAAGGAACGTTTGGCGATAAGGCCGGTGGTCGGGTCCGGCCTGGCCAACAGCGGCGGGGCGAGGTGAAACCTCAGGTGGTAATCGCCCTCGAATTGTTCGGCAACTCGCGCCAGAAAATCGGTCTCGGCATAGAGGCGCGCCACTTCGTATTCATCCTTGATGGCGAGCAACTTGAAGTAATTGCGCGCCACGGTTTCGGCCAACGCCGTAGCGCCGGTCCCACAGGGATTTCCTTCGGTCACGCCGACTTTCGCTGCAGCGCTGCCGACGCGCTCGACCAGCGCCTGGTAACGCTCAGTGAGGCTTGCATCCTGATATTCGCTCAGACGGCGGGCGCGGTCGGCGACCAACTCGGTAAAAGTCGGCGTGACCGAAGGAAATCCCTGTGGGACTGGCGGGATGAAATGCCCCGCATGGGGTACGGCGCGTGGGGCGGTGAATGCCGCCATGCAGGCGGGATCGTGGGCGATGTGGCGTCCCCACAGGAAGGCGCGCAGGTTCATCTCGACCGCGGTGCCGTTGAGTTCGATGGCGCGCGTCAGTGCCGCTTCGCTTACCGGCAACAGTCCACGCTGCCAGGCAAAGCCGAGCAGCAGCAGGTTGGCGTAGACCGTATGACCCATCAGGTGTCTGGCCAGGGTTGTGGCATCGAGGTAGTCGAGCCGCGCCGTGCCGATGGCTGCCGCCAGGGTCGCTTCGATGTGTGCCTGGGGAAACTGCCAGTCGGGGTTGGTGGTGAATTCCGCCGTCGGCGTTGCCGCGCTGTTGATGACCGCGCGGGTGCGTCCGGGCTGCATCCTGACCAGTGCGTCGGGGGAGGTGCTGACGATGGCGTCGCCACCGATGACGGCGTCAGCGCTGCCGGTGGTAATGCGCACGGCATGGAGTGCCTGCGGGTCCGTGCAGATGCGCACGTGGGAAAACACCGCCCCGCCTTTTTGCGCCAGACCCGCCATGTCGAGCACGGTAGCGCCCTTGCTGTCGATGTGCGCGGCCATGCCGAGCAGTGCGCCAAGCGTCACCACACCGGTGCCGCCGATGCCGGTGATGAGGATGCCATAAGGCTTGGACGTGTCTGGCAAAGTCGGCGCTGGTGGTACGGCGTTGCCGGGCATTTCAGCCAGCGCACCGCCGGAACGCAAATGGCCGCCTTCGACCGTTACGAAGCTCGGACAAAAGCCATTCACGCAGGAAAAATCCTTGTTGCAGGCCGACTGGTCGATGGCGCGTTTTCTGCCCAGTGGCGTTTCGACCGGTACCACCGCAAGACAATTCGACTGCACGCCGCAATCGCCGCAACCTTCGCAGACATGTGGATTGATGAAGGCGCGCCGCGGCGGGTCGGGCAGCTTGCCGCGCTTGCGCCGCCGCCGCTTCTCCGCTGCGCAGACCTGGTCGTAGATGATTGCCGAAACGCCGGGACAGGCGCGGCATTCGCGTTGCACTGCATCCAGTTCGACGCGTGGACGCACCAGGATGCCATGGGGCAGGTCGCTGTTGCGCCATGCCCGCTCGGCGGTTTCGTCAATCACAACAACAATTTGCTGCACGCCCTCGGCCTTGAGCTGATGGGCGATCTGCGGCACGGTCAGCGTGCCATCCACCGGCTGGCCGCCGGTCATGGCGACCGCATCGTTGTAGAGGATCTTGTAGGTGATGTTCACGCCGGCGGCGAGCGCAGCGCGGATGGCGAGCACGCCGGAATGGAAATAGGTGCCGTCGCCGAGGTTGACGAAGACATGCGGCATCGTCGTGAACGGCGCCTGGCCGATCCAGGCGGCGCCTTCGCCGCCCATGTGCGAAAAGGTCTCCGTGTTGCGGTCCATCCAGGTGACCATGAAATGGCAGCCGATGCCGGCCAGCGCGCGCGAGCCCGCCGGTACGCGTGTCGAGGTGTTGTGCGGGCAGCCCGGGCAGAACCAGGGCAGGCGGGACGCAGGGTTGATTGCCGCACAGCTGTTCTCCCTGGCTTCGATCAATGCCAGCCGTGCGTCGCTGCGTGGCTCTGTGTGGAAACGGCCCAGGCGCGCAGCGATGACCTTGGCAATCAGCGCCGGCGTGAGTTCGCCCGCCGCCGGCAGCAGCCATGCGCCATGCGCCACGGCGCCGTCGTCTTGCGACAGCAAGGCCCATTCGCCTTGCTCGTCGAATTTGCCGACGACGCGTGGCCGCACATCCTCGCGCCAGTTGTAAAGCGTTTCCTTGAGCTGGTATTCGAGCAACTGCCGCTTTTCCTCGACCACCAGAATCTCTTCGAGCCCCGCGGCAAAATTACGTACGCCGTCGGCTTCGAGCGGCCAAACCATACCGACCTTGTAGAGGCGGATGCCGATGGCGGCGGCACGTTTCGCGTCGATCCCCAGGTCGTCGAGGGCCTGGCGTACGTCGAGATAGCTCTTGCCGGCGGTGATGATGCCGAGGCGGGGTTGGGGCGAGTCGATGACGATGCGATTGAGGGCGTTGGCGCGGCAGTAGGCCAGCGCGGCATACAACTTGTGGTTGAGCAAGCGCGCTTCCTGTGCCAGGCGGTCGTCCGGCCAGCGGATGTTGAGGCCATCGGCGGGAAGTTCATAATCGTCCGGAATGACAATGCGCGGACGTTCCGGCGACAGGTCGACGGTGGCGGAAGACTCGACGGTATCCGCCAATGCCTTGAAGCCCACCCAGCAGCCGGCGTAGCGGCTCAAGGCCCAGGCATGCAGGCCGAGGTCGAGGTATTCCTGCACGCCGGACGGTGCGAGCACCGGCATCATGGCCGCCTTGAAGGCATGTTCTGACTGGTGTGCGACGGTTGACGAACGTGCCGCGTGGTCGTCGCCGGCTACCGCAATGACACCGCCGAATCTTGCGGTGCCGGCTGAGTTGGCATGTTTGAAGACATCGCCGCAGCGGTCGACACCCGGCCCCTTGCCATACCAGAGGCCGAAGACACCGTCGTATTTGGCGCCGGGGGAGAGGTTGACCTGCTGCGCCCCCCAGATGGCCGTGGCGGCGAGATCCTCATTGACGCCCGGGCGGAAGACAACGTGATGATCGGCCAGATGCTGATTTGCTTGCCACAGCGCATAGTCGAGGCCACCGAGCGGCGAACCGCGATAGCCTGAAATATAGCCCGCCGTGTTCAGTCCGGCCGCCAGGTCGCGCCGTCGTTGCAACATCGGCAGCAGGGTGAGCGCCTGAACCCCGGTCAGAAATACTCGGCCGGATTCGCGCTTGTACTTGTCTTCGAGTGTGACCGAAAGCATGGGATCCTCCCCGGTTCGCGGTTGCATTCAATGACCCGGCCGGGTGGAGTGCTAATCGGGCAGAATCTTGCCCGGATTCATCAGGTTGTGCGGATCGAGCGCCTGTTTGATGGCGCGCATCGCCGTGAGTGCCTCCACGCCATGCTCCAATACCATGTACTTGCGCTTGCCCAGGCCGATGCCATGCTCGCCGGTACAGGTGCCGTCCATGGTAATGGCGCGTTCCGCCAGACGTTGGGTAAACTCCCTTGCCTGCTCAAAGGTGACGGTGTCATCGGGATTGACCAGCAGCAGCATGTGAAAATTGCCGTCGCCGACATGGCCGAGCAAGGGGGCGGTCAGCCCGGTTTGCGCGAGGTCGTCGAGCGAGGCGGCGATGCATTCCGCCAGCCGCGAGATCGGCACGCAGACGTCGGTGGTCAGCGAACGGGCGCCCGGCTGGAGCCCGAGGCAGGCATAGTAGGCGTCGTGCCGGGCCTGCCAGAGGCGGGAACGCTCCTCGGGGCGGTCAGCCCACGCGAAATCCAGGCCGCCATGCTCGGCGGCAATCTCCTGGACTACCTGTGTCTGCTCCGCAACGCCGGCGGGCGAACCGTGCAATTCGAAGAACAGTGTCGGGGCTTCGCGCAGCGTGGTCTTGCTGTAACGATTTATGGCTGTGACGGACAGGGTGTCGAGCAACTCGATGCGCGCGACGGGAACGCCGAGCTGGATGGTCTGGATCACCGTATCGACGGCAGCGGCGATGGTCGGAAATGTGCACACTGCGCCGGTGATGGACTCGGGCAGGGGGTGCAGGCGTACGGTGAGCTCGGTGATGATGCCGAGCGTGCCCTCAGCGCCGACAAACAGCCGCGTCAGGTCGTAGCCAGCGGCCGATTTCTTGGCGCGGGAGCCGGTCTGGATGATGCGGCCATCGGCCAGCACGACGGTCATCGCCAGCACGCTTTCACGCATGGTGCCATAGCGCACCGCATTGGTGCCGGATGCCCGGGTAGCGGCCATCCCGCCAATGCTGGCATCGGCGCCCGGATCGATGGGGAAAAACAGCCCGCTGCCATGCAGCGCGGCATTCAGCCCTTTGCGCGTTACTCCGGGCTGAACGGTCGCATCAAGATCCTCGGAGCGGATTGCCAGGACTTGATCCATGCCTGACAGGTCGACGCAAATGCCACCATGGACGGCATGCAAATGACCTTCGAGCGATGTTCCCGTGCCATAAGCGATCACCGGAATGCGGTAGGTATGGCACATGGCGACCGCCGCACTGACTTCCTCCGTCGACTGGGCAAACACCACGCCATCGGGAGGTGCGGGGGGGAGCGAGGACTCGTCGGTGCCATGGTGCTCGCAAATGCCGGGGCTGATCGAAAAACGTTCGTTGAAACGGGCCGCAAGGGCAGCAATCAATTCTGGAGGTAGCCGGGAGGTTGTCTTCATGGGAGGGGAATTCTACGCCGGGATAACCGGATGATTCCAGGAAAGCAATCCCGCCAGATGGTGAGTCATGGTTTGAATCTTGACTGCACCAGAGTGTCAATCGGAGTATAGTGTCCGGTTTCAAGGCTTTGATTATTCTGGCCTATGGGAAGAAAGCCGGTTGGGTTCAGTTCTCTCGGCGGGTTGCTCCGCCGCCGGAATTGTCAGGCGAAATTTCTTGGCATTCGCCACCCGATGAATTTTGTTGGCGCCGAGCATCGAATATTTTCCGGCAACATTGACAATTGGGGCAGATTTCATTCATAATTCTCGGTTGTTTCGCTGGAGGGGTTCCCGAGCGGTCAAAGGGATCAGACTGTAAATCTGACGGCTCAGCCTTCGAAGGTTCGAATCCTTCCCCCTCCACCAAAGAATATCCGTAGTACCGGTTGGTTGCTTTGTGGTCGGAGCGCTGTATTGGGTGTGGTTGGATCGAAGCGGGTGTAGCTCAGTTGGTAGAGCACTTGCCTTCCAAGCAAGATGTCGCGAGTTCGAACCTCGTCGCCCGCTCCAGTTTGTGCATTTCTTTAGTGGCATTCGGGTAGCTGTAACACCATTTATTGATTTCTGTTCTGTTTTCGAGCCCATGTAGCTCAGTGGTAGAGCACTCCCTTGGTAAGGGAGAGGCCGGCAGTTCAATCCTGCCCATGGGCACCATTTTTCTCGGACCAGACTTGTTGGGGTAACTGATCATGGCAAAAGGCAAATTTGAGCGTACGAAGCCACATGTGAATGTGGGGACGATTG
>CAZOMI010000110.1:0-6989 GCA_964580925.1 uncultured Methyloversatilis sp.
GCATCGTCGCCGACTCCGACCCCGACAGCGAATGGCAGGAAACGCTGAACAAGGCACGCGCGCAATTGCGCGCCGCCGAAATGGCCGAAGCCGGCCTCGACACGCGCTTAGGTTAAGGAGCCGAAGATGTCTCTCCTGATGATCGACAATTACGACTCTTTCACCTACAACCTCGTGCAATATTTCGGCGAGCTGGGCGAGGACGTTCAGGTGTTCCGCAACGACGCCATCACGCTCAAGGAAATCGCCGCGATGAAGCCCGACTTCCTCGTGATCTCGCCCGGCCCCTGCTCGCCGAAGGAAGCCGGCATCTCGGTCGATGCGATCCGGGAATTCGCCGGCCAGTTGCCGATCCTCGGCGTCTGTCTCGGCCACCAGAGCATCGGCTTTGCCTTCGGTGGCGAAATCGTCCATGCGCAGAAACTCATGCACGGCAAGCTGTCGCCTGTGCATCACCTGAACACGGGGGTTTTCGCCGGCCTGCCCAATCCCTTCACCGCGACGCGCTACCACTCGCTGGCGATCCGCCGCGACACCCTGCCGGCCTGCCTCGAAGTCACCGCCTGGACCGACGACGGCGAGATCATGGGCGTGCGTCACAGGGAACATCCCATCCAGGGCGTGCAGTTCCACCCCGAATCCATCATGACCGAGCACGGCCACGCCCTGCTCGACAATTTCCTGAAAGGGAAATGACATGATCACTCCGCAAGAGGCGCTACAGCGCACCATCGAGCACCGCGAAATCTTCCACGACGAGATGCTGCACCTGATGCGGCTGATCATGAAGGGCGAAGTCTCGCCGGTAATGATGGCCGCCATCCTCACCGGCCTGCGCGTGAAGAAGGAGACCATCGGCGAGATCGCCGCCGCCGCGACGGTGATGCGCGAGCTGTGCACCAAGGTCGAATTTCCGCGCGACGATCATTTCGTTGATATTGTCGGCACCGGCGGCGACGGCTCGCACACCTTCAACATCTCCACCGCATCTGCCTTCGTCGCCGCCGCCGCCGGCGCCACCGTCGCCAAGCACGGCAACCGCGGCGTCTCGTCGAAATCCGGCGCCGCCGACGTGCTCGAAGCGCTCGGCGCGAGGATCAACCTGCAGGCGCCACAGGTGGCGGCGTGCATCCAGGCCACCGGCATGGGCTTCATGTTCGCGCCCAACCACCACCCGGCGATGAAGAACGTCGCCCCGGTGCGCCGCGAAATGGGCGTGCGCACCATCTTCAACATCCTCGGCCCGCTGACCAACCCGGCCGGCGCGCCCAACACCCTGCTCGGCGTCTTCCACCCCGACCTGGTCGGCATCCTGGTGCGCGTCATGCAGCAGCTCGGCGCGAAACACGTGATGGTGGTGTATGGCAAGGATGGCATGGACGAAATCTCGCTCGGCGCCGCCACCATGGTCGGCGAACTGAAGGACGGCAAGATTCTCGAATACGAAATCCATCCCGAGGACTTCGGCCTGCAGATGGTCGCCAGCCGCAATCTCAAGGTCGCCGACGCCGCCGAGTCGAAGGGCCGCCTGCTCGGCGTGCTGGAAAACCAGCCGGGGCCGGCGCTCGAGATCGTCTGCCTCAACGCCGGCGCCGCCCTCTACACAGCCAACCTGGCCGCCGACATCGGCGCCGGCATCGCGCTGGCGCGCCAGACCATCGAAAGCGGCAAGGCGCGCGCCAAGCTCGACGAATTTATCACCTTCACGAACAAGGCATGAGCGACATCCTGAACAGGATCCTCGCCGTCAAGCGCGTGGAAGTCGCCGCCGCGCAGGCCGCGAAGCCGCTCGCGGCCATCCGCGCCGAAGCCGAAGTGCAAGCGCAGCCGCGCGACTTCGTCGGAAGCATTCGCGCGAAAGTCGGCGCTGGCGGGACGGCGGTCATCGCCGAGATCAAGAAGGCCAGCCCGTCGAAAGGCATCATCCGCCCCGACTTCCACCCCGCCGAGATCGCCGCCGACTACGCTCAGCACGGCGCCACCTGCCTCTCGGTGCTGACCGACCGCCAGTTTTTCCAGGGCAGCACTGAATACCTGCAGCAAGCGCGCGCCGCCTGCGCACTGCCTGTTCTGCGCAAGGACTTCATGATCGACCCCTACCAGGTCTATGAAGCCCGCGCCATGGGCGCCGACGCGATCCTGCTGATCGTCGCGGCGCTCTCCGACAGTCAGATGGCCGAGCTCGAAGACCTTGCCCGCGCGCTCGGCATGGCCGTGCTGGTCGAAAGCCACGACGCCGGCGAGCTCGACCGTGCGCTCCGCCTCAAGACGCCGCTGCAGGGCATCAACAACCGCAACCTGCGCACTTTCGCGGTGAGCCTCGACACCACGCTGTCGCAACTTTCCCGCATCCCGGCCGGGCGTATCGTCGTCACCGAATCCGGCATCCACTCCACCGCCGACGTCGCGCTAATGAAGCAGCACGACGTCAACGCCTTCCTCGTCGGCGAAGCCTTCATGCGCGCGCCCTCCCCCGGCGCCGAACTGGCGCGCCTGTTCGGCTTCTGACCGCCGTCCCCATCAACCCGGCGGATCCTTTGCGCCGTCCCGCCAGCGCCGACTTTCAATGACCCAACATACCTTCCGGCTGGAAAAGGAATTCGTCGAGCTGCACACGCTGCTCAAACTGCTCACCCTCGCCACCTCCGGCGGCGCCGCCAAGGCCATGATCGCCGCCGGCGCAGTCAGCGTCGATGGCCGCACCGAAACGCGCAAAGCGTGCAAGATCCGCACGGGGCAGGTGGTAAGGGTCGGGGATGACGAGGTGCGGGTTGCGTAGGTGGCTGGCTTGTAGTTCAGCATGTCGGCTTGTCGGCCTGAACAGTCATTGAAGGCTGTTCGATGTATAGCAGTGTGGCTTTTGGTGACGTCACTAACAACATTGAGCGCCAAATTGCGGCATTGAAGAATCCACCAGCGCCTAGCTCCATTGCCTATGTTATCCAGGACAACTCGATCGAGGAGCGCTTGTTCGATGCCGCGGCAGCCGCCAAGATCCTCACCTCTCAGGTGGCGATGCATCTGGAAAGCGAATGGAGGCAAAAACTGTTTCGGCAGCTGGATTCTTTGCATGATCCGGAGGAATGGGAATCCGGCGACCTACCGCTGCAGCAGTCGTCTTTTGCGACTTTTCTCAAAGCGATCTGCCAAATAAAGCCAAAGAGGCGCCCGGGTCTTGGGCTGTCAGGCGGCCACCTGATCGCTGCTTGGATCACCAAGCGCGACAGGCTGACGATCGAGTTTTTGCCTTCAGATGGCGTGCGATGGGTTCTGTCGCAGCACCATGCCGATGAAGTGGAGCGCTTTGCCGGCCAAACCAAAGTGGCGCGTCTGTTAGAAAGCTTGGCTCCTTACCAACCCGAGTTCTGGTTTTCCTATGAAAAAGGTACCGGGGAAAGATCTCCCTGATCAGGATCACGTAGTCAGGTACGTGTCGTGGACGAAGCTCCTTAGGGACGAGAACGACAATGTTCTAGGCGTTCACGGTGAAGCGTTTGCGCTAAGACCCGCCGACAATTCGGCGCTTTCGGTGAACTGGCTCGAGTTCTACGACGGTGACTGGGGAACCAGAATACATGCATCGGTGAATGCGTTCCGCGCGAACCGAAAGTTGGATGGCAAAGCGCTTTTGCAATCGGCAACGTGGCCAAGATCAAGAGCATTTGTGGTGTTAGCGGTCGGGCGGTGCGAATTGTTTTCGCTCCGTCACGCAACAATCCTTCACATTCTGTGATTCGGAATATTCCTTCTGACGACATGACACTCTTGGATACGCTCGCCACGGAGGGAATCGTGGAGTTGGTTCGAAACTCGGACATTCCCTAATCAATGGTGGGCGGTTATTTGCGCGGTGTTGGCGACCTGACAAATTTCCCCCGCTGTCACCCCTCTCTCGCGGTCAGCTGTTGAAGTAGCCCCTCCCGCCGCCAGTGGCCGGAATCGTCGCCCGGCGTGACCTCTAGACGATAGTTCACGAGCGGCGGCTCTGGCCGATGAGCAGGCACACTTACTCACTAGTCGGTAAATAAGTCGACAAATATGGAACTTCCTTGCTCCATGACGATCGGATGTTGTATGAAGAGAGACGGTCGTTCATTTGATCACAAGACGCTGGAAGAAATCCGGCTGATGGCAGTTGAACGGGTGCGCGAAGGCGAACCGGCTTCGAAGGTCATCGAAGCTTACGGATTCAACCGCACGACGATATACAAATGGCTGAATGCTGCCTTGCGTCCTGGCGTCGGCATCAAGGCCTTGCGCTCGACGAAAGCGACCGGGCGTCCGCGCACGCTGACTCCAGCGCAGGAGCGGCAAGTGTTCCGATGGGTCAATGGTCGTGACCCGCGGCAATACGGGTTGGATTTCGGTTTGTGGACACGTGCGGTGGTTGCCGAACTGATCGAGCAGAAATTTGGAGTGAAACTGGGCGTAAGCGCTGTTGGCGAGTTGCGGGCAAAGCTGGGGCTGACCCCGCAGAAACCTTTGCAACGTGCTTATCAGCGAGATCCCGAAGCGATTGAGCGCTGGCAACGCGAGACATACCCGGCCCTTGCCCGGCAGGCCAAGAAACAACGGGCCGAAGTGTTCTTCTGGGACGAGTCTGGTTTTCGGGCGGACACCGTTCATGGAAAGACTTGGGGCGTGCGTGGCCAGACACCGGTTGTCGAGCGTCCAGGCCAACGGCAGTCGGATAGCGCTGCATCTGCGGTCAACGCCAACGGTGCCTTCTGGTTCTGCACGTACCAAGGTGCGCTCAACGCCGAGTTGTTTGTTGAACTGCTGAAACAGATGATGGAATCCCGCAAGAAGCCGGTTCATCTGGTAGTTGATGGCTTGCCGGCGCACAAGAAGCTCTGCGTCAAAGAATTCGTAGCCTCGACCAACGGGCGCCTGACGCTGCATTTCCTGCCGGGCTATGCCCCGGACTTGAATCCCGATGAACTGGTGTGGAGTCATGTCAAGCGCACGGGAACTGCGCGGCGCCCTTTGCGCAAGGGTGAAAGCCTGCGCGAAAAGATAGAAGAGCAGCTCGCAAATATTCAGAAAATGCCTGATCTTGTTCGATCATTTTTCGGAGCGCCTTCTGTCGCCTATATTGGCGACTGGTGAGTAATCCGCAACCGCCGGCCTCCCAGCGCCGACTTTTACTGGAACGGCGTGTTTCTCCCGCTCCCTCGGCGAGGGGTATATTGGACTGCCGCAATGCGCAACGGGGGATGCCGCCATGGTTTTCAGTTCCGCCACCTTCAGGTTTCTCGAACAGCTCACCGGCCACAACGACAAGGCCTGGTTCGAGCAGCACAAGAATGAATATGAGGACTGCGTGCGCACGCCGGCCCTCGAATACGTTCGTGCGATGGCGCCGCTGCTGGCGGACTTCGCGCCGAAGTTTCGGGCCGACGCGCGCAAGCTGGGCGGCTCGCTGATGCGCGTGTATCGCGACACACGCTTCGCGCGTGACAAGACACCCTACAAGACCAATGTCGGCATCCAGTTCCGCCACCAGCTCGGCAAGGACGTGCATGCGCCCGGCTTCTACCTGCACGTCGCGCCGGACGAATGCTTCCTCGGCGCCGGCAGCTGGCATCCGGAATCCGACCTGCTGGGCCGCATCCGCGACCTGATCGCCGCCCAGCCCGCGCGCTGGCGCGCCGCGCGCGACGACCGCGATTTCGCCGCGCACTTTCAACTCGTCGGCGACACCTTGATGCGCCCGCCGCGCGGCTTTGCCGCCGACCACCCGGAGATCGGGGATCTCAAGCGCAAGGATTTCATCGCCCTCTGCGGTTTGACGCGCAAGGAGGTGACGGGCGCGCGGCTGGGAGACCTGTCGGCCGAACGCTTCACCGCCGCCGTGCCCTTCATGCGTTTTCTGTGCGAAGCCGCCGGAGTGCGCTACTGAATCGCCGTACCACCATCGCCGACTTTTACTGCAAAGGAAATACCATGGTCCTGCTCGAATTCTCCATGTCACCCATGAGCCAGGGGGAAAGCGTCAGCCCCTATGTAGCCCGCTCGCTCGACATCATCGACAAGAGTGGCCTGCCCTACCAGCTGACCCCGATGGGCACCATCATCGAAGGCGAATGGGCCGATGTCATGGCTGTCGTCACCGCCTGCTTCGAGACGATGCGCGGCGATTGCGGCCGCATCGGCGCCAGCATCAAGGTCGACTATCGCGCCGGTTCCAACAGCCGCATGCAGTCGAAGATCGACGCCGTCGAAGCCAGGCTGGGTCGCAAGCTATCCACCTGAGCGCCCCGCCGCGAAAACAAAACACTGTCGGCGCCAAAATTTAATTCTGCTTCCCGGCGCTGAAGTTCACCTGGAATTGATTCTATATTTGTCATAATGTGTAGATAACCATAGGTGCAAGCTATCAACATAATTAACATGCCCAACTGGACACAAGGGCAGATGAAGATCGAACATACCCCTGCAGCAAGAACTCATTTTCTTTGCTAACCAAGGAGGTTACAAAATGTCTGAAAACAAATGTCCGTTTGTACACAAAGCCGGCAGCGGCACGACCAACCGCGATTGGTGGCCGAACCAGTTGCGCCTCGAAATCCTCCACCAGCACAGCCCCGCGTCCAGCCCGATGGGTGAGGACTTCAATTACGCCGAGGCATTCAAAACCCTCGACCTCGCGGCCGTGAAGCAGGACCTCACCGCCCTGATGACCGACTCGCAGGAGTGGTGGCCCGCGGATTACGGCCACTATGGTCCCTTCTTCATCCGCATGGCCTGGCACAGCGCAGGCACCTATCGCACCGGTGATGGCCGTGGCGGCGCCGGCCACGGCAACCAGCGTTTTGCCCCGCTCAACAGCTGGCCCGACAACGTCAACCTCGACAAGGCCCGCCGGCTGCTGTGGCCGATCAAGCAGAAATACGGCAAGAAAATCTCCTGGGCCGACCTGATCATTCTCGCCGGCAACGTCGCCATGGAATCGATGGGCTTCAAGACCTTCGGTTTCGGCGGCGGAC
>CAZOMI010000111.1:0-6936 GCA_964580925.1 uncultured Methyloversatilis sp.
AAGCCTTCCCAGCGATTTCATGACGAAATTTACCCACACTCTTTCACGAAGACCCTTAATTTTTTCACAGGGCAGTATATCTCTCGTGGATGCTATCGAAAGTATTGCTGCGCGGGCGGTGGCCGAGGATCTGCGCAAGACTCCGCCGCAACGAATCCTGGTTGTCATGACACGCCGGCTGGGCGATGTCCTGCTGGTTACCCCGCTGATCCGCTCCATCAAGCAAGCGTGGCCAGGCGCCGCGCTGGACGTTCTGGTGATCGAGGGAACGGAGGGCTTCCTGCTGGGCAATCCGGATGTCAGCCAGCTGATTACCGTCACGCAGCGGCCCGGCTGGCGACGTCATTTCAGTCTCGTTTCCCGGCTGTTGCGCCGCTACGATCTTGCCGTTTCAGCGTTGCCCAGCGACCGTGCCGTGCTCTATGCATGGCTTGCCGGACGGGTGCGAATTGCACCCCTGAATCCAGTCAAGGGGCAGCGTTGGAAGCAGCGCCTGTTGTCCGCATGGGTGCCGTTCGACAACATGGACACCCATACCGTGCGTATGAATTTGCGTCTTGCAGAGTTGCTGGGGATCCCACCGGTGGGCAAAGTCGTCGTCGGCAGGGAAGCCGACGATGAAACCAGCCTGTTGCAGAAGTTGCCGGCCGAGTGGTTTGCCAGGCCTTATGCAGTGCTGCACGTTTATCCAAAATACAACTATAAGATGTGGCACGCCACCGGCTGGATTGCGCTGGCACAATGGCTGGTCGGTCATGGTATGCGTGTGGCGCTAACCGGCAGTGCCGCGCCAGACGAAATGGCCTATGTGTCGGATGTTTGCCGGCAGTTGCCAGTCGCGGCGCTGAACATGTCCGGCCAGTTATCCCTGGCAGAGAACGCGTGTCTGGTGAGCCGCGCGCGCCTGTACATCGGACCGGATACTGCATTGACACATATGGCAGCGGCGCTTGGTGTGCCGACGGTGGCCTTGTATGGGCCATCCAACCCGGTGAAGTGGTCGCCTTGGCCAAAGGATTGCGACCTGGGCTCCAATCCATTCGGGCTGCACGGCACCCAGCAGGTGGGCAATGTCATGCTGGTGCAGGGCGCGGGCCGGGGTGATGGTTCGTGCGTACCCTGTTTCGAGGAGGGCTGCGAGCGCCATGTCGGCAGTTTCAGCGATTGCCTGCAGCACTTGTCCCCGCAGACTGTGATTGCTGCTGCGCAGACCCTCCTTGAGGAGTGGCCTCCTCCCTGAACTGCAGCGCATGCAAGCGCGCATAAATGCCGTTGGCCGCCAGCAATTCGAGATGCCGGCCGCTCTCGACGATGTGACCACGCTCCAGCACGACGATGCGGTCGGCGCGTTCGATGGTGGACAGGCGGTGGGCGACGACCAGCGTGGTGCGGTGTTTCATCAGCGCCTCCAATGCCGCTTGCACCTGACGTTCGGATTCGTTGTCCAGCGCCGAGGTGGCTTCATCGAGAATCAGGATCGGCGCGTCCTTCAGGAGCGCGCGGGCGATGGCGATGCGCTGGCGCTGGCCGCCGGAAAGCTTCACGCCTTTTTCGCCGACCTGCGTGGCATACCCTTCCGGCATCGCCATGATGAAGTCATGGGCATGGGCGGCGCGCGCCGCCGCCTCGATGGACGTCTGGGGCAGGTCGGACAGGGCGCCGTAGGCGATATTGGCGGCCACGCTGTCGTTGAACAGGACAACCTCCTGGCTGACCAGGGCGATATTGGCGCGCAAGGACGCCAGGGTGAGCGCTTCGACCGGCTGGCCGTCAATGCGCACGAAGCCGGATTCCAGCGGGTAGAAGCGCGGCAGCAGATTGGCCAGCGTGGTCTTGCCGCTGCCGGAAGCGCCGACCAGGGCGACGGTCTCGCCCGGTGCGATGGCGAGCTGAATGTTTTCGAGCGCCAGGCGTTCGGCGCCTGGATAGCGGAAACAGACCGCATCAAAGTGGAGGGCGCCTTTGGCGCGCGGCAGCGTGGTTTGCGCACCATCTGCCTCGACGGATTCGTCCAGCAGCGCGAAGATGCTTTCGGCCGCGGCCAGGCCGCGTTGCAGCGGGGCGTTGACATCGGCCAGGCGCTTGAGGGGGCCCAGCAGCATCAACATGGCGGTGATGAAGGAAACGAAGCCGCCCACGGTGGTTTGGGCTTCGCTGGATTGCAGCAGGGCGAAGTAGATGACGATGCCCAGGGCAATGGCGGTGAAAAATTGCACGAGCGGCACGATCGCGGCCGCCGCCACGGCCTGCCGCATGTTCTGTCCGCGCAAGGCTTGATTGACCCGCAAAAAGCGCTCCGCCTCGTAGGCCTGACCGCCGAAAATCTTGACGATTTTCTGGCCGCCGAAAGCCTCTTCGAGAATGCGCGCCATGTTGCCCATCGCGACCTGTGAGCCGCGACTGGCGCGCCGCAGCCGGCCGCTGAAGGCGCGGACCACCAGGGCGATCAGCGGTCCGGTTGCCAGCGCCACCAGGGTCAGTTGCCAGTTCAGGTAGAACAGCCAGGCCAGCAGACCGACCACCGCCAGCGAATCACGCACCAGCACGGTCAGCACCGCTGTCGCCGCGCCCGTCACATTCGACACATCGTAGGTGATGCGCGACATCAGCACGCCGGTGCTCTGGTTGTCGTAATAGCGCGTAGGCAGCCGGAGGGCGCGATCGAACATCGCGACGCGCAGGTCCAGCACGACCTGATTGGCAACCCAGGCCATCAGGTAGCCGCCCGAAAACGACACGATGCCGCGCAGGGCAAAGATGCCGACGATGGCTAAGGGGGCCAGCCACAGGTCGTCGCGCGGCCCGCCCGCGAAGCCCTCGTCGAGTAGCGGCTTCATCAGGGCCGGGAAAAGCGGCTCGGTGGCGGCCAGCAGCACCATTCCCGCAATGGCCAGCGCAAAGCGCTTCCAGTAGGGGCGCACAAATGAAAGCAGGCGCGCATAAATCTGGACGCTGCTGCCGCGAAGGCGGGGTGTGCCGCTCGATGAAACCATATGGATTGGTGAGGGAAAAAGGTGCCTCGGCGGGGCGTGGAAGCGTTGAATTATAACGGGGCACCCGGCTATCCCCGGGAATTACCCAGGCATGACCGTGGGACTTTCCCTTATACTCATCCACCATGTTGCCTGCTTGCACGATGAGGCTTCCCGCCCGCAAGGGTACCCATTGGGACGGTTCAACATGAAAATTACCGTGATTGGCACCGGCTATGTCGGTTTGGTTTCGGGCGCCTGCCTGGCGGATGTCGGCAACGATGTGCTTTGCCTTGACGTCGATGCCGAAAAAATCCGCATTCTGGAAAGTGGCGGCATTCCGATTCATGAGCCGGGGCTGCTGGATATTGTCCGGAATAATGTTGCCGCGGGCCGCCTGAAATTCACCACGGACATCGCCAAGGCCGTGGCGCATGGCACCATCCAGTTCATTGCCGTCGGCACGCCGCCCGACGAGGATGGCTCCGCGGATATGCAATATGTATTGTCCGCCGCGCGCAACATCGGCCTGCACATGAACGACTACAAGGTGGTTGTGGATAAGTCCACCGTGCCGGTCGGTACCGGCGACAAGGTCAGGCAGGCCATCGCCGAGACGCTGGCCGGGCGTGGCGTGGAACTTCCCTTCGCCGTGGTGTCCAATCCGGAATTTCTCAAGGAAGGCGCCGCGGTCGAGGATTTCATGCGCCCCGACCGCATCATTGTCGGCACCGAGGATGAGCAGGCCATTCAGTACATGCGCACAATTTACGCGCCGTTCCAGCGTAATCGGGAGCGCTTGATCGTCATGGACATCCGTTCGGCCGAACTGACCAAATATGCGGCAAACGCGATGCTGGCGACGCGCATTTCCTTCATGAACGAGTTGGCCAATCTCGCCGAAGCGCTGGGCGCCGACATCGAGATGGTACGCCAGGGCATCGGCTCCGATCCGCGCATCGGCTTTCATTTCCTGTACCCCGGCTGCGGGTACGGCGGTTCGTGTTTCCCGAAGGATGTGCAAGCCCTGCGGCGCACTGCCCGCGGCGCAGCCGGCATCGATCTCAGGGTGCTCGATGCGGTCGAGGCGGCCAACGATGCCCAGAAGCATGTCCTGACCAGGAAAGTCCTCGCTCGTTTCGGCACCGGACCGGATCGCGCCGATCTCGGCGGGCGGCGCTTCGCGCTCTGGGGCCTGGCCTTCAAGCCCAATACCGATGACATGCGTGAGGCCCCTAGCCGCTATCTGATTGCCGATCTGCTGGCGGCCGGCGCAACGGTTGTCGCCCATGATCCGGTGGCGATGGACGAGGCTCGCCGCATCTACGGTGACGAAAAACGCCTGAGCTATGCCGCCACGCCGCGTGAAGCCCTGGCCGGCGCCGACGCACTGATCATTGCCACCGAATGGAAAGTGTTCCGCAGCCCCGATTTCGATGGCATGCGGCAGTCACTCAAGCAGCCCGTGATCTTCGACGGCCGCAACCTCTACGATCCGCGCGAAATGCGCGAGCGCGGTTTCGAATATCTGCCGATCGGCCGGCCGCGGGCCTGACGCACGCCGTACCGCCAGTCCCACGGGGATTCCCTTCGGTCACGCCGACTTTTACCGGCAAGCAGGATTGCCGCCGGGACTCCCTCATTGACTATTCTGGCTGGGCGATAAGGAGGGAGCAGTTGCAACCTGATCAGGGTTTGGCCGATTTGGCGGGGCCACGCACCAGCCGGACAGCCGCGGCGGCGACGCTGTTGCCCGCGAGTGACATGCCATGCGCGAAGCTCACGAACATCGCCCCGCCCACATCGAGGGCGACGTAGGTGCCACTCCAGTAATAATCGGCGCGGGAGTTCGGGAAAAATCGCTCGTCGATCTTCTTCGGCTGCTCGGGGCGCAGCAGACTTTCAAGCTCTTCCGCGCTCGGCAGCCGCCAGTCGCTGAAGCCGCACAGACGGCGCTGGTTCGTGGCGACAACATAGCCCGCGGTATCGCAGCTCCCCTTGTGGGTACAGCTCCCGCCATCGGCATAGCCGACCGGAAAGCCTTCGTCGCGTTTCCCCTTGTCGTACCAGGTGTAGCTCCAATCCTTGTCGCCCGGTCCCTTGTCGTCGGTCTTGACTTCCCAGACCAGACCGGTAGCGGTATCGAGCACGCAGGGATGCGGACGGGGACCGGCCTTCGGCACGGTTTTTTTACCCTTGGCATCGAGCGCCACATAGGGAGTGGATTCGGCCTGACCGGAAACCGGCAGCCAGGCCAGCGGAAGGGCGAGAACGAGGATGCGCAGGTTGGGCGACATGGGCGGAAATCCGGAGAAAAAATGATCGACGCAAGCTCTTTAACGTGAAAGGCGCGGAGCGGCTCTGGCCGCTCCCCTCTCCCTTGACGGGAGCGGGGTTGGGGGAGAGGGTGCGGTCATGGCGCGCAGCTTTATTATTTGTGGTGGTGCCAAGCTCCATGGCCGTTAGTGCGGCGCCTTCTTCGGTTCGACGGGAGGCGGCGGTAGTGGCATGCCCGTACCGCCGAGGCTGAGGTCCAGCTTTCTTGCAGCCGTCGCCACGGCCTGGGCAATGGCTTCATGATGTTCCGTGTCCTTGGGCAGCAATTTCTGCAAACGCCGCCAGTAATGCAAGGCCTCGGCCCACTTTTCCTTCTGGAAGGCGGCCAGACCCGCCAGTTCCAGCGCCTTGGTTTCTTCGTAGCTGATTTCCAGGGCCTCCAGGACCAACTCCAGCGGCCGCCCGTCGAGGCGGCCCTGCTTGAGGGCCATCGCCTCGGCATACTGGGCGATGATCTTCGCATCCTTGGGCGCCTGCGTCGTCGCCTTGCGCAACGCCTCTTCAGCCTCCGCATAGCGCTCGAACGCGATGTAGGCGCGGCCGAGCGCATACCAGCCTTGCGGGTCGTTGGGCGTCGCCTTCAATTTGTCCTCCAGCGCTTTCACCATGCCATCGACGTCGTAATTAGTCTGGGCCTGGGTCAGCGCCTGTTCCTGGATGATCGCCGGCGCGCCGAGATAGAGGTAAAGTCCGACCGTCAGCGCCGGGAGTACCCCCAGCACCCCCAGCGTCGGCCAGCGGACTTCGTTGCGCCATCCCGCCAGCGCCGACTTTTGCCGCCACAGCGGCACCAGCAGGAATGCCAGCGCGACGACGACACAAGCTCCCACTCCGATCCACGCATTCATTCCATAGCTCCCATGTTGCGCATGCTCTTACGCACACCCAGGGCGGCCAGCAAACCGCCCAAGGCCATCAACAGCGCCCCGCCCCACAACCAGCCGACGAAGGGCTTCAGATACAACTGCATGCTCCAGATACCGCCCGGCAACGGTTCCCCCATGGCCACATAAACATCGCCGACAAAGCCGTAGCGTATCGCCGCCTCGGTCATCGTCATCTTCGAGCTGCGATAGATGCGTTTTTCCGGCAACAGCGTGGCGACTGCCTGCCCCTGTCGTTTCAACTCGATCGTTCCGCGCATCGCAGAATAGTTGGCGGCCGGCACCTCCACGGCTCCACGAAAGACAAACTCATACCGACCAAGACTGGCGCTGTCGCCGGGCTGCATGGCGACGGTCTTCTCGCTCTGATAGGCCGACACCAGACCCATGCCGATGATGCCGATGGCCAGCCCGACGTGGGCGCAGCCCATTCCATAGGCGGCGAGCGGCAACCCGCCGTCCGCCCGGTGTCGAATGAACAGGCCGGTGAGCGTGGACAGGATCATCCAGGCTGCGAGCGTCAGACCGAGAGCCGCCTGCCAGCGCCAGCTTTCAAAGGCGAAGGGCAACACGATACCGATCAGCACGGCGGCCACCGCGAGCCAGCGCACGCGCCGGAATAGCTCCGGGAGATTCTCCTGTCCCCAGCGCATCCACGGCGCTAGCCCGAGCAACAACAGCGCCGGCACCATCATCGGCACGAACACGGCATTGAAATACGGCGGGCCGACGGAGATCTTGCC
>CAZOMI010000112.1:0-6905 GCA_964580925.1 uncultured Methyloversatilis sp.
GCGCGGGAATGACGGTGGTTGAATTGTGTTTCACGAAAATGTTCCACGTTTCACGTTAAGCCCATCCAATTTGGCACCGACAGCTACATGTATTGGCCGTTCCTCCTTGGGACGGCCCTGCGGAGGAACTATGACCCTCATCCCCCCGGCCCCCTTCTCGAAGAAGGGGGTGACGGTTGTTCGCGGGCTGCGCCCGCTCCATGTATTGGCCGTTCCTCCTTGGGACGGCCCGGCGGAGGAACTATGACCCTCATCCCCCCGGCCCCCTTCTCGAAGAAGGGGGTGACGGTTGTTCGCGGGCTGCGCCCGCTCCATGTATTGGCCGTTCCTCCTTGGGACGGCCCGGCGGAGGAACTATGACCCCAGACGAAATTCAAGATGTGCTTGCCGACATGCGGCCGCAGATGCTGCGCTTTGCCCGCCTGCAACTGCGCTCCGAGGCGGCGGCCGAGGATGCCGTACAGGATGCGCTGCTGGCGGCCCACACGTCCGTCGGCAAGTTCGAAGGGGCATCATCCGTCAAGACCTGGGTGTTTTCCATCCTGAAGAACAAGATCATCGATGAAATACGGCGACGGGTCCGCGAAGGCAATGTGATGGACTTTGCCGCGGCCGAGGACGAAATGAAGGATATCGATGATCTGTTCGACCAGCGTGGTCACTGGGCAGCGCCGCCGATGGCCTGGGCCGACCCGGAGGCGGCCCTGGACAATCAGCAATTCTGGCTTGTGTTCGAAGCCTGCCTGGATGGCGTACCACCCAAACACGGCCGAATTTTCATGATGCGCGAGATCCTCGGATTAGAGACCGAGGAAATTTGTAAGGAATTATCGATTAGTCCGTCCAATTGCTGGGTGCTATTGCACCGGGCGCGTTTGGGGTTACGCGAATGCCTGTCCCAACGCTGGTTTGGAGAACAACAATGATCAACTGCAAAGAAGCAACTCAACTGATTTCGCAAGGCCAGGAGCGCACGCTCGCGCTGGCCGAGCGCCTGGCGTTGAAGCTGCATTTCCTCTTCTGCGCAGGCTGTCGCGCAAGCGATCGGCAGTTCGAGTTTCTCCGCGCCGCCGCCCGGCGTATCGGCTCACCCGAACCGTGAAACCCCCAATCCCAACAGGAGACTAATCATAATGAAAACCAACAAAACCACCCTCGCCCTTGCCACCACTGCCGTTTTTGCCGCTTCCGCCGCCCTGGCGCCCGCCGCTTTTGCCGCCGATAGTCCGTTCGGCATGCAGAAGCTGGATAGTGGCTACCAGCTTGCCCAGGCGGACAAGAAGGCTGATGGCAAATGTGGCGAAGGCAAGTGCGGCGGCGACAAGAAGGCTGCCGACAAGAAGGCTGATGGCAAGTGCGGTGAAGGCAAGTGTGGCGGCGACAAGAAAGCTGCCGACAAGAAACCCGCCGAGAAAAAGAAGGATGGCAAGTGCGGCGAAGGCAAGTGCGGGAGCATGAAGTAAACAATGCTTACCCAGTCCCCACTGATCACCGGTGCCGGACTCGGCTTCAGGCGGGAGCTCATCCCCGACCTGAATGCCGCCCTGCAGGAAGGTTGGCCGGCGGCCGTTGCCTTCTTCGAACTGGCGCCGGAGAACTGGCTCGGCATGGGCGGGCGTTCGGCAAAGGACCTGCGTGCCTTTACCGAGCGTTTTCCCTTCGTCTGCCACGGTCTTTCGCTCGACCTCGGCGGCCCTTCACCGCTTGACGAGGCGCTGCTGCACCGGACCAGGCGCTTCATGCATGAGCATGGCATTTTCCTCCACACCGAACATCTCTCGTGGTGCGGCGACGACGGCCATCTGTATGACCTGTTGCCCATCCCGCTGACCGGCGACGCCGTGCATTGGGTCGCCGCACGCATCCGCCGCGCGCAGGACATACTCGAAATGCGCATCGGCATCGAAAACGCCTCCTACTACGTCGCTCCGCCTGGCGCCGAGATGAGCGAACCGGAGTTCATCCGCGCCGTCATCGAAGAGGCCGACTGCCTGCTGCATCTCGACGTAAACAATGTCTATGTCAACAGCCGCAATTTCGGCTTCGACCCGGTGGACTTCATGGCGGCCCTGCCCCTCGAACGCACCTGCTATCTGCACATGGCCGGCCATTACGTCGAACCGGACGGCGTGCTGGTCGACACCCACGGCGCCAACGTGATCGACCCGGTATGGAACCTGCTCGATGCGGCCTATGCCCGCGTCGGCCCCCTGCCCACCTGCCTGGAACGTGATTTCAACATTCCGCCACTGGCGGAGCTGGTCAATGAAGTAGGACGGATCGCCGCCGCCCAGCTGCGCTTTGCCCGCCCCGCCGAGCGCGCCGCCTGATGGATGCCTTCCAGCAATTCCAGTTCGATTTCGGCTGCCATGTGCGCG
Source organism: uncultured Methyloversatilis sp. (assembly GCA_964580925.1). Classification (GTDB taxonomy): domain Bacteria; phylum Pseudomonadota; class Gammaproteobacteria; order Burkholderiales; family Rhodocyclaceae; genus Sulfuricystis. The sequence goes on from CAZOMI010000112.1 coordinate 2,379, forward strand.
ATCCGCGTGCCAACCCGCGTCCGGCTGGCGTGTCGGCCCGCCGCGCCGGCATCTACAGCGAACTGCTCTACAACAACCTCGAGGGTTTTCTGCTCGCCTGCTTTCCGATCAGCCATGAACTGCTCGGCAAGCGCCGCTGGCCGAAGCTGGTGCGCGCTTTCTTGCGCGATGCACGCTGCCACACCCCGTACTTCCGCGAGATCCCGCGCGAATTTCTGCACTGGCTGACAACGGCCGCTACCCTGCCCGTGAAGTTGCCGGCCTGGCTCAAGGAACTGGCGCATTACGAATGGGTTGAGCTGGCACTGGACGTGATGGAGGCGGAATCGCCCGCGTGCGATCCCAACGGCGACCTGCTGGCGGGCGTGCCGGTGCTGGCGCCGGCATTGATGAATCTTTCCTACACCTGGCCGGTACAGCGCATCGGACCGGAGTTCCGGCCGAGAAAGCCGCAGGCTACGCACCTGCTGGTCTACCGCGACCGCACGGATGAGGTGCAGTTCATTGAGCAAAACCCCGTCAATGCAAGGCTGGTAGAGCTGCTGCTGGAAGGCCGGCACAGTGGTCGCGCGGTTTGCCTGGCCATCGCTGCCGAACTGGCCCATCCACAACCGGAAACAATTGTCGCCCACGGGGCGCAACTGCTGGAAGCCCTGCGCACTGCGGGCGCCATCATTGGTGCGGCATCTACCCCGCACAAGTCGTTTGGCGCACCGACGTAAACACGGAGTAACCATGAATTTTTTGTTGAAAAAATCCCTCACCGGCCTTGACTGGGTCGGCCTCTGGCTTGGCATGCTGGCCCTGCGCCTGCTGCTCGGCTGGGAGTTTTTCGAGTCTGGGCTGGAGAAATTCCGCGGCGCCAACTGGTTCGCCGACATTCAGGACAACTTTCCCTTTCCCTTCAACATCGTGCCTCCGGAGATCAGCTGGCAGATGGCGACCTGGTTCGACCTGGTGGGCGGCTTGGCCCTGATCATTGGCCTCGGCACGCGCTTCTTTGCCATCGCGCTCTTCATCCTGACCGTCGTCGCCACGGCTGCGGTGCATTGGCCCGCCGATTGGTCCACCCTGGCGGAGCTGCTGCAGGGTTATGTCATCACCGACAAGGGCCATGGCAACTTCAAGCTGCCGGTGATTTTCATGGCGATGTTCTTGCCGCTGATCCTTTCCGGCCCCGGCAAATTATCACTGGATCACCTGATTGCGCGTCGTTATCCCGGCAGACAACATGCCTGAACCAAAGTCGGCGCTGGCGGAACGGCGTCCCGGCGAAAATGTCTGCCCGGCCTGTGGCAGCATTTTCACCTGCGGCATGGCTGCCGGGGCTGAGAGCTGCTGGTGCGCCGACCTTCCGCCGCTGCCCAAGGACGCGCTGGACTCAATTACGCCGGGTTGCTTCTGCCCGACCTGCCTCGCTTCACGCAGCAAATCCCTCACCGGCGCACAGCAGGACTGACAAGCCGCCGGTAAGCTGAAACCCCACACCTACAAGGAAAATACACCATGACCACCAGTTTGCTGATCCCTCGCCAGCCCGTCCCCGCCCTTGCGGTGCCGCTGCTCGATGGCAGCCAGTACACCCTCGGCGTACCCCATGCGGGGCATTCCATACCGCCAGCGCCGACTTTCGACATGGTGGTGTTCTACCGTGGCCTGCATTGCCCGCTGTGCGCCAAGTATCTGACCGAGCTGGAGCGCCTCCACGAGGAATTCACAAAGCGTGGCGTGCGGCCGGTGGCCATCAGTTCCGATAACCAGGAGCGTGCGATTGCGATGGCGACCAAGGTCAAGGCCGGGCAACTGGCCTTCGGCTACGACCTGCCGCTGTCCGTGGCCCACCAGTGGGGCCTGACGGTCTCGACCTCGCGCGGCAAGACCTCCATCGGCATCGATGAGCCACCCTTGTTTTCGGAACCCGGCCTGTTTCTGGTGCGCCCGGACGGCACCTTGTACTGGGGCTCGACCCAGACCATGCCGTTCGCCCGTCCGCACTTCGACGAGATCGTCGGCGCCATCGATTTCGTGGTGAAGAACGACTACCCGGCGCGCGGCGAATACACCGGCAAACTCTGATCAGGCCGGCGCTTTCCCGCTGGCGAGACCGAGCATCAGGATGGCGTCGCGGTTGGTCCAGGAAAAGCAGGCGGCGGCGGCAGCGCGCCAGGGCAGCCAGCGATAGGCACCATGCTCATCGGCTGCCAGCCTGACCGGAGTTTCCGCCAGCACGCAGAGGCTGAAGAAGTGTTCGGCGTTGTGGGTGACGCCGGCCGGGTAACGGTCGCGCCATTCCGCAAAAATCTCGAAGCGGCTGGACAGCCGCCAGTCGATGAGCTCAGCGGCGCTGCAAGCTATCCCCGTCTCCTCGAACACCTCGCGCAGCGCCGCGGCCGCGTGCGCTTCGTCGCCTTCCAGACTGCCGGTGACCGACTGCCAATAACCCGGATGCGCCGCCCGCTCGAGCAGCAGAACATTGAGTGCGGGATCGTGAATCACCACCAGGACGGACAGCGGTTGTTTCGTGCCGGGCACGGTTTCAGCCGATATCCGAGAGCCAGCTGATGCCGTCAGCCATCATGTCGACGAAGCACCAGAAGGCGATGCCCTGCTCGCGCCATTCGTTGGCGGCGGCTTCGAACACCTGCAAGGCGGCAACGAAATCTCCCTCCGCATCGCCATGGATGCCATCGCAATGCTCGAGGATCACGACATACCCGTCGGCGGGTTGCCAGCTCAGGTCGGCCAGGCAATCGAGCAGCGCGTCCCAGTTGTGGCCATACCAGTCGGGAAAAGCGAGGGCAGCGCCGACACTCTGCAGCAATCCAGCCTTGTCGCGAACGCCGGTGAGGTCGACACGAAACACCGCAAAATTGTTTTGCTCGGCAGCGTCGATCAGACCGGCTTCGCCGTCGATTGGCATGTGAAAGACGCCGGCATGATCGAGGCTGGCTAGGACGGCCGCATAGCGGTTGGTGTTCATTCGATTATTTTCCTGAAGCTGCGGTAGTGGTCGGCCGTGTAGTAACACGCCGCGGGCTGCTGTCGCGTCACACCACCGCAGACGATGCGCCGCGCGCCGCGGTGCCGCACACCGGGCGTGGTCACCGTGTATTCAAGGTAGTAACCGCGCGGCTGGAGCGGCAGCAGTTTCTCGCGATTCTGGAAGACGATGCCGTCGCGCTTATAAGGAAACGGCCCGCCCTGCGCGATGAGTTGCAAGGTTTCCCGCGCTTCGCGGGGCAGCTCGGCGCGGGTGATCTCCCGCGCCTGCGCCAGCCCCAGAAAACCGGCCAGCAGCAGGGCAAGGAGGAAGCGCATCCGGTTAGCGTGAAAAACGCAATTTGACGCCGCCTAATTCCCCTGAGCGCAGCGAACAAACTTTGCCCCCCGCCGCGGGGCGGGGGCTGGGGGTGGGGGGCCATGAGAAGGGCCTGACTTTCATGATGCGGGGTGATGTTTCACGCAGCATGAAAGTCAGGCCTTGCCGACGTCGACCTGCGTCTCCACCTTCTGCCGCAGGCGGATGTGCAGCTCGCGCAACTGCTTCTCGTCCACATCGGAGGGCGCGTCGGTCAGCAGGCACTGGGCGCGTTGCGTCTTCGGGAAGGCGATGACGTCACGGATCGATTCGGCGCCGGTCATCATGGTGACGATGCGATCGAGGCCGAAGGCCAGGCCGCCATGGGGCGGCGCGCCGTACTTGAGCGCGTCGAGCAGGAAGCCGAACTTGAGCTGGGCTTCCTCGGCACCAATGCCGAGTGCGCGGAAGACTTTCGACTGCACCTCCTCGCGGTGGATACGCACCGAGCCGCCGCCGATCTCCCAGCCGTTCAGCGCCAGGTCGTAGGCCTTGGCCAGGCATGCGGCCGGGTTGCTTTCCAGCAGCGCCTCGTGGCCGTCCTTGGGCGCGGTGAAGGGGTGGTGGCAGGCGGTCCAGCGCTTGTCTTCCTCGCTGTATTCGAACATCGGGAAGTCGACGATCCAGACCGGTGCCCAGGTCTGGCCATTGAGGTAGTTCTTTTCGTGGCCGATCTTGCCGCGCAGCGCGCCGAGCGCGTCATTGACCACTTTGGTCTTGTCGGCGCCGAAGAAGATCAGGTCGCCTGACTGTGCATTCGTTCGGTCGATGATCGTTCGCAGTGCGTTTTCGTGCAGGTTCTTGACGATCGGCGACTGCAGGCCCTCTTCATTCAGCTTGCTCGCGTCATTGACCTTGATGTAGGCCAGGCCGCGGGCGCCGTAAATCTTGACGAACTCGGTGTAGCCGTCGATTTCGCCGCGCGTCAGGCTGGCGCCGCCCGGGATGCGCAGCGCCGCGACGCGGCCGCCGGTCGTAGCCGGTCCGGAGAAGACCTTGAAGGCGACATCCTGCACCGCATCGGTGACTTCGGTGAGTTCCAGCGTCACGCGCAGGTCGGGCTTGTCGGAACCAAAGCGGCGCATGGCTTCCGCGTAGGTCATGCGCGGGAAGGGGTCGGGCAGATCGACGTCGATGGCATCCTTGAAAACGTAGCGGAACAGTTCCTC
>CAZOMI010000113.1:0-1951 GCA_964580925.1 uncultured Methyloversatilis sp.
CGCGTATTCGCCGCTGACCTGATAGGCATAGGTCGGCACGCCGAACTCGTCCTTGACCCGGCGCACGATGTCGAGATAAGGCATGCCGGGCTTGACCATCACCATATCGGCGCCTTCGTCGAGATCGAGCGCCACCTCGCGCAATGCCTCGTCGCTATTGCCCGGATCCATCTGATAGGTGTATTTATTGCCCTTACCCAGATTGCCGGCCGAACCGACAGCGTCGCGAAACGGTCCATAGAACGCGGAAGCGTATTTTGCCGAATAGGCCAGGATGCGCGTATGAATCAGCTTTTCGGCATCCAGCGTGGCGCGAATACGCCCGACACGGCCGTCCATCATGTCCGAGGGCGCCACGACGTCCGCCCCGGCGCGGGCATGGCATAGCGCCTGTTTCGCCAGGGCTGCCAGTGTCTCGTCGTTCATTACATAGGCGCGGGGATCGGCCGGGTCGATCAGGCCATCCTGGCCATGGCTGGTGTAAGGATCGAGCGCGACGTCGGTGATGACGCCGAGTTCCGGAAACTCCTGCTTCAGACGCGCCACTACCGTAGGCACAAGTCCGGCTGGATTCCATGCCTCTTCCGCCCCTGGCGTCTTCTTGCCGGCATCCACCACGGGGAACAAGGCGAGTGCGGGAACGCCCAGCCTGAGGGCCTTTGCAGCTACCGGCAGCAGTCGGTCGAGCGACATGCGCTCTACCCCGGGCATCGACCCCACCGCTTCGGTTCGGCCTGTTCCTTCAAGGACGAACACTGGGTAGATCAGATCGTCGGCCGCAAGTGTGTACTCACGCATCAGGCGCCGAGAAAAGTCGTCGCGACGCATCCGGCGCATGCGTGATCCAGGGAATACACCTTTTGTAATCATTGGTTTAGTCCTAAAAAGATTTCGTCAATTTACTTGAACTTTAAGACAAACGACCTATCATAGTCAGTAGATGGCGGGAACTCAGGTTTGCGCCGTCTCCCGCTTCACCTCCCTGAGCGGGTGCCTTGATTTCTTCAAGGTGTTTTGCCCTCGGCCTCCCCCCTTTGGTCGAGGGCTTTTATTTTTGGCTCGGACAAAAATAAAAGCCCTGCCGGCGAATTATATGGGCTATCCCCCAGCCCTCTCGTTCCAGCGTAACTCACGCTTCTTGGGCACAAGCCTAGGCTGAAGCGCTGGCGCGCTTTCCCGGAGAGGGGGTGACTGATTTGTCGACTTCTTCAGCCGTTTGGCAAAACTGCGCTGTCACTCACCAGCCAACTGCCAATGACCTTTTCCGCTTCGTCCATTCCGGTCTTCTTCAGGCTGGAGAACATCTGGACGGTGATCTGATCGCCAAAGGAAGCCAGCGCGGCGCGGGTTTCACGCAAAGTCTTGGTCTGCTCCTGGCGCGTGAGTTTGTCGGACTTGGTCAGCAGGCAGTGAATCGGCCGACCGGTGGAACCGAACCAGCCGATCATCTTCCAGTCGAGGTCCGTCAGGGGCCGGCGCGAATCCATGATCAGCACCAGGCCGACAAGATTGGAACGGCAGGTCAGGTAGTGTTCGAGCAGTCCCTGCCACTGCAGGCGGACCGCCATTGGCACCTGGGCATAACCATATCCCGGCAGATCGACAAGGGCAGCGCCATTGCGCAGCCGAAACAGGTTGATCAACTGTGTTCGGCCGGGGGTCTTGGAAACGAAGGCAAGTCGGGTGTGCCCCACCAAGGTATTGATGGCACTGGACTTTCCTGAATTCGAACGACCGGCGAAGGCAATTTCCAGACCATCCGCCGCGGGCAGGCCGCTGGGCTGGGCTACGGAAATTTCAAAAGCGGCGTGGCGGAATACGGACATGGGGCGAGACACGCAAGAGACGCCGCCATGACAGGCTGACGTAGAGAAATCGGGTGAGCTGGGATAGAATAGCAGGTTTACAATTTCCGAATCCCGGAGTTTCCCCGATGAAGCATTCACTGCTT
>CAZOMI010000113.1:1961-6251 GCA_964580925.1 uncultured Methyloversatilis sp.
TTACTTGATTGCTGAGAGAGATGATTATTTTGAAATGAAGTTTGTGATGATGGAGCAAATAACACTGCTTGCCCTGCTGTTTGCGATGACCGCATTCGGCGCCCAGGCCGCCGATGCGGCAAAAGCAACCCCGAAGGCCGATCCTGCACGCGGCCAGCCTATTGCATCCGCCGTCTGCGGCGCCTGTCACGGGCCGGATGGCAACAGCGTGCTTGCGGTCAATCCGAAGCTGGCGGGACAGCATCCCGAGTATCTGTTCAAGCAGATGAAGAATTTCAAGGCTGCCGACGGCAAGCAGCCCGAACGCGTCAACGCCATCATGAACGGCATGATCGCCGCCTTCGACGACGGCCAGATGCGCGACATCGCGGCCTATTTCGCCGCGCAAGCGCAAAAAGGCGAAACGGCGAAGAACCGCGAAACCATCGAGCTCGGCCAAAAGCTCTATCGCGGCGGCGACCAGGCCAAGGGCTTGCCCGCCTGTGCCGGTTGCCACGGCCCTGCCGGTGCCGGCATCCCGGCACAATATCCGCGCATCGGCGGACAATATGCCGAATATATCGAGGCGCAACTCAAGAGCTTCCGCGAAGGCACCCGCGCCAACGATCCGAACAAGATGATGCGGATGGTCGCGATCAAGATGACCGACGCCGAGATCAGGGCGGTTTCCGACTACATCGCCGGCCTGCGCTGAAAGCCAGGCGGACTTGCGGGGCGACCGGAAAACTCCGGTCGCCCCGTTGCTTTTTGCCCCGCGCACATTGGCGGCGGCGCGTTCCCGGGACTACCCCTGGGAGGGCTGTCTGGTGCAAAGCGTCGGGAACGCCTGCAGCAGATACGCGGCATATTGCCGGTCATCGCCCAGGACGTGGCGAACAAACCAGTGCTCGAAGAAGCCAACCAGATTCTCGGCCGACGAATTGTGCTGCAGCTTGTCTTCCAGATCGGCCATCAGCTTGACGAGTTCCGCGTGTGCGTCCCGATGTTCCTGCAGGCCTGGAAATTGAGTGACCTGCAACAGGGCCTCCTCGACCGCAAGGTGGAACTTCATGTAGTCGGCGAGCTGCGACAGCAGGAAGCGCAGGATATGCCAAGGATCCCGCTTGGCCACCGAGTTTTCAATGGCCAGCAAGCGCTCGAATATCTTCTCGTGTTGCTCGTCGATCACGGCAATGCCAATCGCGAAACTGCCATCCCACTTCATTGCATTACCCTTCCGCTTCTGCCTCGTACCAATCAGCCCGATTCTATAGACAAGCGAACGACTTCCCGCAATCCACGGTTGAAATCACTGCCCTCCGTCACGCCAGCCTGCCACCGGTGGTTCGGAGTATCCCGGCCAGATCGGAGCACTGTTCGATGCCGATGAAGCCTGCCGCTGCAAACAGCGCGCGCACCGGTTTGGCCTGATCATAACCGTGCTCCAGCCACAGTTGCCCGGTCGCCGTCAGATGCCCGGGTGCGGTGGCGACAATGTGCCGAATCGCCTCCAGTCCGTCGCTGCCGCTCGCCAGCGCCTGCTGCGGCTCATGGCGCAGATCGCCGGCGGCAAGATGCGGATCGTCGGCAGCGATGTAGGGCGGATTGGTCACAATCAGGTCAAATCGCTCGCCCTCCAACGCTGAAAACCAGTCGCCTTGCAACACGCGCAGTTGCGCGCCCAGTCGCTCTGCATTATTGCGCGCAATTTGCACGGCGGCCGCGGAACTGTCTACCGCTGTGACCTGCGCCCGGGGCAGTTCCAGCGCCAGCGTGACGGCAAGACATCCGCTTCCGGTACCCAGATCGAGAATCCTCGGCGTACCGCCAGTGCCGACTCTCGCAAGCGCAACGTCGACCAACAATTCCGTCTCGGGACGCGGGATCAGAACGGACCGCGTTACCGCAAACTCGCGGCCGAAAAATTCACGGTATCCAACCAGATAGGCTACCGGCTCGCCACCCGCTCGCCGCGCCACCAGCGATGCGAAGGCAAGCAGTTCGGCTTCGGCAAGCGAAACGTCATCGTGCGCGATCAGCCAGGCCGCCGACCGGCCAACGACATGGCCCAGGAGCAGGCGCGCCTCGCTTGCCGGCAGCTTTTCCCGCGCCGCGGCCAGCGCGGCTGCCACCGTACTCATTCGCCCAGGGCCGCCAGCAGTTCGGCCTGGTGCTCGGCCGTCAGGGCGCCCACCAGTTCATCCAGATCGCCATCCATGATCGCGTCGATCTTGTACAGCGTCAGGTTGATGCGGTGATCCGTAATGCGCCCTTGTGGAAAATTGTAGGTGCGGATGCGCTCCGAGCGGTCGCCGGAACCGATCAGCGATTTGCGCTCGGAAGCAATTTTCTGCTGCTGCTCGCGCTGCTTGGCATCGTTGATGCGCGCCGCGAGAACCGACATCGCCTGCGCCTTGTTGCGATGCTGCGAACGATCGTCCTGGCACTCGACGACGATGCCGGTGGGAATGTGGGTGATGCGCACCGCCGAATCGGTCTTGTTGATATGCTGACCGCCGGCGCCCGAGGCGCGGAAGGTATCGATGCGCAAATCGGTCGGATTGATGTCGATATCGACCAGTTCATCCGCCTCCGGCATCACCGCGACGGTGCAGGCGGAGGTGTGAATGCGGCCCTGGGTTTCGGTCACCGGCACGCGCTGAACGCGATGGCCACCCGATTCGAACTTGAGCTTCGAGTAGGCGCCGTTGCCCTCGATGCGGGCGATGATTTCGCGAAATCCGCCCAGGTCGGATTCGCTGCGCGAGACGATCTCCACCTTCCAGCGCTGGCGCTCGGCATAACGGCTGTACATGCGGAACAGGTCGGCGGCGAACAGGGCGGATTCATCACCGCCGGTACCGGCGCGAATTTCCAGGAACAGGTTGCGGTCGTCGTTGGGGTCTTTTGGCAGCAGCTCGCGCTGCAATTCCGTTTCGAGACGAGCCATTGCGGCATTGGCCGATTGCTGCTCGGCGAGCGCAAGCTCTTTCATCTCGGGATCAGCGAGCATCTCACCCGCACTTGAATAGTCGGCGCTGGCGCTACGGTAGGCATGGAACAAGTCGACCACCGGCACGATATCGGCACGCTCGCGAGTGAGCTTGCGATAGCTGTCCATGTCGCGCGCCGCGTGTTCGCCTCCCAGCAGCCCGTCTATTTCCGCGAGGCGTTCGCTGAGCTGATCGAGTTTGTCAAGTATGCTTTTTTTCATGGAATTGGCCGTAAGGTCACGGACTGAAAGCGACGCATCATGAACCGGGCGCGTCGGCGGCACGGGCGATCAACTGGATGCTGTGCCGCACGTCGGCTGCCAGCAGCAACTCGGTTTGCGCCGCCGCGACCGTGATGCGGTCGTCGAAGCACAGCAGACCGGTATCGGCGACCTGCACGATACCGGCATCGATCAGGTTGCGGATCACGTTGGCAAACAGCAGCTTCTCCGAGAACTCCGCGGCGTTGAATTCATACAGCATGGCCAGGCGCTGAGCCAGCATGTGGGTGGCGTCTTCCAGTGCCGCACGCGTCAGCCGACCGCTGCCGTGATGCTGCAGCAGGGCCAGGGTGAGGAACTGCCGCTCCAGGGTAGGACGAATGATTTCTCCCACCTGGCGCAACTCGGGTCCCGCCTCGCTGTTGGCCGGCGGTGCCCGCAACATCGCCGAATCCCCATTGCAAAGTATCAGGCCGCGCCGGCACAAGGCTTCCTCGGTGCGATCGATCAGCGCATCCAACTGATTCTCCTCCCAGGGCAGAAACAGCTCGGCGCGCAGCAGGGCATAGATTCCTCGGATGGCCTCCTTGGCACGCTGTCGCGACAACACCTGGTTGTGGCTGACGAGGCAGGCCAGCAGCGCCGGCAGGGCGAACAGGTGCAGCACATTGTTGCGAAAATAGGCCAGCAGCGCCGCCTGCTGCTCCGATGCCCTCAACATGTCGCCGAGGGGATGCGGACAGGTCTCGACCAGTTCCAGCTTGCGCACATGCTCGACAATCTCCCGCGCCGGCAGGTCGCAGGGAATCATCGACTCGGCATAGGGACTTTCGGCAAGCAGGTAGCGGACATGCTCGATCTGCTTCTCGAGCAAGCGCAGATCGGCGGCATGTTTGGGTGTGGATAACAGGGTCACGGCCAGCAGGTTGACCGGAGTGACCACCGCCAGGGCGTTGATGCGGCGCGCCAGTGCAGTCGCCGTGGCGTCGACCGCACCGCGCAGCCAGGGCGCCAGCGGATCGACACTCTCGTCGCGCCACGCCGGATGATGGGAATCGAGCAACTCGGACAGCGACAGTGGAGGGCAGAAATTCACA
>CAZOMI010000114.1:0-6188 GCA_964580925.1 uncultured Methyloversatilis sp.
GAAAAGAAGTCGCGCTACTTCGGGCCGTTCCCCAGCGGTCTGGCGGTGCGCGACAGCATCCAGCTGATCCAGAAAAGCTTCCTGCTGCGGACCTGCGAGGAGGCGGTGTTCGCGCACCGTTCGCGGCCCTGCCTGATGCACCAGATCAGGCGCTGCAAGGCGCCCTGCGTCGGACTGGTCACGGCAACGGATTACGCCGCCGACGTGCGGCTGGCCGAACTGTTCCTCAAGGGTCGCCATGCGGAAGTCATCGACAAGCTGGGCCGGCGGATGGCGGACGCGGCGGCGGCGCTGCAATTCGAGCAGGCGGCTATGTTGCGCGACCAGATCAGGGCGCTACAGACGGTACTGCATCGTCAGTACGTGAGTTCGAGCCATACCAAGGGTGATACGGATGTCGACATTGTCGTCGCCGTCGTCGAACGCGGCGAACTGTGCGTCAATCTGGCCATGGTGCGCGGCGGCCTGCATCTGGGCGATCGGGCATATTTCCCGCAAGCCAATCTGGAGGCGGACAGCTCTGAAGGGCTGACGGCATTTCTCACCCAGCACTATCTTGATCAGCCAGTTCCACCCCGCCTGATTCTTGATCCCTGGCCGTTGGATGACCTGCCTGAAAATTTGCACGGTAGTGCTCCCCGCAATGAAATGGAGCGTGCCTGGCTGGAAATGGCGCTGCACAACGCCCGGCTGGCTGTCACGGCGCGGCGGCAGGCCAGGAGCCGCGCGAGCGGCCGGCTGGAGGCCTTGCGCGCGGCGCTCGACCTGCCGGAACCGCCGCATCGCATCGAATGTTTCGACATCAGTCACACCATGGGCGAAGGCACGGTGGCGTCCTGCGTGGTCTGCGTCGATGGGGCGATGAAGAAGGGCGATTACCGGCGCTTCAACATCGCCGGCATCCAGCCCGGCGACGACTATGCCGCGATGCGCCAGGCGCTGACGCGGCGCTATGAGAAAGTTGCCACCGGAGAAACCGTGGCTCCCGACCTGGTACTGATCGATGGCGGCAAGGGGCAGCACGGCGTGGCACGCGAGGTGTTCGCCGAACTGGGGTTGGATCATCTGCTCAGCATCGGTGTGGCCAAGGGTGAGGAGCGCCGGCCTGGCCTCGAAACTCTCTTTCTGCATAAACGTGCCGAGCCGCTACAATTGGCCATGGACAATGCCGGTTTTCACCTGATTCAGGAAATTCGCGACGAGGCGCACCGTTTCGCCATTGTCGGCCACCGCGCGCGGCGGGCCAAGCCGCGCGGGCGTTCGGCCCTGGAAGATGTGGCGGGCATCGGCCCGACGCGGCGGAGAAAGCTGCTGGCGCATTTTGGCGGGCTGGATGGGGTGAAGGCGGCAACGGTCGATGATCTTTGCCGTGTCGAAGGCATCAGCCGCACGCTGGCCGTGGCAATCCACAAGCAATTGCACTAAACGCCCAATAATAAATTTACCCATGCCCCTCAACATCCCCAACCTGTTGACCTGGACACGCATCCTGCTGATTCCGCTGGTAATTGGCGTGTTTTATGCGCCATTGACGGCTTACGAAAAGAATCTGATCGCCACCTGCGCCTTTGTCGTGGCGGCCCTTACCGACTGGTTTGACGGCTGGCTGGCGCGCAAGCTTGGCCAGACCTCGGCCTTCGGCGCGTTTCTCGATCCGGTGGCCGACAAGCTGATGGTCGCCGCAGCAATCGTCATGCTGGTCGAGCTTGACCGGGCCGACGCCGTGGTGGCCTTCATCATCGTCGGCCGTGAAATTGCCATTTCCGCGCTACGCGAGTGGATGGCGCTGATCGGGGCGGCCAAGAGCGTGGCGGTTTCGTTCATCGGCAAGCTGAAGACGGCCGCGCAGATGGTCGCCATCCCGCTTCTGCTCTACCACGACCCGCTCGGCCCCATCCCCGTTGCCCAACTGGGTTACTGGCTGCTCTGGCTGGCGGCGCTGCTGACCGTCTGGTCGATGGGCTATTACCTGAGCAAGGCCTGGCCTGAAATTCGCCGCAAGGGTTTTTAGCGGCGGGCGTTTCCGTTATCATTCGGCTTTCCCGCTCCGGCTATAGCCATGACCAAATATGTCTTCGTCACGGGGGGTGTCGTGTCCAGTCTGGGCAAGGGCATCGCCGCCGCCAGTCTGGGTGCCATTCTTGAATCGCGTGGCATCAAGGTTACCCACCTCAAGCTTGATCCCTACATCAACGTAGATCCAGGCACCATGTCGCCGTTTCAGCATGGCGAAGTGTTCGTCACCGAGGACGGTGCCGAAACCGACCTCGACCTGGGTCACTACGAGCGTTTCACCAGCGTCAAGATGGGCAAGCGCAACAATTTCACCACCGGCCAGATCTACGAGTCGGTGATCAAGAAGGAACGCCGCGGCGAATATCTCGGCAAGACCGTCCAGGTCATCCCGCACATCACCGACGAGATCAAGCTGTACATCAAGCGTGGCGCCGAAGGCGCCGACGTCGCTATCGTCGAAATCGGCGGCACGGTCGGCGATATCGAGTCGCTACCCTTCCTCGAGGCGATTCGCCAGATGGGCTTCGTCGAAGGCAAGAACAACGCCTGCTACATCCACCTGACGCTGCTGCCTTACATTCCCACGGCAGGTGAACTGAAAACCAAACCCACGCAGCACTCGGTCAAGGAACTGCGCGAGATCGGCATCCAGCCGGATATTTTGCTGTGCCGCGCCGACCGGCCGATTCCCGACGAGGAACGCCGCAAGATCGCGCTGTTCACCAACGTGCAACCCGAGGCGGTGATCGCCGCGCTCGATGCCGACTCGATCTACAAGATTCCTGCCATGTTGCACGATCAGATGCTGGACGAGATCGTCTGTCACAAACTCGCCATCCTGGCCAAGGCCGCCAACCTGTCGGTATGGAAAAAGATCGTCGATGCACTCGAACATCCCGCGCATGAGGTCAATATCGCCTTCGTCGGCAAATACGTCGACCTTACAGAATCCTACAAATCGCTCACCGAAGCGCTGGTGCACGCCGGCATTCACACCACCAGCCGGGTAAAGGTGCATTACCTCGATTCCGAGGAAATCGAAACCAACGGTCCGCAAGCCCTGGCAGCGATGGATGCCATCCTCGTCCCCGGAGGTTTTGGCCGGCGTGGCACCGAAGGCAAGATTGCCGCGATCCGCTATGCCCGTGAGAACCAGGTGCCCTACCTGGGCATCTGTCTCGGCATGCAGCTGGCGACCATCGAATTTGCCCGCCATGTCGCCGAACTGCCCGGCGCCAACAGCACCGAATTCGATCAGGAAACACCCCACCCCGTCGTGGCGCTGATTACCGAGTGGCTGGATCGAGAAGGCCGCATCGAAAAGCGCGATGCCAACTCCGATCTGGGCGGCACCATGCGCCTCGGCGCCCAGCGCTGCCCGGTTCTGGCCGGCACGCTGGCGGCAACGGTTTACGGCAAGGAAGTGAATGAGCGTCATCGCCACCGTTACGAGGTAAACAACGCTTACGTGCCCCGGCTTGAGGCAGCGGGGCTGGTCATCAGTGCCCGCACCCCGACCGAAAACCTGCCGGAAATGATGGAACTGCCGACCAGTGTGCATCCGTGGTTTTTCGGGGTGCAGTTTCACCCCGAATTCACCTCGAATCCGCGCACCGGGCATCCCCTGTTCATCGCCTTTGTCAAAGCGGCGCTGGCGCGCCAGAGTGCCAAACAATGAAATTATGCAATTTTGATGTCGGCCTCGACCGGCCGTTCTTCCTGATTTCCGGACCCTGCGTTGCCGAGTCCGAGGCCTTGTGCGTCGATATCGCCGGCCGCATGAAGGAAATCACCGGCAAGCTGAACATCCCCTACATCTTCAAGGCGTCCTATGACAAGGCGAACCGCAGTTCGTCCAAATCGTTTCGCGGGTTGGGCATGGACGAGGGCTTGCGCATCCTCGCCGAGGTCAGACGCCAGATCGGTGTGCCGGTGCTGACCGATGTGCATGGCGAGGCTGACATTGCCAAGGTGGCGGCAGTGGTCGATGTGCTGCAGACGCCGGCATTCCTCTGCCGGCAAACCGACTTCATCCAGGCCTGTGCCGCGTCGGGCAAGCCGGTGAATATCAAGAAGGGCCAGTTCCTCGCGCCGGGCGACATGCAACAGGTCGTCGCCAAGGCCAGGGAAGCCAATGGCGGGGCCGATACGATCATGGTCTGCGAGCGCGGCGCCTCGTTCGGCTACAACAATCTGGTCTCGGACATGCGCTCGCTGGCCATCATGCGCGGGACGCAGTGCCCGGTTGTTTTCGATGCGACACATTCGGTGCAATTGCCGGGCGGGCAGGGCACCTGCTCCGGCGGGCAGCGCGAATTCGTGCCGGTGCTGGCGCGCGCGGCAGTGGCGGTTGGCGTGGCGGGCCTCTTCATGGAAACCCATCCCGATCCGGCCAAGGCGTTGTCCGACGGTCCGAATGCCTGGCCCTTGCAGCAAATGCAGGGCTTGCTCGAAACCCTGCTGGAAATCGATGCGGTGGTGAAGCGGCACGGTTTCGGTGGCGGCCTGTGAGCAAACCGGCCTACCTCATCGTCGATGCCAAGTCGTCCGACCCGCAGGCGATGCAGCGTTATCGTGAACTGGCCCAGGTGGCGGTAGCGCAATATGGTGGTCGTTACGTGGTGCGCGGCGGTGAGTACCAGGTGCTGGAAGGCGACTGGCGGCCGCAGCGGCTGGTGGTCGTCGAGTTCCCCTCGCCGGAACAGGCGCGTGGTTTTTATGATTCTCCCGAATACCTTGCCGCGCGCGCCGCGCGCGCCGGCGTGTCGTCCTTCGACATGTTGCTGGTCGAAGCTTGCTGATTGATCCCGAAAGGAAACAGAATGAGTGCCATTGTTGATGTCATCGCCCGCGAAATCCTCGATTCACGCGGCAACCCCACCGTCGAAGCCGACGTCCTGCTCGAATCCGGTGTCATGGGCCGCGCCGCCGTGCCCTCCGGCGCTTCGACCGGGTCGCGCGAAGCCATCGAACTGCGCGACGGCGACAAGGACCGCTATCTGGGCAAGGGCGTGTTGCGCGCCGTCGAAAATGTTAACACCGAAATTTCCGAAGCCATCATCGGCCTGGATGCCGAGGAACAGGCTTTCATCGACCGGGCGCTGATCGAACTTGACGATACCGAAAACAAGTCACGGCTGGGCGCCAATGCCATGCTGGCCGTGTCGATGGCGGTGGCCAAGGCGGCGGCGGAAGAAGTCGGCCTGCCGCTGTATCGCTACTTCGGCGGCTCCGGCCCGATGTGCATGCCGGTGCCGATGATGAACGTCATCAATGGCGGCGCGCATGCCAACAACAACCTCGACATCCAGGAATTCATGATCCTGCCGGTTGGTGCGGCTTCCTTCCGCGAGGCGCTGCGCTGCGGCGCCGAGGTGTTCCACAACCTCAAGAAACTCATCGACAAGAAAGGCTACCCGACCACGGTGGGCGACGAAGGCGGCTTCGCCCCCAACGTTGCCGGCAATGACGAAGCCATCGAACTGATCCTCAAGGCCATCGAGACGGCCGGCTACACACCGGGCCAGGACGTGGTGCTGGGGCTGGACTGCGCCAGTTCCGAATTCTTCAAGAACGGCAAATACCAGCTGACTTCCGAAAAGCTCGAACTCGACTCGGCCGGCTTTGCCGATTATCTGGGCACCCTGGTCGACAAGTACCCGATCATCAGCATCGAAGACGGCATGGCCGAAGGCGACTGGGAAGGCTGGATCAATCTCACCCACAAGCTCGGCAAAAAAATCCAGATCGTCGGCGACGACCTGTTCGTCACCAACCCGAAAATCCTGAAGGAAGGCATCCAGCAGGGCGCGGCCAACTCGATCCTCATCAAGGTCAACCAGATCGGCACTCTGACCGAAACCTTTGCCGCCGTCGAGATGGCCAAGCGCGCCGGCTGGACCTGCGTGATTTCGCACCGCTCGGGCGAGACCGAAGACGCGACCATCGCCGACATCGCCGTCGGCCTGAATGCCGGCCAGATCAAGACCGGCTCTCTCTCCCGCTCCGACCGCATCGCCAAATACAACCAGTTGCTGCGCATCGAGGAAGATCTGGGTGATACCGTCGTCTATCCCGGCCTGAGCACTTTCTACAACCTGCGCAAGTAACCGGTTAACGTGAAATACAGCCACGTCGTCGTTCCCGCGTAGGCGGGAACCCATAGGCAGGTG
>CAZOMI010000115.1:0-6147 GCA_964580925.1 uncultured Methyloversatilis sp.
GTCGGTGTCGATGTTGACCTTGCGCACGCCGTTCTTGATGCCTTCGACGATCTCTTCAACCGGCACGCCGTAGGTGGAGCCCATCTCGCCGCCGTTCTCGTTGATGATCTTGAGCCATTCCTGCGGCACGCTGGAGGAACCGTGCATCACCAGGTGGGTGTTGGGGATGCGGGCGTGGATTTCCTTGATGCGGTCGATGCGCAGCACCGCGCCCGTGGGCGGCCGGGTGAACTTGTAGGCGCCGTGGCTGGTGCCGATGGCGATGGCCAGGGCATCCACCTGGGTGGCCTTGACGAATTCGGCGGCCTCGTTGGCGTCGGTGAGCAGCTGGTCGTGCGACAGCACGCCTTCGGCGCCGTGGCCGTCTTCCTTCTCGCCCATGCCGGACTCAAGCGAACCGAGGCAGCCCAGTTCGCCTTCAACCGACACGCCGATGGCGTGGGCGATGTCGACGACGTGGCGGGTGGTCTTGACGTTGTAGTCGAAGCTTGACGGGGTCTTGGCATCTTCCATCAGCGAGCCGTCCATCATGACGCTGGAGAAGCCGGAGCGCATCGACTGGATGCAGATCGCCGGGCTGGCGCCGTGGTCCTGGTGCATGACGATCGGGATGTCGGGGTGGCTTTCGATGGCCGCCTCGATGAGGTGACGCAGGTAGGCTTCGCCGGCGTATTTGCGGGCGCCAGCCGAACCCTGCATGATCACCGGGCTGTTGGTTTCCTCGGCGGCTTCCATGATGGCCTGGATTTGCTCGAGGTTGTTGACGTTGAACGCGGGCAGGCCATAGCCATTTTCGGCGGCATGGTCCAGCAGTTGGCGCATGGAAACGAGTGGCATGAAAGTCTCCTCTTCTCTGTATGGTTGGTTGGTTAGTTAGTTAGGTAGTTCGGTGTTCGCCGACCCTGACGAGTTTCAGCGTGTTGGTGCCGCCCGCCTGGCCAATCGGTTCGCCATAGGTCAGCACGATCAGATCACCCAGTTCGACTGCGCCGGAGCGGATTAATTCCTCCTCCGCCTCGAACAGGAGTTCGTCGCGGTCATGGCCGACATAGCGCATCATTAAAGGATGCACGCCGCGATAGGCGCTGACCTTGTAGCGCGTGCGCACATCGGGAGTCATCGCATAGATCGGCACGCCGCAATCGATGCGCGATATCCACAGGGCGGTCGAGCCCGACTGGGTCAGCGTGGCGATGGCCTTGACCTGCAGGTGGTGCGCCGTGAACAGTGCGGCCATGGCGATCGACTGGTCGATGCGGGTGAACACCCGCGACAGGAAATGGCGGTCGAGTGCCGCGGCATCGGTCGATTTCTCGGCCTCGTGGCAGATGCGCGCCATGGCCAGGACGGTCTCGACCGGATAATCGCCGGCGGCGGTTTCGGCCGACAGCATCACGGCATCGGTGCCGTCGAGGACGGCATTGGCGACATCGGATACTTCGGCGCGCGTCGGGATCGGGCTCTTGATCATCGACTCCATCATCTGCGTGGCGGTGATGGCAAATTTGTTGTGTTCGCGGGCCAGACGGATGATTTTCTTCTGCAGGGCCGGCACGGCGGCATCGCCGACTTCGACGGCGAGATCGCCGCGCGCCACCATCACGCCGTCGCAGGCGTGCAGGATGTCTTCAAGATTGGCGATGGCTTCGACGCGTTCGATCTTGGCGACCACCAGGGCGGAAGAACCCGCCTTGTGCAGGAGCTTGCGCGCCAGGCGCAGGTCGCTGCCGGATTTGGGGAAGGACACGGCGACATAATCCACCTGCAGTTCGGCGGCGGTCTGGATGTCCTCGATGTCCTTGGCCGTCAGCGCCGGGGCGGACAGGCCGCCGCCCTGCTTGTTGATGCCCTTGTTGTTCGACAGCGTGCCACCGTGGCGCACGATGCAATGAATCTCGGTATCGACGATGCGTTCGATGTCCATGACGATGCGCCCATCGTCAAGCAGCAGGGTGTCGCCGGCTTCGACATCCTCGACCAGTTCGGGATAATCAAGGCCGACCCGCGCGGTATCGCCCATGGGGCACTGCGCATCGAGAATGAACATCTGGCCATGCTTCAGCAAAACCTTGCCATCGGTAAACTTGCCGATGCGAATCTTTGGACCTTGCAGGTCGGCCATCATGCCGACCGTCCGGTTATGCGTCTGCATGGCCTGCTGCAGGGCGGTAATGCGTCGCTTGTGGTCGTCGATGGTGCCGTGCGAAAAATTCAGCCGCACGACATCGATACCGGCGAAGACCAGCCGGTCGATTGTGTCCTGGTCAGATGACGATGGCCCCAGGGTGGCGACGATTTTGGTGGAACGTTGCATTGGCAGAGTAGCGCGCCGCTTCAGTCGCAGCGCGTTTGTTGGTTGGCCATCAAGCCTGGGCGCGTTTTTCCAGGATTTCGACGGCGGGGAGCACCTTGCCTTCAAGGTATTCGAGGAAGGCCCCACCGGCGGTGGAGATATAGGATACCTTGTCGTAGATATCGTACTTCTGGATGGCGGCAATGGTGTCGCCGCCGCCGGCCAGTGTGAAGGCTTTGGTGTTGGCAATCGCCATGGCAATGGCTTTGGTGCCGGCGCCGAACTGGTCGAATTCGAACACGCCGACCGGCCCGTTCCACACCACGGTGCCGGCTTTCATGATGATGTCGACAAGTTCCTGGGCCGACTTCGGGCCGATGTCGAAGATCATGTCGTCATCGGCGACGGCACCGGCATCTTTCAGCACGGCCGGTTCGGCGGCATCGAATTTCTTGCCGCAGACCACATCGACGGCGATCGGGATGGTAGCGCCGCGGGCGGTCATTTTTTTCATCAGCGCCTGGGCAGTGGGCACCAGGTCGTCCTCGCACAGCGACTTGCCGACGTTCTTGCCGGTGGCCTTGAGGAAGGTGTTGGCGATGCCGCCACCGACGACCAGCTGTTCACATTTCTCGGACAGGGCTTCCAGCACGGTCAGCTTGGTGGAGACCTTGGAGCCGCCGACGATGGCCACCATCGGCCGCGCCGGGTTGGCCAGCGCCTTGTGCAGCGCTTGCAGTTCTTCGCTCACCAGCATGCCGGCGCAGGCGGTGGGTGCAAACTGGGCAATGCCGTAGGTCGAGGCTTCGGCGCGGTGGGCGGTGCCGAAGGCGTCCATGACGAAGACATCGCACAACGCGGCGTACTTCTTCGCGGTCTCTTCGACGTTCTTCTTCTCGCCCTTGTTGACGCGGCAGTTCTCGAGCAGCACGAC
Source organism: uncultured Methyloversatilis sp. (assembly GCA_964580925.1). GTDB lineage: Bacteria > Pseudomonadota > Gammaproteobacteria > Burkholderiales > Rhodocyclaceae > Sulfuricystis. Next base: position 3,228 of record CAZOMI010000115.1, read on the forward strand.
TTCGCCCGCGGCGACCTCATTTACCCATGAGCCGCCATTGACCCAGTCCTTGACCAGTCGCACGGACTTGCCGAGCTTGGCGGCCATGACATCGGCAACCGGCTGGAGAGAAACCTCGGCGCTCCACTCGCCTTCGGTCGGACGGCCGAGATGGGAGGTCACCATCACCCTGGCACCGGCCTTCAGGGCGAACTCGATGGTCGGCATCGAAGCGGTGATGCGGGCGTCGGAAGTGACCTTGCCGTCCTTGACCGGCACATTGAGGTCGGCGCGAATGAAGACGCGCTTGCCTTTGAGGTCAAGATCGGTCATGCGAATGAATTTTGGCGACTGCGTGGGCATGCTGAATCTCCTGAATTTGTAAATCAGCCACTGAAGCGTTGCCCGATGCTCCGGGCAGCGCTTGGATTGCCAATTTACCGGCTTAGTGGGTGGCGACGTAATTGACGAAGCGCAGCATGTTGCAGGTATAGCCGTATTCGTTGTCGTACCAGGTGACAACCTTGACGAAGGTGCTGTCCAGCGCGATGCCGGCTTCGGCGTCGAAGGTCGAGGGGGCGCTGTTGCCGACGAAATCGGTGGAGACCACCTTTTCCTCGGTGTAGCCCAGTACGCCCTTCATGGCACCTTCGGAGGCAGCCTTCATGGCCGCGCAGATGTCCTTGTAGGCGGCTTCCTTGTTCAGTTCGACGGTGAGGTCGACCACTGACACATCGGAGGTCGGCACGCGGAAGGCCATGCCGGTGAGCTTGCCCTTCAACTCGGGCAGCACCACGCCAACGGCCTTGGCAGCACCGGTCGAGGACGGGATGATGTTTTCGAGGATGCCACGACCGCCACGCCAATCCTTGCTGGACGGGCCATCGACGGTCTTCTGGGTGGCGGTGGCGGCATGCACCGTCGTCATCAGGCCACGCTTGATACCCCAATTGTCGTTCAGCACCTTGGCCACGGGGGCCAGGCAGTTGGTGGTGCAGGAAGCGGCGGAAACGATTTTCTCGCCAGCATACTTCTCGTGGTTGACGCCGTAGACGAACATCGGGGTGTCGTCCTTCGATGGAGCCGACTGGACAACTTTCTTGGCGCCCGCGTCAAGATGCTTCTGGCAGGTTTCCTTGGTCAGGAAGAAGCCGGTCGACTCGATGACGAGGTCGGCGCCCACTTCGCCCCATTTCAGGTTGGCGGGATCTTTCTCGGCGGTCAGGCGGATTTTCTTGCCATTGACGATGAGGTTGTTGCCCTCGGCGGAAACATCACCGTTGAAACGACCATGCACGGAGTCGTACTTCAGCATGTAAGCCAGATAGCCCGGCTCAAGCAGATCGTTGATGGCGACGACTTCGAGTTCGGGAAAGTCCTTGGCGATGGCGCGGAAAGTCATGCGACCGATACGGCCGAAGCCGTTGATGCCAACTTTGATAGTCATGTGCGTAAATCTCCTGATTTGAAAATTAGACAAATTGTTTGACTGATTTCACGACGTTATCCACCGTGAAGCCGAATTCCTTGAACAACACACCAGCCGGGGCTGACTCGCCAAAGCGGTCGAGGCCGATCACCGTGCCCGCGCCACCGACATACTTCCACCAACTGTCGGTGACGCCCGCCTCGACGACGATGCGCGGCAGCCCCTTGGGCAGCACGCTGTCCTGGTAAGCCGCGCTCTGCCGGTCAAAGACGTTGGTGCTGGGCATCGACACCACGCTGACCTGGATGTTCTCCTGGGCCAGCGCGGCCTGCGCCTTGAGTGCCAGTTCGACTTCGGAACCCGTGGCGATGATGATGGCCTTGGCGGTGCTCTTGGCGGCGGAAACGACGTAGCCGCCCTTCTTGATGTTCTGGATGGTCGCGGCATCGCGGGCGACAAACGGCAGGTTCTGACGTGACAACGCCAGCGAGCTCGGGCCGGTGGCCTTCTCGACAGCAGCCGTCCAGGCCACCATGGTCTCGACCGTATCGCAGGGACGCCAGACATCCATGTTGGGGATCAGGCGCAGCGTGGCGATCTGCTCGACCGGCTGGTGCGTCGGGCCGTCCTCGCCGAGGCCGATGGAATCGTGCGTGAACACGTAGATGACGCGCTGCTGCATCAGCGCCGACATGCGCAGGGCATTGCGGGCGTATTCCGAGAACATCAGGAAGGTGCCGCCGAAGGGCAGCAAGCCGCCGTGCAGCGCCATGCCGTTCATGATGTGCGCCATGCCGAACTCGCGCACGCCGTAGGAGATGTAGTTGCCGCATGACTTGCCGGAGACGTGCTTGCAGCCCGTCCAGTTGGTCAGGTTGGAACCGGTCAGGTCGGCGGAGCCGCCGAGGAACTCGGGCAGGGCCGGGGCCAGGGCGTTGATGGCGATCTGCGAAGCCTTGCGGGTGGCGACGGTTTCGGCCTTGGCGTTGGCGCCTTCGATGGCTTTCGCGGCATGCTCGGCCCACTGGGCAGGCAGTTCGTTGGCCATGCGGCGCTTGAACTCGGCGGCCTCGGCAGGAAAGGCTTTCGCATAATGTTCGAACTTCTGGTTCCAGCCGGCTTCCCATTCGGCGCCCTTTTTCTTGGCGTCCCAGGCCTCGTAAACTTCCTTGGGAATCTCGAAGGGGCCGAAGTGCCAGCCGATGTGTGGGCGCGTCAGCGCAATCTCGATATCGCCGAGCGGTGCGCCGTGCACGTCATGGGTACCCTGCTTGCTGGGCGAACCGGCGCCGATCACCGTCTTGCAGCAGATCAGCGAGGGCTTGTCGGTGACGGCCTTGGCGGCCTCGATGGCGGCATGCAGGGCCTCGGGATCGTGGCCATTGACGTTGGGCACGACGTGCCAGCCATAGGCTTCGAAACGCTTGGGGGTGTCGTCGGTGAACCAGCCTTCGACATGGCCGTCGATGGAGATGCCGTTGTCGTCCCAGAAGGCGGTCAGCTTGCCCAGGC
>CAZOMI010000116.1:0-6076 GCA_964580925.1 uncultured Methyloversatilis sp.
GCCCTGCTCATCGCCAGCGCCGGGCGCGACCTCAACCTCACCGCCGCGCAAATCATCCACGGCGGCGCCGACGGGCAAACCCTGCTGGCCGCCGGGCGCGACCTCAAGCTCGCCACCCACACCACCGCCGCGCAGAACAACAGCGTCGGCAACGGCGCCAACCACCTCAAGCAAGGCAGCAGCCGGGACATCGGCACGGCGATCCAGACCCAAGGCGACCTGCACCTGCAAGCCGGCAACGACCTCAACGCCAGCGCCGCCAGCGTCCAGGCAGGCGGCGCCCTCACTGCCAGCGCCGGGCGCGACCTCACCCTCGGCGCCGGGCAAAGCAGCGCCAACTTTGCCGAAGCGCGCCAACACAAGAGCAAAGGCTTCCTCTCCAGTAAAACCACCACCACCCGCGACACGCAAGACGAGACCCGCGCCCTCGGCACCACCCTCAGCGGCGACAGCGTGACGCTGATTGCCGATCGCGACCTCCAGGTCAAAGGCAGCCACGTGGTGGCAACCAGCGATACCACGCTGCAAGCCGGCCGCAACCTGAGCATCGCCGCCGCCACCCACACCACCGCCGAAAGCCACTTCCGGCAAGACAAGCAATCCGGCCTCTTCAGCTCCGGCGGCATCGGCATCACCCTCGGCAGCCGCATGCACAGCAGCGACCAGCAAAGCGCAGCCACGCTCGCCGCCAAGAGCACCGTGGGCAGCCTCGAAGGCAACGTCCTCCTGCTGGCCGGCGAGAACTACCGCCAGACCGGCAGCGACGTCATCGCCCCAGGCGGCGACATCGCCATCGCCGCGCAGCAAGTCGACATCATCGAAGCCAGAGAAACCAGCCGCCAGCAAACCGCAAGCCAATTCAAACAAAGCGGCCTGACCCTTGCCATCACCAGCCCGGTCATCAGCGCCGTGCAGACGGTGCAGCAGATGAGTCAGGCGGCCGGCGACACCAGCGACCCGCGCATGCAGGCGCTGGCGGCGGGTTCTGCCGCCCTGGCCGGCAAGACTGCTTACGATGCCCTACAAGCCGGGCAGGGCACGACCATCGGCGGCAAAGCCAACCAGATCCCGGTACTCAACGACGAGGGCAAAGTCACCGGCAGCCGCGACGCCACCGCCGCCGACAAGCTGGGCGGCATCGGCATCAACCTCAGCCTCGGCAGCAGCCAGAGCCAAAGCCGCAGTACTCAGACCAGCGACACCGCCGCCGTCTCAAACCTCGCCGCCGGCCGCGACATCCGCATCGAAGCCAGCGGCGCCGGGCAAAACTCCGACATCCTCCTGCAAGGCACGAACGCCAGCGCCGCCCGCGACATCCTTCTCGCGGCAGAAGACGAGATCAAACTGCTCGCCGCCAAGAGCACAGCCGACCAGAAGAGCAGCAACCAGAACAGCAGCGCCAGCCTCGGCATCGGCTTCATGGTCGGCGGCACGCAGAGCGGCTTCACGATCCAGGCTGGCGCCTCCGCAGGCCGCGGCAACGCCGACGGACAAGACCAAACCCACCTCACCACAAAAGTCGGCGCTGGCGGGACGGCGACGCTGGCATCGGGCGGCGACACCGCGCTCCGGGGCGCCACGGTCGCAGCCCCGCGCATCCTCGCCGCGGCGGGCGGCGACCTCACCATCGAAAGCCTGCAAGACACCAGCACCTACCAGAGCAAGCAACAGAGCGCCGGCGGCAGCCTCAGCCTGTGCATTCCCCCCTTCTGCGGCGGCGCCGCGCCGGTCTCCGGCAGCGTCAGCGCCGGCCAGAGCAAGATCGCCAGCAGCTACGCCAGCGTCAATGAACAATCGGGAATCAAAGCCGGCGACGGCGGCTTCGACGTGAATGTCGCGGGCAACACCGATCTCAAAGGCGCGGTGATCGCCAGCACCGACAAAGCGATTCAGGAGAACAACAACACCCTCACCACCGGCACATTGACCAGCAGCGACATTCAGAACAAAGCCGAAGCCAGCGCCAAGGGCAGCGGCATCAACCTGAGTTCCGACATGTTCACCCAGGGCAAGTACGGCATCGCCAAGGGCGTCATCGGTAACGCGCTGAACAATGCCAGCGAGTCGGGCAGTTCCAGCGGACAAACCCGCAGTGCCGTGAGTGCCGGCGCGGTGATGATCCTCGACGAAGAAAAGCAACAGCAACTGACCGGCCAGAGCACCGCTGAAACGCTGACCAGCCTGAACCGCGACACGGCCGATACGCACACGTCGGCACAGCGACTGGACGTGGAACAGATGAAACGGACGGTGGAGGCGGAGCGGGCGATCAAGGAGCAGACCATCAAGATGGTCGCCACCTTCACCGACGAGACTTACCGATCGCGATTTCAGCAGAAACCCCAGCCCCTCAAAGGCGAGTGCCCGGCGAAGCCCAACTGTAATGACGATCCGAACAAGATTACCTACAGCCATGCAACCGCGGATGACATCAAGAATGCCGCTCCCGGCAGTATCCTGGCGGTCAACGGCATACTGAACGACGAAAGGCGCGCCATTGAGTTGGGGTATCAGAACATCCTCCCAGATAAGGACACGCAAGAAAAACCGACCACCTTCTACGTGATGCACATCGCACCGGCCAACAATACGATTTCAGAGCTGCTTGGGGTAGCCTACGAGAAAATTACCGCCTCCGCTGATTACGGGCTGGCGAATTTCCTCGGATACACCAACGGGATGGAAACCTATGCAGCCCTGTTAGCCAGTCGCGGTCAGGAAGCGACCGCTTCGCTAGGTCATAGCCGGGGTACGTTGGTTCAGGAAGCGGCTTTCACCATCCTGGCCAATCGCCCGGATGAAAACGGCGTCCTCTATACCAACTCCACTCTGACGGTGCGCGGCGTGGGCGGGGCGGCGGATGCGGTTAATTGGAGCAAGAAGGCGGCGGCAGTTCAAGGGCCTCAAGGTGATCCAAGCAACATCACCTACAACTACTTCAGCAACGATCCCGTATCCGTATCCAATTTCGCTGGCGGCAACCACGGCGTTTGGACGCTGAAAGACTTGTGGCAGGTGTTTGCGACCAACAACAGCATGCACAGTTGCTACGGCACGGGCGCGAGAGGTTGTACTCAAGTCGAAATTCCCGTGCCCGGCGGGCCTCAGGGTACCCCCGATGGTAATGCCAAGCTGATTGAATACGTTGGTGGTCAACGCAAAGGCGACATCCAGGTCAACCAACAAAGCGGAGGTCAGCAATGAAATCGATACTTGCTGGTCTGATAGCCACACTTTTCCTGTGGGGGTGTGGCATCGTTGAGGAAACGGTTAGACGCAATGATGACCGGTATGCACGCCCGGGAGCGATGGATTCGCCCCTAACAGGTATCTACAACACCTATCAATTCCACTTACTGGACAGATATCGCGTTACCCACCAATGGTTAGAGTCGGGTTGTGGGTACAGAGGCGTCGAGAGGAAGGAAATAACATCTGGTGCGCGCAGTCGTTTTTTTGTCGGCCGGGATATCTTCGAAGAAAACGGAAAAACATGGCTTCGCTTTGAAGGTATGACGCCCTTTGATTTCGACCGCTACGTTCGCAGCGTCAAACGTCAACAACCCATCTATGCACCGGCAACCAAGGAGGAATCGGAAGCCAGCGTGGCGGCTGCATTGGAGCGGGCCAGACGCAGTAGCAGAACAGGCATATACGAACGCCCGCCTCCCGACACGAGAAAGCCGATTCGCCATGAAGAAATCGAAACTGGCTTCAAGGCGTTGTGTGGTGAAACCTGGCAAGCAACGAACCATTCGCTTACCCTCTACTTGCATAAGCGCGACCTAGCAGGTTGGCGCGCCATATGGACCGAAAGGAGCCCCAAAGGGAAATGGTCTGAGCGACGCATTGGCGCCAACGTTTGGCACGTTCAAGAAACGGCGGAGCAGGATTTCGAGCCGAAGCTGGTGGGTTTCGGCGGCTCCTTCCAAACCTGGTTGTTACCCATCGGCGACACGGGCTACATATTGGCCTTGAAGTTGAGCGCCAATCAGGAATCCCTGAAATACCCTGATGCCCACACCCGTTTCCAGGCCACGTTTAGCCATCTGATTGGGTCGGTGAAGATTGAGCCGTTGCGGCCTTGAAATTGCCCAGCCACTTCCCTGTTGAGAAAAACATGCCCAAACCCCTGCTCTTCATTATTGCCTTCGTGTTCATATCCGGCTGCGCCAGCACGGGCGGCCAAAGCAGTCAGACGGGTGCAGCCCCTTGGCAAAAAAATATGGCTGCATGCAAGGCCGCCACCAAGCAGGCTGATTGGTCAATCACAATGATGGAAGTCCCTGCGGCGGGGAACGCCATCTCCAACAAGATGGCGGCTATGACCATGAAGATGGGCGGCTCCCACACCGTCGATGCCTTGGTCAAAATCTTGTCACAAGCGTCGCGGCCTACCCTTGCCGTATACGGAGACAGCGACGAAATGGCCGCTGCCACCTTGGAAGTGGCCCTGAATAAGCTGCCCTCAGGTGCCAAGTACTCTCGGCAACCGCTTTGCTTCATCGGCGATTCACAATACGAAGCGCAACTTAAGCCCGCGGCTGAGCGTGCCGGACTGCTTCTTATGATGGTTGCCAAACCTTTAGGCATGCAATCAAAAGCAAATGGGGCTAGGCTCGATTTGTTCTGCATGTCCTCCCACTTGGCATGAACTGTTTAATTAGCAAGGCTACGAGGCCCAAATGAAAACACTACTTCCAATCATTGCCGTCACCCTCCTTTCCGGCTGTCTCTCTCTCCCTTCCAAACTCGAGCCTACTCGCCCGATCCAGATGAAAGAAGGATCGGCAGTGGATCTCCGCACACAATTGGATGCCAGCGAAATGATCTGGAAATCGATGCAAAGGGATGGCTGCCGTCAGACGGACTCCCTCCACCCAGATGGCGTGATCGAGAAAAGCCCGGATTTCAAGGCCGGCAAGGGCTATATCGAAACGGGGCGCATTGCCGAACGATGGGTAGCGCATGGTTGCGGCAAGCAGGTTCCCTATGTTGTCGGCTTTACTGCTGAGAAACAGAATCCCGGTGGTTCCGGCATCGTGATCTACAAGGAAAGGAACCGGGGTGGCCCCGTGGCTTGGGGGATCGTTGATAAGTACGGTAACACCTACCCGCCCCAGCGCGCGCCCTCTCCGGGGCAACCGGTCAAGGCAAAACAATCGTTCCCTCTCAACGGCCTGAATGTCCTCTCGCCGGATTCTGAAGGGTGGGTTATCGCTGGATCAGGTAGCAATGGCATCACGTTCGGGAAAAAGGGCGCTGGAAGTGGTGAAACCTATGGGGCGCAAGCAATCATCTTTGAAATGCCTCCAACGGCTGAAAACACGGATTTTGTTGCGATTGTCAAAAAGCGTATTGCTGTAATGAATCCACCCCCTCGCTATCAGGACACAACCTCCAGTTATCAATACAATGAGATTCGCGGTTATCCATGTGTGGATGTCCGCATCTCCTTTAACGACACCGCCGCAATTACACCCTCCGGGAAAGAGCAACTCAAGCTAACGGTTGTCGCTCTCTACTGCCGCCACCCGGTACAGCAACAACTCGGCTTCTTCGCCGCCTACTCTCACCGGGGGAAGGTAGCTGATGACCAAATTGATACTGCTGCTACGAGCTTCATAGAAGGAGTCAGCGTTTCAAAATAATTGAAAGTCCAGGACAAAGAAAATGGCCATTTGCGGCAAAGCGTACGAGCGGTGCAAAGTCTTAGAAAATGCCGATGGCACTCCCATACTCGACGCCAACGGCAAGCCCCTGCTTGCCTACAATGCCGAGGGCAGGATGCAGTTCACTCATAAACCAGAAGGCCAGGAAGTCTCGATCTACGACTTCCTCGCCAATACCGACGAAGGAAAAAAGATGGCCGGACTCACCGGCGGCATCCAGGGCGGGCCGGCCACGTTTGCGGGATACGCCTACCCGGCGGGCGGGGTGGTGGATCGCGGGTGAAAATGTGGTCAGACACCATTTCACCGTGGCACGCGAATTCAATCTCGTCCCCGGCATTGCCCTCAGCGCCGCCCAGATGGCCCAACTCACCAGCGACATCGTCTGGCTGGTGGAACAAGAA
>CAZOMI010000117.1:0-5625 GCA_964580925.1 uncultured Methyloversatilis sp.
TGCGCATATCACGAACGGAGGCATTTGTTGAGGGCAATTTTTCACAGCCTCTCAGGCAAAGCGGGAAGCCGGGGTACTCGAACTACCTCGGCGACCCTAACCACGCAGCACCTACAAAGGAGATGCACCATGGCTACCAGCAAGAATACCAGCACCACCACCGAAGAGAACCGCGGGGAAGTACGAATCAGCAGCGACCTATCCGATCGCGTCACCGAACGTCTTCAGCAGATTGCCGCCCAGCTTACATGTTTAGCCATCACGCTCACGGACAACGAGGGCGGCGCAAAGCCGGGCGATCAATTAATCGGGATATCCATCTATGGCGTTGCCAGTTCGGTTGAAGATGTCAGAGAAATGCTGATTGGCGGTGCAGCATGACAGCCGCCCTCGATCTTGTTGAAGCCGATCTCTTGGCGCTGACAGCAACCATGCGGGCCACCTTCGCCATGGTCACGAAGCACCCGAACTACGGCAAAGGCAACGAAGCGGACGGGGAGATGTTGTCCGATGTCGGCATGATCCTGTGCGACGCCGCTGATCGCCTGGCAGGCATCTACGGCAAACTCGACGGACAGGAGTTGGCATCATCATGAGCGCGACAATCGAAACCGCCGACATCATCAAGCAGATCGAGCAGATTCAGGCGATGATCTTTTGTGCCCGTCAGACGGTGGCCGCCGAGCATTCCCACGAATGCGACATGGCGGCAAACCTGCTCATGGCAGCCGACAACCGGCTCTTCGCTATCAAGGAAGCGCTTACGGAGGTAGCATGACGACAAGCATCACCCGCCCGCCCTGGGTAGATGTCCGCACCCCACAGCAGAAGCAGGAGGCCGCGCTGCTGGTGGCTTTCCACAGGCTGACGCCCAAGGGCCAGATGATGGCATTCAAGGCTGCCAAGAGGCTACGGGCAGCGAATCCGAGCACCAGAACAGGGGCAAGCATATGAACAGCAACGATAACGAAACCGTTATATCCGTGGAAGGTGAAGTAATGCCAGAGAGTTCCACCGACAAGATCGCCGAAGATATGGTGCTGATATCCATGCGGAGGATGAATGATGATGAGAAGTTCGAGTTGCTGAAGCAAGCGACCAAGATCATCAATGCCAAAAACAAAAAGATGCGGGCTTTGATCAAGGGGAAAAGGATTCGTATCAAGACTCCAACCATGGGTTAGGTCGGTGCAATTTTGCACACACTGCCCCGGCTCAGGCCGGGGTTTTTCTTCCTGGCAACAGGAGGTTGCACAACTGTATTTCATGAATTACACTTACACCATGTACACCGTAGAGCAATCCGGCACCTTCAAGGCTTGGCTGAACAACTTGCGCGATGCCATGGGCCGGTTGCGGATTGCCGCCCGGTTGAGCATGGCCACCGAGGGAAACCTGGGCGATTGCGAACCTGTTGGTGATGGGGTTCATGAAATGCGCGTGCATTTCGGGCCGGGGTATCGGCTCTATTTCGTGCATCGCGGCAATCGGATCATCTTCCTGCTGATGGGCGGCGACAAATCAACCCAGCGCCGCGACGTCAAGCGGGCGAAGGAAATGGCGGAAGCACTGGACAAGGAGTAAGTCATGGCAAAGAAGGAAACATTCAGCCGCTTCGATGCGGCAGAGTATCTGAAGACCGAAGAGGATATGGCACTCTACCTTGACGCCATGATCGAGGAAAGCAACGGCGATCCGCGCATGATTGCCGTGGCACTCGGCGACATCGCCAAGGCCAGGGGCATGACACAGATCGCCAAGGACACCGGCCTTGCCAGGGAAAACCTCTACAAGGCGCTGTCGGCCGATGGGAACCCGGAGTTTTCCACGGTGATGAAGGTCATCACGGCGCTGGGAATCAAGCTGCGGGCGGCACCTTCGGCACCGGCCAAGCCACGCCGGGTATCCCGCAGAAAGCCTGCCGGCGAATTGGCTGCGGCCTGATCTACCCAGCCGGCAGCCTCACCGGCTCGATGCACCTTCCCTGGCATTCCTTCACCAGCGCGGATCCTGCTCATCTGGCGCAATCCTCCGTTGGTTTCGCCACGCCCAGCACATTGCCCGACAGCGAGCTCAGCAAATTGTCCAGGTAGGCGGCACACGAGACACCACACGGCACCGGTGCATCCTTGAACTGTCCGTCGGCGAACTCCTGGAAGAATTTCACCAGCTTGGGGTCGCACTCGCCCGGCCCGAACTCAGGGGCTGCCAGTCGTTCCAGTTTCGCCAGACGGCGTTCCAGTTGTGTGCTCATGTCCGGACCTCCGGCTGTAGCGGCATTATCCGAATGACGAAGAATTCTTCGCTGACTGCCTGCTCGACTTCCTGGTCAAAGCGTTCCACGTCGGCGGCATCGTCGGGGTAGAACATCATCTTCGGTGGACGTTTTGCCGGCTGTCTGGCTGCCGCGGCTTCCTCGGCCTTCTTGATGCGGTGCTCGATCTGCACGTTCATGGTTTCCCATTGCTCAGTTGTTGCTCGATGGACTCAAGGCGCTTGGCCAGGTCGTGAGTCTCCAGGGCACGGCGCTGATGCTCGACCAGGCCGGCAAGCGCTTCGCCTTCGCTCAGCAGCAGGTCGCCGCTGGCCACGGATGCCGTGATCTGCGCCTGCGCCTGATTGCAGGTGGCAACGTCCGTGATCTGCGGCAGGTTGATGCTGACCGGCCGATCCTTGGCGGCAGGGATGAGCTTGTCGACAACCAGGCGCGCAGCAACCATATCGCCGGCCTTGGCTGCCTCGATAACGCTCTTCATGATGGCATCCAGTTCGCCTTCCATCGTTGCCAGGGCGATCATGGTCGCCCGGTTTCGCACTCCCTTGGGCCTGCCCTTCGGGTTGCCCGATTGTCCGGGCTTCCATGCGGTTGCTGTCTTTATCGGCATAGTGTTGCCGCGCAAGGCTTTGAGGACTTTGAGCAGGCAGGCGGCCTCGGGGCGGTTGTTCGTCCGCGGCTGGGCTGGTGCCGGCATGGTGGCGCCGGAATAAAGCGCCAGAGCAGACTGCACCTGGCGGCGAGGGGGGCGAATCGACACGCTCACGCCGCCCCCCGATAGCTCTGCCAGTCGAAAATAACGACCTCGCCGCCGTCCTCGCGCAGCCGGTCATAAACACGCTCCCCGAGATAGACGCCTTTACGGCGGGGGTGTTGGTTTGTGTTTGCACGTGAGCATTCCTTGCCGGCCAGCATCGACTCCTGTCCCCGCTGGCACAATCCAAGGTCGAACTCCTGCTCAACCACTGCCGGCAAAACCGGTCAGCACAGACATCAAATCACGCATGGCGCGAGGCCGGCAATGGTGGGAACGTGTCGGAAAGATATTTATTGGCCGCAATCCACCCTCGGCGAACGACTTGGGAATCTGAAAGGCCGGCGCCGCTACTTGCGCCTCAAGCTCCTGCCACCTGTCGATGATCTTCGCCCGCATCTGGATGTTGTAGCCAGAGACGAGGATCAGGGTTTCGCGCTTGGGGAGGCTGAAGCAGGGTTGCTTCTTCCTTTGCTCGTTGGTGTAGGACTGCTCAAAACTGAGCACACCCCCTTCGCCATGCAATTCTTCCAGCATCGTGCGAATGTCGCGCATTACGTTGCGGTGTTCCTTCCCTGTCAGTTCCGCAATCTCCCGGCCGCTCATGGTCAGGCTCATGCCTGTGATCTTGACGGTATCATCGACCCACCACCAAGAGGATTTGACCCACCAGTGACCCACTAACACGCAGAAGAAAGAGATATGCAACGCAACCACAAGGCTTTCTGGGCGATATGAAAATTGCCACATGGAACGTTAATTCCCTGAAGGTCAGGCTGCCCCAGGTTCTCGACTGGCTGGCTGCCACGCAAGTAGACGCCCTTTGCCTTCAGGAAACCAAGACCGAGGACAGCGGCTTCCCTTTTGCCGCGCTCGAAGCGGCGGGTTACCATGCCATCCATAACGGACAAAAAACCTACAACGGTGTAGCGATTCTCGCGCGTGCCGGGCTGTCAGGCGAAACGCGTGACCTGCCGGACTTTGCCGACCCGCAGAAGCGGCTGATTGCCGCCTCGCTTGGCGATGTGCGGTTGGTCTGCGCCTACATGCCCAACGGCCAGGCCGTGGGCGCGGACAAATATGAGTACAAGCTGCAATGGCTGAAGGCACTTGCCGGCTGGCTGCGCGAGGAACTGCAGCGTTACCCGCAACTCGCGTTGCTGGGTGACTTCAACATCGCACCGGATGACCGTGACGTGCATGACCCGGTCGCCTGGCAGGGACATATATTGTGTAGCGAACCGGAACGTGCGGCTTATCGTTCATTGCTTGACCTCGGTTTTGCCGATGCCTTCCGCCTGTTCGAGCAGCCCGAAAAAACCTATTCATGGTGGGATTACCGCATGATGGGTTTCCGCCGCAACCATGGCTTGCGCATCGATCATATCCTCCTGTCGCCGGAGTTGGCCAAGCGCTGCCATGCCTGTAGCATCGACAAGGCACCGCGGCGGCTGGAGCGTCCCTCCGATCATGCCCCGGTCATTGCAGAGCTTGACGATTGACGCGATGCTGACCAGCCTCTATCCGGTGTTGGCGGATCTGCCCGAGCCGTTGCAGGCACGTCTTGCCAGCGAAGTCCGGCAGCTGGAAGTGCCTGCCGACACGGTCCTCTTCGATGAGCGGCAAGCTTGCCAGGGATTTCCTCTGGTGCTGAGCGGGGCGATTCGTGTCGCCAAGCGGGCAGCGAACGGCCGTGAATTGCCCTTGTATCGGGTCCTGCCCGGTGAATGTTGCATCATCACTACCAGTTGCCTGCTCGGCAATGTCGACTACAACGCGCGCGGCGCTGCCGAGAGCGATACCACGCTGATGTTGTTGCCGCGTCCGCTCTTCAATGATTTGCTGGCGCAGGCTGCCTTTCGTGATTTCGTCTTCACTCTGTTTTCCGAACGCATCGTCGAATTGATGCAACTGGTTGAAGAGGTTGCCTTTCACAAGCTCGATCAACGGCTGGCCAATTTACTGCTCGGCAAGGGCCGCCAGTTGCGTACGACCCATCAACAGCTCGCTGATGAACTGGGCAGTGTGCGCGAGATGGTCAGTCGGCTGCTGAAAGGTTTTGCGGAACAGGGCTTGGTGCGGCTGGGCCGCGAGCAGATCGAGATTCTCGATCCGGCGGGGTTGCGTAAAGTTGCCGAATAAAAGTCGGCGTGACCAAAGGGAATCCCTTTTTCGGGACTGGCGGAACGGCGCCAGAGCGGCTAATGTGACATAGGTTACTGAATCAGTCGACTATCAAGTGGTCTAATCTTGCTGTCACATACAACCACAAGGAGATCTCACATGAAACTGAACGTTGGCGGCATCGACCGCACCCTGCGCATTCTCGCTGGACTGGGCCTGATTGGCTGGGCCTTGATGGGCGGCCCGGTCTGGGCCTGGATTGGTGTCGTACCCTTGGCTACCGGGGCCATTGGCTTTTGCCCGATCTACCCGATCCTCGGCATGAACACCTGTCCGATGAAAAAGGAATGATCAGGCAACTCGGCTGATTAGACAAAACGGCGTGCCAAGGCATGCCGTTTTGTCATCTTTGCCTGCTGAGCCTCTTGCAAAACATCGATTGCACGCTGTTTTTTCGCGGCACGAGGCGAAA
>CAZOMI010000118.1:0-5499 GCA_964580925.1 uncultured Methyloversatilis sp.
ATCCAGCCCTTTCGGCGTACTGGGGATTCCAAAGGGTCTCAGACCCTTTGGCGGGATGCGCAGAAGAATTATCTTACCCAAAGCGAATAAAACTTCACCAGCAATTTCTGACAATTGTCGCTTTTGGTGCCGCCAGGCGCAGCCTGACCCCCTAAAAACTCCTGGCATCATGGAAAGAAGGAGCCGCATGGTGTTCTCATGAAAAATACACACCCATCCACTTCCTCGGCGTCACAGGCGTATATCTACATCAGACTCTCGTCGCAAGCGCAAGCATGGGGCGACGGCGAACGTCGGCAGCACGATGCCGCACTGCGGTTTGTGGAGACCCACGGCCTGCAGGTCGCCGAAACCTTGCAGGACATCGGCGTTTCGGCTTTCCGTGGCGACAACGCGCTGACGGGCGAACTCGGTCGTTTTCTGCAGCGCATCGAGAACGGCGAAATTCCGCCGGGCTCGGTGCTTGTCGCCGAATCCTTGGACCGTTTGACCCGCGACCGTGTGAACCAAGCGCTTCTGCTTCTTTTGAACATCACCCAGCATGGTGTCAGAATCGGGCTCACGGCGCAAAACACGATCCTGGACCTTGCGTCATACGCTGCCTTCTTCCCCATCCTTGCGGACATGATGCGTTCAAACAGCGAATCCGAACACAAGTCCTTCAGATCGCGTGCGAACTGGGAAACGAAACGCAAGTTGGCCAAGGACGGCGTCATCGCGACGAGCCAGTGCCCCCGCTGGCTCGAAGTCCGTGATGGCAAATTCCATGTGCTCGAAGAACGCGCGCAGCTGGTTCGCCGAATTTTCGAGATGTACGTGGGAGGATACGGCCGTGGCGTCATCGTCCGCACCCTCCTCAAGGAAGGCATTCCGGCCTGGAACACGCGGAAGCCCGTCTGGCATGAGAGCTACATCAATAAACTGCTGTGCAACCGGGCGATTGTCGGCGAATACGTCGCCGAATTCAAGACGGAGGATGGCCGCAGAGGACAGGAAGTCATCACGGGCTACTACCCGGAAATCATCGACCACGCGCTGTTCAAGCGAGTGCAAAACATGGCGTTCTTGCGCAAGAAAGGCCAACGCGGCCGCAAGGGCAAAAGGTTCGCGAATCTCTTCCAGAAGCTCGCGCGTTGTTCGGTGTGCGGCGGGACGATGGGCTATCACAACGCCACCCAGGACAAGACAAGAAAGGGCGGCGTCAGGCCGTGGGCGCACTACCTGACGTGCAACGCTGCGCACGCTGGGCACGGATGCTCGAACCGCCGGTACTTCAACTACTTGTACCTTGAGAACTTCGTGCTGTCTGGCGCGCTTGACGACCTCGACATCATCGCCGCTGTCGGCATCCACGATGCCGTCATGAAGCAGCACGTGGACCGTATCGCTTCCCTTGAAGCGCAACTGGAGCATGTGGCGGTTTCGATCCAGAAGCTCATGATGTTGCTCAAAAACAACGCGCTCAAAGACATGGAAGAGATTGGACAACAGCTCGTGGAATTACAGCAGGATCGGCAGACTTTTCGTGCCGAATTGGCCCAGGCGCGCGCCGAGGCCACCGCGGCAAGGCAAGCGGCGGAAGACTCCGCGCAGTTCCGTGACCGCGGCGACGCTCATTCCACCGCTTCAAGTCTCCCTGCCAGTTTCGACATGTCGGACGAGGCGATATACGCGCGCAGGGCGCGCATTGCGATGCAGATGCGCAGCGTCATCGAGAGCATAACGTGCGGCCCGGACCATAAGGTTAAACTCGTCATGAAGAGCGGCACGGCATACGAGCTTGTTGGGAAGGATTGGATATGCACGCAAAAGTGGCCTCGGACCCCGTCGGGCAAGCCAGCTGTCGCAAGATTCTTCGTCGGGCGGGCGACCTGGCAGCTCGGGCAGAATGAAGAACCGGCTCCTGCCGGAGAAGAGGGCGGCACGGGAACTTGTGCCGCGCATGCATCCGGCGCCGTCAGGAGCAAGCAACGCCAGAATGCTCAAGACAAAAGGCCCCGGACCGTTGCCGACCCGGAGCCACATGAATGTTGCCCAGAAACGCCGCGCCTACTCGGCCAGAGCCGGGTCGCGGAACCGCTCGAAGAAGAGCCGCAAGGACAGATGGTCAGCGCTGACGGGCCTGCCGGACCGGCTCAAGCCGTTCTTCCAGATGACCTTGTCCAGGGAGCGGCCTTGTTTGAGCGACAAGACCTCGCGTTTGGGGTTCTTGTCGATGCACCGCAAGACAAGATCCGGCGTGAGGACAATGTGCTCGCGCTTCGGGAACACCTCCTCCATGCTCGCCGCCGAAAGCTTGGCCTTCTCGTCGGAAGCCTCGGGCAGCCAGTTGCCCCAGGCGGCGGCGTTCCAGCGCACGAAGTGCGCGGCGAGACGTCGGGATAGGCGGCGGCGAGAATTACGCCTGCGGAGGCCGCGAACGAGAGAATGGCGCTCGACGAGTTCCGTGCAAAATCGCCGTTCTCCCAGAGCAAGCCCACGGCGCGGAACGGCGGCTTGAGCGGATCCTCGGACGGGACGAGCATGCCGTGCGTGGTGGCCAGCCGAGCGGTGACGTCACCGTTTGCCGACGGCCAGGCGCTGATGCAGATGCGAAGCGTCATCGAGAGCGTGACGTGCGGCCCGGACCACACCGTCAAAATCGTCCTGAAAAGTGGCACGATGTACGAACTCGCCGACAAGGAATGGACGCGCATCGAACAAGGGCCGAAGGCGCCTTCCGGCAAACCGGTCATCGCGCGGTTCTTTGCCGGGCGGGCGGAGTGGAGGCTGGGGCAGGAAGAGGATCCGGGCCCAGCCAGGGAAGACGAGAGAAGCGCCGCGTAAGTGTCGCCGCCGGGCATTCGCCCGGCGGCGTATTTGCGGCATCGCCAAGAGTGGGGTTTTAGCGCTCCTGTCGGTTGGTAAAGAACTTCGCGACAGCCCAGTCATCCGGCGGCACAGCCATACCCTCCCGCGTCAGACCGTTGCGCCAAATCTTTCTCCCGGGGTATCCATTTGTCGGCGCGTAATCCCACGGCACGCCTGCACTATGCAGCAGTGGCTTCTTGGCGGCCAGGTGAAGGAGCTCCGGGGTGACCGGGACGTATTTTTTGGGCTTGCTGACCTGCGCGATCTTCTCCGCCATGCCCAGGGCTTCTTCCGATATCGCACCCGGTCGCCAGTCTGCGCCCCATGTTTGGGCAAAACGCTTTTCGGTGTCTTGGACAATGCTTGTGGGCATCAACCCAGCGAAGACGACGCCCGCCTGCCTGACGAACGAGACGACCTCCGCCCCGCTGGGCCGGGCAAACTGTCCATTGGGCCAGAGGTGTCCCAGCTGCCGCCAAGGCACCACAACCGGATCCTCTGTGGGCGCGAGGAAACCGCAGATAGGCAGCATCTGCACAGTCACGTTGCCCAACGCATCCCCCCATCCGCCGATGAGCTCCACGGAGTCGCTTGTCCCCAAGGAGTAGTAGGCTGCGCTTGCGCTGCCGCTGCCATAGTCCAGCGCCGTGGGCAGGTCGAGCACGCGCCGCAGAACATGACTGCGAGGGTCCAGAAACTCCGCGTGCTCAATGAGCCCGCGCTGAACGGTCGTGATGTCGCGTATCCCTACACGAAATCCGTGACCGCGAGGGTCCAGGCAGCCTTCCAGCGCCACCTCCTCATGGTGGATAGAGACGACGAGTTGCCGGGTTGAGACGACGCGGCACGGCTTCCCTGTGCAGCGTGACAGGCCGGGCAGCACGATGGCTTTGCTCAGCGTGACGAGGGCGTAACTGTGGATCATGGCGGCTCCTTTGGTGAAAGTGAAAGGGACCATGATCTCCCTTAAAATGACGTTAAAGTCTAGCCAGATAGATTCGATATAGTACCTCTTCGAGTGCCTGGAATGCTTGGGACTTCCCGAGGGTCATTTTAAAAGTTTCACCAGCCAGGACAAGGCAACGCGAGGCTGAGCGCAGGCCGCAGCTCTGCGTCACTCCAAACCGCAGTTTGAAGCTTGTGTCCCAGAAAAACCGGCTTGCGGCGAAGAAGGTTCATCAGAACGTTATGAGGGGCTTGTCCAGCCTGCCGGAAAGGTTGGAGGTGGCAGGCCGGACTGCATCCCCGGCGTGCGGCGCCAGGGCCTTCGCGGACGCAGCCGCACGAAACGCCGCGCAAATGCCTCAGGGCAGGGGCAGCCTTTTCGAGACGGGAATGGCGAATCGCAGGCGCGCCTTTTCGGCAGCACGAACAGGAACGCCGCTCCTGCGGCCTGAAGGAGGAGAGCGGCGGCTATGGGAAGCCAGGAAAAGAGGTTGAGCAGGTGCGACATCAAGCTGGCAGTGCTACGCTTATGGCATGTCCCGGCCATCTGCGCCATCTTGGCCGAAGGCCTGCCACATCTTGCGCAGGTACGACGGTGACACGGGGATACGGAGTTGCTGGGAGAAGTAGCGGGCAATGAGCCGAAAGCCGAGGCCCTGGCTGTGCAGTTCCTTGACCATGGCCCAGCGCAGCAGCACTTTCTCCCGCAGAGGCGACGGGCGCTCACGTACAAGGTTCTTGGCGCGGGATTCTCGCACGCGATCAAAGGCGGCGAACTGCTCCGGCCCTGCGGCGCGGTAGCCGCGCCGCCTGAGCGTGTCGAAACCGAAGCGGCGAATGGCAGCGAGCAGCGCGACATACGGAGTCGGAGCGGCCGCAGCTGGTTCACTGTGCGAAGTGGTTGCAGCGCACGCGGCGAAAGCGTCAGCCAGGATGCGCTCGCGGTCCACCTCGGCGAGTCCAGCGAGCCAGCGCAGAGCCCGTTCCCGCTCTTTGGCGGTATGCAGGCCGGAGGGATGTGCCGCAAACTTCGCCATCAGGTCCTCAAGTAGACGTCAACGCTGTCCATGCGATTGTGCGCAATCTCATTGGCCACGGCCTGCTTTGCGGCCTCGTACGACAGTCCGGCCTCGGTGGCCTCACGCATGCGGGCCTGTGCAAAGCTGTGCTTGAGCCCATGGGTGCCCCGGCCCGGCGCAAATTGACCGGTGAGGCGCGCTGCAGTCTCCACAGAGCGCAAAAATGACCGGTAGCCTGAGGCCAGCTGTCCGTGCTCCTGGATATAATCCGCCAGGGCTTGATACGTGGCGGCGCCCACGTAGTGCTCGGTCTGCTTGCCCCCCTTCTCGGTGACCATGATGAGGCCAACGGCATCGCCAGAAACTGGGTCGGTGCCCATGCCCAGCAGATTCGTGACCGTAAGAGGATTGCTCCCGCGAGCCGGAGCGCCGACGCCCTCTGTTCTGCACCCTGTTTCGCCCATGAGGCGCGCTTGCAGGCGCAGCGCAGGATCGGAGATGGCGGCGTAGAGCCCGTCGGGGTCGGGATATGCGCGCGAAGTGTAGCCGCCGGAACGTGGCGCCAACTCCTCGCGCCAGCGCGCCTTCTCCTCTGTCAGAACCGTGCGGATGTCAGCAGCTGACTCCCCACCGTGGCGCTCGGCGTAGACGTCCAGCGCGTGAGAGAACTTCGTGAGCGCCGAAA
>CAZOMI010000119.1:0-5438 GCA_964580925.1 uncultured Methyloversatilis sp.
TGAGCGAGCCCTTCGCCAAACGGGGATTCCAAAGGGCCTCAGGCCCTTTGGCGGGAAGCACAGAAGAATTATCTTACCCAAAGCGAAGCAAATTTCGCCAGCAATTTCTGGCAATTGTCGTTTTTGGCGTCACCAGGCACAGCCTGACCCCCAAAAAACTCCTGGCATCATGAAAAATCGGAGCCGTAGTGTCATCTCATGGAAACTACACTCACCACACTATCTCCAGCGGCTCAGGCGTATGCGTATATCCGGCTGTCATCTCAGTCGCAAGCTTGGGGCGACGGTGAACGGCGGCAGCACGACGCCGCCATGCGGTTCATCGAAACCCACGGCTTGCACTTGGCGGAAACGCTTCAGGACATCGGCGTCTCGGCATTTCGCGGCGACAACGCACTGACAGGCGAACTCGGCCACTTCCTCAAGCGCATTGAGAGCGGTGAAATCCCGCCTGGTTCGGTGCTCGTCGCCGAGTCCCTCGACCGGCTGACCCGTAATAGGGTGAATCAGGCGCTGATGTTGCTTCTGAACATCACGCAACACGGGGTCAGAATCGGCCTTACGGCTCAAAACGTGATCCTTGACCTTGCGTCCTACGCTGCCTTCTTCCCCATTCTGGCGGACATGATGCGGTCCAACAGTGAATCCGAGCACAAGTCCTTCAGATCGCGCGCGAATTGGGAAACGAAACGCAAGAAGGCGAAAGATGGCGTCATCGTGACGAGCCAAGTGCCGCGCTGGCTTGAAGTTCGCGATGGCAAAATCCACGTGCTCGAAGAACGCGCACAGCTCGTGCGCCGCATCTTCGACATGTACGTGAGTGGCTACGGCCGTGGCGTCATCGCCCGCACCCTCATGAAAGAGGGCATCTCGGCTTGGAATACTCGTAAACCCGTGTGGCATGAAAGTTATGTTAACAAACTCTTGTGTAATCGGGCTGTTGTCGGCGAATACATCGCCGAATTCAAGACCGAAGAGGGCAACAAGGGGCAGGAAGTCATTACGGGGTACTACCCGGAAATCATTGACCCGGCGTTGTTCGCAAGGGTGCAGGACATGGCGTTCCTTCGCAAGAAGGGGCAGCGGGGCAGGAAGGGCAAGAAGTACGCGAATCTTTTCCAGAAACTCGCGCGTTGTGCTGTTTGCGGCGGGACCATGGGCTATCACAACGCCACCCAGGACAAGACGAGGAAGAACGGCCTCCGGCCCTGGGCGCACTACCTGACGTGCAATTCCGCTCACGCGGGACACGGCTGCTCAAATCGCCGGTACTTCAACTACTTGTACATTGAGAATTTCGTGCTCTCCGGCCTCATAGACGACCTGGACATCGTCGCCGCCGTCGGCATCCACGCTGCCGAGCTGAAACAGCACGCGAACCGCATTGCCACCATTGAGGCGAAGCTGGACCATGTGGCGGTCTCGATCCAGAAGTTCATGACGTTGCTCAAAACCAACAAACTCGAGGACATGGAAGAAATAGGCCAGCAGCTCGCGGAACTGCATCAGGAGCGCCGTACGTTGCGCGACCAACTCGCTCAGGCACGCGCGGAGGCGACGGCAGCGCGCCAGGCGGCGGAAGACTCAACTCAATTCCGTGGACGCTCCGACGCTGACGTGCTGTCACCTGACACTGGCCTGCCGGGATACGTCGACATGTCTGACGAAGCCGTCTACGCACGCCGCGCGCGCATCGCGATGCAGCTGCGCAGCGTTGTCGAGTCCATCACGTGCAACCCGGACAAGGGCGTCAAGATCGTGATGAAGAGCGGCACGACGTTCGAGCTCATCGAAAAAGAGTGGATTTGCACGAAGCAGGGTCCGCGTACGCCGGCGGGAAAGCCTTCCGTTTCACGGGCTTTCATTGGCCGCGCGACTTGGCAGCTTGGGCAGATGGAAGTGTCGGATCCAGACGTGCATGAGGCTGGAGCCGATGCCTGCTCCGAGCACTCCTGCGGCGCCGCCAAGGGCAAGAGACGCCCTAACGCCACAAACAAAAGGCCCCGGAGTGTCGCCACCACGGAGCCTCAGGGTCTTCCCCGGAAGCTGCCGAGCTTACTCGGCCGGCACCGGTTCCATGAACCTTTCGAAGAATGGGCGCAAGAACATGTGTTCGGCGCTGACGCGCTTGCCAGATCGGCTCACGCCGTTCTTCCAGATGACAGTGTCGAGGGCGGGGCCGGGCTTGAGCGACAGCACTTCGCTGCCGGGATTCTTGCCGAGGAACCGCAAGACGAGCTCCGGCGTGAGGGCGACGTGCTCGCGCTTCGGGAACGCGGCTTCCATGCGCATCGCGGACCGCTTTGCTTTTTCGTCAGGAGCAGCGGGCATCCAGTCGGTCCAGGCGGCGGCGTTCCGGCGTACGAACCGCTCGGCGAGGGCGTCGGGGTAGGCGGCGGCGAGAATAACGCCGGCGGAGCTTGCGAACGAAAGGATGGCGCTGGGTGAGTTCCGCGCAAAGTCGCCGTTCTCCCACAGCAGACCGACGGCGCGGAATGGCGGTTTGAGCGGGTCCTCGGACGGGACGAGCATGCCGTGCGTGGTGGCCAGCCTGGCCACCACATCGCCGTTCACCGTTGGCCAAGCGCTGTAGTTGTCCATGCCGTCAGCGAGCCGCAGCGACCTGTAGTCAATAAATGCTCCGGCGGCCTCCATGTCGACTTTCGGGGTGGCGGCCGCATCGAGCGCCCGCACGATTGCGTCGCAGGCGGTCAACTCACGGGCGGTGGCGATGCTGCGCGTCTGCAGCCGCAGGTTGTCGCGCACGGCTGTCCGGAACACGCGCCCCCTGCGGTCGAGGCAGCCAACAAGCCGTACCTGTTCATCGATCTCGACCACCAGCCAGCGGGTTTGCACCGTGCGGCAAGGCGCGCCGGTGCGTCGGGACAGGGCGGGAACGACTACGCCATGGGAGAGGGTGAGCAGAAATCTTGGGGCCGGCGACGGGTTGACCATTGCGCATCTCCTGTTGAGGTGAAAGGGATCCACGATCTCCCAGAACTCACTCAAGAAGTCGACCCAGAGGACCTGATATTCGAAGCTCTCGAAGCCTGTCATTCCTGGCAATTTTGAGGCGTCTCAAATTCATTTCACGCAATTTCAGCGTGTTGTCGCAAAGCGATGAAGCACAAAATTCTACGTCACTCCGAACCACGAATAATGCGCAGGAGCTTGCGTTCCCATGCTTACGACGACGCCAGCGGCGCGTAAGGCATTGGAACATGCGGAAAGGCCTCGGCCTGCCAGAGTGGTTGGCGGCGGCAGCCCTGATTGCATCCCAGGCGTCCGACGCCAGCGTTTGCGCGAAAAATGCGGAATGCGCAGGCATTCCGCCGTGTGATGATTCGCATGGCCGACGGAGGCGCATTCAAGAGAGTGAGCCGCCGGAAAATGAACCGTCAGCACGCGCTGCGGAGTGACGGCAGCGACGAAGAGCAGCAGGAGGCCGAAAAGCGCGAGCAGAAGAATGAAAATGACGAGCATCGGCATCAGAGCAGACCGCGCGGGCTACGGTTGCGGCAGGCCGTTATTGTCACCGGTCTCCAATTCGCCCCACAGCTTCCGCAGGTATGACGCGGAGACGGAAATGCGCAGCTGCTTCGAAAAGTAGCGGGCGATGAGCCTGAAACCGAGGCCGTTCCCGTGCAGCTCCCGCACGAGCGCCCACCGGAGCAGCACCTTGCCGCGAATAGGTGACGGTCGCTCCTCACGAAGATTCCGGGCGCGGGACTCGCGCGCGCGCTGAAAATCCGCAAACTGCTCCGGCCCGGCGGCTCGGTAGCCGCGACGCCGGATCGTGTCGAAGCCGAAACGGCGGATTGCGCCGAGCAACGCGACGTACGGAGTCGGCGGCGTGGCCGTGGCGCATGCGGCGAAGGCGTCGACAAGGATGCGTTCGCGGTCAGACTCGGCGAGACCGGTGAGCCAGCGCAACGCACGGGCACGCTCGTTGGCCGTGTGCAGGCCGGATGGATGCGTCGCGAGTTTCGGCATGGTCTACCTCAAGTACACGTCAACGCTGTCCATGCGGTTGTGCGCGATCTCATTGGCCACGGCCTGCTTTGCTTCTTCATGCGACAAGCCGGCCTCGACGGCTTCGTGCATGCGCTCCTGCGCGAAGCTGTGCTTGAGCCCGTGCGTTCCCCTGCCCGGCGCGTACTGCCCCGTCGCCCGCGCCGCCGCTTCCACTGCCCGCAGGAAGGTGCGGTACGGTGAAGCGAGCTGGCCGTGCTCCGCGATGTGCGCTTCGAGTTCGCGGTACGTCGTCGTGTTCACGAAATGCTCGGTCGGCTTGCCTCCTTTTTCTGTGACCGTGATGCGCCCGACGGCAGCGCCGGAGACTGGGTCCTTGCCCATGCCGAGCAGATTGGTGGCTGTGAGAGGGTTGCTGCCGCGCGCTGGAGCGCCGACGCCTTCGGTGCGACAGCCTGTTTCGCCCATGAGCTTTGCCTGGAGCCGAAGACCAGCATCAGGAATGGCGGCATAGAGGCCTGCGGGGTCGGGGTACGCGCGAGTCGTGTAGCCGCCGGAACGCGCCGCCAGTTCTGTACGCCACTGCGCTTTCTCCTCTGCGAGAATCACCCGGATGTCCGCCGCCGACTCGCCGCCGTGGTGTTCGGCGTACACATCCAGCGCGTGTGAGAGCTTTGTGAGCGCGGAAATTTCACGCTCAATGGTTTGGAAAGAGCCGCCAGCATCGCGCAGCGTCTGGCCACGGTCTGCGATGTACGTGCGGGCAAAGCCGGAGACACGCCGCGCCTGGCGAAGGTCGCGCAGCCCAGCGCGCTGCAGGAACTCCACGAAACGATGGATATCCTTCCTGTATACGGTCCAAGTGCCGATGCCCCTGATGAAGCGCCGGTCCACACTGCCTTTCTTCCGGCCAATTGCCCGGGTGCCACCCAGCAGCGCTTCCGCTTGTGAGTGCAGCGATTTTGGCCACCTGTTCGTTCCCATCGACTTGTCCTTCCTTCTGCTCTGATCCGTTCCGCCGCCATTCTCGTTGAGTAGTGTGCTCTTTCTACAGGCTGTGCCTGCGCGCCGAGTTTTCGGCATGTGCGCCAAGGGGATTCCCTTTGCGCTGGCGGTAGCAACTCCGCCGATCCAATTTCTCTGCAGCTCCTTCTGCAGGCGGTTTCGGATTGGACCATCCGGTAGTTTTGCTCGCGGAATGCGAGCGGTTCAGAACCCAGTGAGGCGACTTCACGGTCACCCCACAACTGTTGGTGGGCGGTTTCAGCCATCCCGTCTGGCAGGCGGCCGTTCACGAAGCTCGCAGCTTCGAAGCCCAAACAAAACAAAGGCACAGAGTAGTCTGCGCCCTGGCCGAAATTATTTGCAAGTGCTGGAGAAAGGGTTTTTGAAGGAGGCTGTGAATTTGGTGGGAATGAAATCCTGTCCGGTTTTGCTGCCACTTCGAGCGGCAGCAAAACCGGACG
>CAZOMI010000120.1:0-5407 GCA_964580925.1 uncultured Methyloversatilis sp.
TTTCGCCTCGTGCCGCGAAAAAAACAGCGTGCAATCGATGTTTTGCAAGAGGCTCTCAAGAGGAAGGATACGACAATGAGCAAGGTTCGCGCATGGGCGGCGCAGGCTGCCGGACAGAAACTGGAGCGCTACGATTACACGCCAGGCCCGCTCGGCGATGAGGAGGTCGATATCGCGGTCGAGCATTGCGGGCTGTGCCATTCCGACCTGTCGATGATCGACAATGACTGGAAGTTCTCTGCGTATCCGCTGGTGCCTGGGCATGAGGTCGTCGGCCGCATCGTCGCCATGGGTGCCCAGGTCAAGGGACTGAGCATCGGCCAGCGCGTCGGGGTGGGCTGGACCAGCAGCAGTTGCCTGCACTGCGCGCCCTGTGTAGGCGGCGATCAGCACCTCTGCGGTGATTCGCGGGCGACCATTTCCGGCCGCCCCGGTGGTTTCGCCGAGCGGGTGCGGGCGCAGTGGGTCTGGGCCATCCCCTTGCCGGATGACATAAACTCGGCAGTGGCGGGACCGCTGTTTTGCGGCGGCATCACGGTTTTCACCCCGTTCATGGAATATGGCATTTCCCCGACCAGTCGCGTCGGCGTCATCGGCATCGGTGGGCTGGGGCACCTGGCGATCAAGTTTGCGAAGGCCTGGGGCTGCGAGGTGACCGCCTTCACCTCCAGTCCGGCGAAGCGCAAGGAACTCCTGGCGCAGGGCGCTCATCGGGTCGTTGCCAGCAACGACGAGAAAGAAATTGCCGCGCTGGCCGGCAGCCTCGATCTGGTCATCGTGACCGTCAATGTCCCGCTGGACTGGCAAGCCATTACATCCACCCTGGCGTCGCGCGGCCAGCTGCATTTCGTGGGTGCCGTGCTTGAGCCGATCCCTGTGCAGGCCTTCTCGCTCATCAGCGGGCAGAAGCTTATTTCCGGCTCGGCGATCGGCTCTCCGACCCATATGGCCCGGATGCTGGCGTTCTGTGTTCGCCACAACATCGAACCCGAGGTCGAACACTTTCCGATGAGCCGGGTCAATGAAGCGCTTGATCATCTGCGCGCCGGGAAAGCCCGTTACCGCATTGTGCTCGATGCGGATTTCGACTGAATGAATTACAGCCTTGCCGCCGGGCCGCCCCAAGGCAAGGCGGCACGCGGCGCCAGCCGCAATCCGCTCCAAAGCATGAGCGGGGGCGCCCCGTGATAAACGAGCGCAGCGAGTCAACAGTCACCCCTCCCGCGAGGGAGGGGTTGGGGGAGGGCGGGCCCTACTCCACGATCTTGTTGATGGGAAGTTCTATCACGCCGCGTGCGCCGGCCTGGTAGAGGCTGGGGATCAGTTCGCGCACGAACTTTTCCTCGACGACAATGCTGAGTTCCAGCCAGTCCGGGTCGGACAGGGTGGAGACGGTGGGCGTCGCGCGTTCCGGCAACAGCTTCAGCACGGCGTCGGTGCAGTTGCGCGGCACGTTCATCGACAGCAGCACCCGGGTGGCGGCGGCAATCGCGCCCTTCAGCATCATCAGCAGGCGTTCGATCTTGGCGTTTTTCCAACTGTCGGCAAGGGCGTCGTGATTGGTGATGAAGCGCGGCGTGCTTTCCAGCACGACGTGCATGATCTTCAGGTTGTTGGCGCGCAGCGACGAGCCGGTTTCTGAGACGTCGACAATGGCGTCGGCCAGGATCGGCGGTTTGACCTCGGTGGCGCCCCAGGAAAATTCCACGCTGGCCTCGACGCCATGTTCGGCGAGGAAGCGTTTCGTCATGCCGACCACTTCGGTGGCAATGCGCTTGCCCTGCAAGTCTTTCACGGTGGCAAACGGCGAGCCTTCCTTGGATGCCATGACCCAGCGGACGGTGCCATAGTTGGGCCAAGGTGCTTTCAGGTTGGCCAGTTCGACGACATCGGCGCCGGTTTCGAGGACCCAGTCGAATCCGGTAATGGCGCAATCGAGCACGCCCTGGCCGACATAGCGCGCCATCTCCTGCGGCCGGATCAGGATGCACTCGATTTCCGCATCGTCGATGGTCGGATAGTAGGAGCGGCCGGAGATGCGCAGGTTGTAACCGGCGCGATTGAACAGGTTCTGCGTGGTTTCCTGCAGGCTGCCCTTCGGGATGCCGACGCGCAGGCGTGTGTTGTTTTCAGTCATTATGATTAAAAATGTAGTCTTGCCGCCGGGCCGCCCCAAGGCATGACGGCACGCGGCGCCAGCCGCAATCCGCACAACACCCGACAAGAATGCTCCCAGTAATTGACGAGCGCAACGAGCCACACTCACCTTCCCGTGAGGGGAGGTTGGGAGGGGCGGGCCTGTTACTCATAGCGTACGTCGAGGATTTCGTATTCGCGGCGTCCGCCGGGGGTTTGCACTTCGGTGACATCGCCGGAGAATTTTCCGATCAGGGCGCGCGCGACGGGCGAGTTGAGCGAAATCTTGCCCTGCTTGAGATCGGCTTCGTCGTCGCCGACGATCTGGTAGGTGACGGTCTGGTCGCCGTCAATGTCTTCCAGTTCGACCGTGGCGCCGAACACCACGCGGCCATCGGCATCGAGCGCGCGCGGGTCGATGATCTGGGCGTTGCCCAGTTTGCCCTCGACTTCCTGGATGCGGCCTTCGACAAAGCTTTGCCGCTCTTTCGCGGCGTCGTATTCGGCGTTTTCAGACAGGTCACCATGCGAGCGTGCTTCGGCAATCGCTGCAATCACCGCGGGGCGCTCGATGGTCTTCAGGCGCTTCAGTTCTTCGCGCAGCAACTCGGCGCCGTGCAGTGTGATGGGGACTTTGCTCATAGCTCTGCGTGTAGCTGTTGCAGCGAATAGGTTGCCAGGCCGGAATGGCGCATGCCGATGCAGGCGGCATGGCCGCCCTCGACCGTCGTAAACAAGGTCACTTTCTGCGACAGTGCCGAGGTGCGGATCGAGCGCGAATCCTGGATTGCTGCACGGGTTTCATCGACCGTATTGACGATCAGTACGATCTCGTTGTTCTTGATCATGTCGACAATGTGTGGGCGGCCTTCGCTGACCTTGTTGACCGCCGCCACCGGGATACCGGCCTCCTGGATGGCGTTCGCCGTGCCGCGCGTTGCCACCAGGGTGAAACCGAGTTCATGCAGCAGGCGCGCTACTTCGACCGCCTTCGCCTTGTCGGCCGACTTGACGGTGATCAGCGCGCGGCCGGCGGCGGGCAACCGGGTGCTGGCGGCGATCTGCGACTTGACGAAGGCCTCGCCAAATGTCCGGCCGACGCCCATCACCTCGCCGGTGGATTTCATTTCCGGGCCGAGGATGGTGTCGACGCCGGGGAACTTGATGAAGGGGAAGACGGCTTCCTTCACCGAGTAGTAAGGCGGAATCACCTCGCGCGTCACGCCCTGATCGGCGAGGCTGCGACCGGCCATGCAGCGCGCGGCGATCTTCGCCAGCGGCAGGCCTGTTGCTTTCGACACAAAGGGTACGGTGCGCGAGGCGCGTGGATTGACTTCGAGCACATACACCACGGTGTCCGCGCCGCGGCCCTGAATGGCGAACTGCACATTCATCAGGCCGACGACGTTCAAGCCCCTGGCCATCATCTCGGTCTGGCGGCGCAGTTCGTCCTGGGTTTCCGGGCAGAGCGAGAAGGGCGGCAGCGAACAGGCCGAATCGCCCGAATGCACCCCCGCCTGTTCGATGTGTTCCATGATGCCGCCGATGATGACCTGCCGGCCGTCGCAGAGCGCATCGACATCGACTTCGGTGGCATCGTTGAGGAAGCGGTCGAGCAGCACCGGCGAATCGTTCGAGACCTTGATTGCCTCGCGCATGTAGCGTTCGAGGTCCTTCCGCTCATGGACGATTTCCATGGCGCGCCCGCCCAGCACATAGCTGGGGCGCACCACCAGCGGGTAGCCGATTTCGGCGGCAAGGCGGATCGCATCCGCTTCGGTGCGCGCGGTGCGATTGGGCGGCTGCTTGAGATTCAGGTCGTTCAGCAGTTTCTGGAAACGTTCGCGGTCTTCGGCGGCGTCGATCATGTCCGGGCTGGTGCCGATGATCGGCACGCCGTTGGCTTCAAGCGCGCGCGCGCGCTTCAGCGGGGTCTGCCCGCCGAACTGCACGATCACGCCGACCGGCTTCTCGACATGCACGACTTCGAGGATGTCTTCCAGGGTCAGCGGTTCGAAGTAAAGGCGATCGGAGGTGTCGTAGTCGGTCGATACGGTTTCCGGGTTGCAGTTGACCATGATGGTCTCGTAACCATCTTCGCGCAGCGCCAGCGCCGCATGCACGCAGCAATAGTCGAATTCGATGCCCTGGCCGATGCGGTTGGGTCCGCCGCCCAGCACCATGATCTTCTTCTTGCCGCTCGGGCGCGCTTCGCACTCTTCCTCGTAGGTCGAGTACATATAGGCGGTGGCGGTGGCGAACTCGGCGGCGCAGGTATCGACACGCTTGAATACCGGGCGGATGCCCAGCGCGTGGCGGCGCTCGCGCACCGCTGTTTCCATGTCGACTGGCGCCGCCTCCGTATTACGCGGCGTTCCGGCTGACGCCGTACCCGCTGCGGGGCATTTCATCTCGCCAACGCCGACTTTTGTGCCGACCAGGTGGCCAATTCTGCGGTCGGAAAAACCCTTGCGCTTCAAGCCGCGCAGCGTGTCGGCATCCAGATCGGCCAGCTGCTGTGTCGCCAGCCAGGCTTCGGTCTTGACGATGTCTTCGATCTGCACCAGGAACCAGGGGTCGATGCTGGTCAGGTTGAACACTTCCTGCAAGGAATAGCCGCTACGGAATGCCTGGCCGACATACCAGATGCGCTGTGCGCCGGGGCTGGCCAGTTCGTGGTCGATGGCGTCCGTGTCGGCCTCGATCTCGTCGAGGCCATAGACGCCGACTTCCAGGCCGCGCAGCGCCTTCTGCAGCGATTCCTGGAAACTGCGGCCGATCGCCATCACTTCGCCGACCGACTTCATCTGCGTGGTCAGGCGGTCATTGGCCTGCGGGAATTTTTCGAAGGCGAAGCGCGGCACCTTGGTGACGACATAATCGATGGACGGTTCGAACGACGCCGGCGTGGCGCCGCCGGTGATGTCGTTTTTCAGCTCGTCGAGCGTGTAGCCGACGGCCAGCTTGGCCGCCACCTTGGCGATCGGGAAGCCGGTGGCTTTCGACGCTAAAGCAGATGAACGCGAGACGCGCGGGTTCATTTCGATCACGATCATGCGTCCGTCATCGGGATTGATGGCGAACTGCACGTTCGAACCGCCGGTGTCGACGCCGATCTCGCGCAACACCGCGATGCTGGCGTTGCGCATGATCTGGTATTCCTTGTCGGTGAGCGTCTGCGCCGGGGCGACGGTGATCGAGTCGCCGGTATGCACGCCCATCGGGTCGAGGTTCTCGATCGAGCAGACGATGATGCAGTTGTCCTTGCGGT
>CAZOMI010000121.1:0-5272 GCA_964580925.1 uncultured Methyloversatilis sp.
GATCTTCATCTGCCCCTTCTGGCCGACAACTGCCGATCAGCATATTACACCGACCACAACCGTGCATTGCGGTCGTTTAAGCGGCAGGCTCTCAACGGCAGCTCCGGCCGAGAACTGGACCGACAGACACCCCTGCCGAGCGAGGGGGTTCAGGATCGGTTAGCCGCCGCTCGCGCGCGGCATTTTTCACTGCCTCCAAGTCTCTTGATAACCGCAAACAGGCTTTGCCAGACCAAGCAGAAAGTCGGCGCTGGCGAGACGGCGGTTTACGCTCCGCTGCGCTCTTTTGGATTCACAAGAACCAGGTATTGCCGGTGCAATGTCACCAGCACCCAGGCCCAGATGACGCAGCCCAGCAGGGTCACCCAACCGAGGTCGGCGACGCCCGCGCCGACCAGTGTCCAGTGCCCGAGGGCAATGATGATCAGGGAGCCCAGCGCCTTGAGCAGGCGGTAGCCGAGGATCAGGGGGTGAGCACCAGATTCACAGCGATCGAGAAAACGCAAACTCGGTACGTAGGATATCAAGCGGATGTATTCGGCTCTCGGCACTTGAGACCTGGAAGCCGACGCTGGTACACAATGGGGAGGCCGACGGACGCACATCATGGCGGAGTCCAGATCGGCTGCTGGCGCGAGCGTCATCGTTTTTTGGCGCGTACGCTCAAGTATTCCATGACGGCAGCGTTATCGCGATCCCAATAGGGTTCAGTTCCTATCCGGGCGATCAGGAAATCAATGAAGGCACGTACCTTGGCGGGCAAATGCCGAGTTGGCAGGTACATGGCATATACGTGCCGTTCGACCGGGATGTACTCTGAAAGCACTGCCCTGAGTTGTCCAGCTTGCAAATCCTTGCCGATTATGAAGGTCGGCAGCAACGCGACCCCAAGGCCCCCCAAGACGGCCTGCGACAAGGCTTCGTCGTCGTCGACATGCAAAGACCCCGAAACCGGCACATCGATTTCCCCTTGCGGGCCATTGAATCGCCACAAGCCTTGCTCTCCGGAGCGGGTGTAGTCGAGGCAGTTGTGATGCACCAGATCGGCAGGCGTGAGGGGCAGGCCGTGTTTTTCGAAATACGCCGGCGTACCGCACAACTTGCGCCGCACCGGCGCAAGCTTCCTTGCCACCAGAGGCAGTGGCGGTTCGGCCGTGACGCGAATCGCCATGTCGTAACCCTCCTCAGCCAGATCGATCTGGCGGTCGGTGATGGTGAGCTCCATCTTCATCTCCGGGTGCGCCGTCAGGAAGTCGGCCAGCGCGGGGGCAACATGCAAGGTCCCGAAGGCGACCGAGGCGCTCACGCGAAGCGTGCCACGAGGTTCGTCGTTGAAACTGCCGACGACCTGTTCGAGTTGGTCCAGCTCTTCGAGAATCCGCCCCATATGCGCGGCCACCACCTGGCCGATTTCCGTCTGGCTCAGATGCCGCGTGGTGCGATTGAACAGTCGCGCATCAAGCGACCGCTCCAACTTGGCGACCGCTTTGCTGACCACCGAACGTGAAGTACCAAGACGGCGGGCCGCCTCGGAAAAGCTGCCTGCCTCCACCACGCGCGCATAAATGGCCAGCAGATTCAAATCGGTATTCAGCATCTCGTTACCCACCCAGAATGATCTCGGTATTGTTGCCATGAAAGATACACCATGATTCTGCGACGGTGTCTTATCTTTCGCCAGATCAATCGGTACGATCAATCCCAGAGAGAAATTGACAGATAGGCAGGCAACGATGTCGTACCAGATTGTCGTTCTATCGGAACGACAATGACTGGCTGACAGGTTTGGGATAAGAAGCCGGGAGTTGTCATGGATATGAAAACGAAAATGATGGTGTGGGATATTGTCGAGCGCGACAAGTATGGTCGCGTCCTCGGCATGACCTCCTGGCCACACAAGGCCAGCGATTCCCGCCCGTCCATCTTCCTTGTTCCTGTCGACGGCTCTCCAACCTCATTGAGCGCCATGAATGTCGCCCTGCGCCTGGCCGATCAACGGCCGAATGCCGAACTGCATGTTCTCAACGTACAACTTCTTGGCGGAAACGATGTGCTGGATAACTCGGTTGAGCGTCAGGGGCTCTTGGAGACCGAGGAAGTGCGCGACCTTCTTGCGTTGAATCACGAAAGCTATCAGCTTCATATCGCGACAGGCGTACCCGCGCAAGTCATCCATGACTACTCCTGCGTGCATAACGTGGCAGAGATCGTTATCGGTACGCGCGGAATGGGCAACTTCCAGCGCTTGTTGCTTGGTTCCGTTGCCATGGACGTGATCAGCAATTCACTCATCCCGGTCACGCTGGTGAAATCGAGAGACCGTGCGGGCAGCCTTCCGGCCGAATGGATTGCTTGGCTGATCCCATTCGATGGCTCACCCGCAGCGCTACGTGCAGTACGTCATGCCATCCGGCATGTCGGCCATCTGGAGAGCAAACCGATACTGCACCTGCTCAACGTCAGGTCTTACAACGCTGCCGATATCGAAAAAGCGATCGGCTTGCTGGAAATGGCCAAACTCCCTTTCGATGTCCATGTCGAGGCAGGCGACCCTGCCAACAAAATTCTCGAAGCGATCGAGCAATACGGTTGCGGCCATATTGCCATGGGCTCACGCGGGCTGGGAACGCTGGGGGGCATCGTCCTGGGTTCGGTTTCTCAGAGCGTTGTTCAGCATGCTGCCATCCCCGTCACCCTGATCAAGTAAGCCGGCCATTTTGAGCACGAGAGGCAGGAGCCGGCATGAATGCGCATGATATGTACCCGCTCGAACAATTGGTAACGCGCCCCAAGTACGGGACACAGAGAGTCTTCGCCAAGAAAGCGGTCGATCTGCTTCCGGAGTATGAGGACATCGGATTCGAACTAACCCGTAATGGCCTTCTGATGCGAGGAATGACAGAATCCGACCTTGCCAAGCCAAGAGAATTTCTCATGGGGGTATTCGGGCTCGACGTCAGATTCTCTGCGCCGCATATCCGGCTCGCCTATGCCGATGGTTGGCAGGAGCCAATCATGGGGTTCCGGATCGCAACCGAGCCTTCCTACGTAGAACCGATACGAAAAGGCCTGGCCATCATTCGTGGTGCCAGCATCAGTGATATCGAAAAGCGCGTGCCGACCAGTGTCATTCGTGGTGAGGCGCCACTCATCGACCTGATCGGCATCTCGCGAACCTTGCGTCAATTATCAAACGAGTCAACACAGGCGGTGCTCTGGCTCAGTCATTATCAACCACTCTGGTCCTACTCGACCGAAACAATGGCTTGCTATCAAGGTGAATGAAATGCCAACACTGACGACACAAACGGCTGTGATGCAATTGGCGGCTATGCTGTCCGGATACTCAATCAACCAATGTGTTGCCATCATCCACCGCACGTTTGGTCAGTTTTCAACTTGACGCCATGCAACACGAGATCGCAGATGAATCAGCATCATTACGGCGCATTGCGAACTCTCCGGATTTTGGAAATCGTGTTGCCGCACTCTCTGATCGTGCTGCGAAGAGGAAGGATCGGTGGTCAATGTATTACCTGAAGCTTATGTTTCTTGCTGGTCAATTCAGTGAAGATATTGTTCTGGCCATGCCTGCCAAGGCACCCACCGGCAGCAGATAACGTTCTGCTTCCCTGGTCAATTAGGGAAGCACGCATGCCGAGATGGACCTGACTCGAGAATTTGTCAGGGCGAAGAACCCGTGCACTGAAGGCTACCGGTGGTTCCCGCGCCATTACGAAATCGGTGGGAATTATCAGGAATTGCTTGACGCACTGGTCTTGGCGGGACGTGTGGATGACGCTTGCTGGCTGCTATCACGGTTCGGTCCTACCCACACTCGCCTAGTGCTTGAAGATCTGACCGCAGAGGCAGTGGTCTTCGCCGGCAGCCACCTCGACATAATGATCGCGTTGCTCATGCGTAACGGGGGCTCGGTTGATTGGCTTACCAGAAGCCACCGTTCTTTTCGATTTCGCCATGTGATTCTCCTGGTTGTGGGTTGTAAGTTATTTTCTGGATCTGGTTTTGGGGTCTCGGATTGCGTCGGGATGGGGTTGCAAAGTCGCCCAGCCCGAACGCCTGAATTTTTCGTGCGATGGTGTTGCGTCCAATCCCCAGCAATCGTGCAGCCTTGAGACGACACCCACCGGTGGCGGCAAGCGCACACCGAATCAGGGTGGATTCGACCTCCCGGGTCATTGCAGGAAACACTCCGCCTGGCTGCCGGACGAGCAAGTCTTTGGTTTTGCTTGTCAGGGCGGTGATCCAGGGATTCGTCATACATCTGATCCCATGTTACGAAGTCCGGGCGATCTCCGGTTGCGGGTTGACGGATTGGGGCTGGCGCAGAACCCGCTCTACTCGCAGGCGATGCACATGCCCATTCGGCAAGTTCCAGTCAATCGACTGCCCGACACGCAGTCCCAGCAGTGCGCACCCAACCGGGGCCAGCACGGAAACCCTGCCCGTCAAGGGGTCGGCCTCATTGGGAAATACCAACTCGACCTCGCGCCTTGTGCCCGCACTTTCGTCAGCGTAAATCAGGCGGGAATTCATGGTGACAACATCCCTTGGGATACGATCCGATGGAACGACAATCGCCCGATCCAACTCATCGGCCAGATCATGATCCCCGACAATCTCGCGCAAACGGACATAATCATCCATGGAGATAACCAGATCGTCGCCGTTTGCCAGAGAGATTTCTTTTGCGCTGTAGTTGGCAGCAGTTTTGTGTTTCATAATGGTGCATGCTACCCAGATGTAAGGCGGCTGATTAGACTTACAATTGGAATCAGGATGTATCTTGAGTGGATACAATTCCCGGGGGCTTTGTTTATGGGCAATCGGAACGAATTCATGAACCAAGAATGAGGGGGTGCCGGCTTGGAAGATCATTCCTCCCTGCGAAACACAGCCGCGCATGATTTTGACGCAACACGCGCGCGGCAGGTCATTGTGGCGCTTGACTTGAATGCGGATGAGTACCTGACACGCAAGCTTCGCTCCGGTTTGGCGGGTGGATACGTGGAGGCGCTGGTTGATGCCTGTCTTTCCAGACTGGCACACCATCCTGACTTTATGTCTATAGGGCAGGATGACGTTGGCGCGGCATTCCGGCAAGGGTGGATAGACTACCTGCAAAGCTTTGGCTTGAGTTTCAACACTTCCGCATATTTTGCCGGGCGCAAGGCATTTTCCGCTGCCTGTGCCGACGCCGACATCTCCCTTGGCCTGTTGCACTTGCAGCATAGCCTAATTCTTCAGTCTG
>CAZOMI010000122.1:0-5217 GCA_964580925.1 uncultured Methyloversatilis sp.
GATCATCGCCAAATCACCCATGGTCCCATCATGGCGAATTTCTTGAACTGTTCAAGTTATATTTGCTTAACGCCTAAGCTTTACCTTGGGCCAGCGCCAGGCTGCGTTGCGGATCGACCAGCAGGGTATGCACGCGCCGGCTGTCGGCACGCAGCACCTGCAGGTGCAGGCCGTCGACCACGACGACTTCGTTGCGTTTGGGCAGCCGGCCGAGCTGGTGGATCACCAGGCCGCCGACGGTGTC
Organism: uncultured Methyloversatilis sp.; assembly: GCA_964580925.1. Classification (GTDB taxonomy): domain Bacteria; phylum Pseudomonadota; class Gammaproteobacteria; order Burkholderiales; family Rhodocyclaceae; genus Sulfuricystis. Next base: position 245 of record CAZOMI010000122.1, read on the forward strand.
GTAATTCTCGTCGGATAAGTTCGTGCCGAAAGCGTTGTTGAAATCCTCGATTTCGGTGGCGGCCTTGACGCGGTAATGCCCCGCGTTGTCGAGCACGATGTTGCCTGCCGCCTCGTCGAAATCGTATTCGTCCTCGATGTCGCCGACAATTTGTTCCAGCACGTCCTCGATGGTGACGAGACCGGCGACCCCGCCGTATTCATCGACCACAATGGCCATGTGATTGTGCGAAGCCCGGAATTCGCGCAGCAGCACATTCAGGCGCTTCGATTCGGGGATGAACACCGCCGGGCGCAGGCTGTCGCGCAGGTCGAATTCCTTGCCGGCGAAGTGGCGCAACAGGTCTTTCGCCAGCAGGATGCCGATCACGTCGTCCTTGCTTTCCCCGCAGGCCGGAAAGCGTGAGTGCGCGGTCTTGAGCACGAAGTCCACCAGTTTCTCCGGGGGTTCGGCAACCGAGACGACATCCATCTGGGCGCGCGGCACCATGATGTCGCGCACCTGTATTTCGGAAACGGTCAGGGCGCCCTCGATGATGGATAGGGCATCGGCGTCCATGAGGTTGCGTTCGTGGGCGCTGCGCAGCAGTTGCAGCAGTTGTTCGCGGTCTTCCGGCTCTCTCAGCAGAAGCAGTGAGAGCCGTTCAAGCAGTGTCGGTCGACTAGGTACGGGGTCCATAAATCAGCGATAAGGATCGGGAATGTCGAATCGCGCCAGCACTTTCCGCTCGCGCGCCTCCATGCGAGCGGCGTCAGACTTGCCGGTCTCATGGTCGTATCCCTGTAAGTGGAGCATACCATGCACGATCATATGCGCCAGGTGCGCCGCGAGCGGCTTGCCCTGCTCCTCCGCCTCGCGCAGCACAACGGGCAGGCAGATCACCAGATCGCCGCTGACTACCGGTTCGCTGGTATAGACGAAAGACAGCACATTGGTCGCGTAATCCTTGCCGCGGTAGGTGCGATTAAGTGCCAGGCCTTCGTCGGCATCGACAAACCGCAGGGTTGCCTGCAACGGCAGTTCCTGTGCGGCGCGTACCCAGCGACGCAATTGCGGACGCGATGGCAGGCGCGCATCTTTGCATGCATATTGCACGGACAGGGAAAGCTCAAGCCCGGAATTTCTTTTAGCGTGAAACAACATCGTAGCGTTTGCGAAGGGCCGCCCCGAGCAAACGCGGCACGCGGCGAAGCCGCAAACCGCACCTGTGCCGAAAAAAGCGCCCCGTGACAGACGAGCGCAGCGAGCATTCTCGAACCCCCCGCGAGGGGGGCGAAGGGGGGTGGGCCACTTTCATGATCGGGGGCGCAGCCAACGCATCATGAAAGTCAGTTCCGGCCAACACCCGCTCCGTGGGCACTCGCCTTCTCCGCCACCTCCTTCTCGTAGGCCTCGACGATGCGCGCCACCAGCGGATGGCGCACCACGTCGGCGGCATCGAAATCTGTGAAGGCCAGCCCGCGTACTTCGCTGAGGATGCGGCGCGCCTCGATCAGTCCGGATTTTTGCCCCTTGGGCAGGTCCATCTGCGTGATGTCGCCGGTGATTACCGCCTTGGCGCCGATGCCGATGCGGGTCAGAAACATCTTCATCTGCTCGGGCGTGGTGTTCTGTGCCTCATCGAGGATGATGAAGGCGTGATTCAGCGTGCGCCCGCGCATGTAGGCGAGCGGCGCAACCTCGATGCTGCCTTGTTCGAAGAGGCGCGCTACCTGGTCAAAGCCCATCAGGTCATAGAGCGCATCGTAAAGCGGGCGCAGGTATGGGTCGACCTTCTGTGCCAGGTCTCCCGGCAGGAAACCCAGCCGCTCGCCTGCTTCCACCGCCGGCCGGGTCAGCACGATGCGCTGGACATGGTCGCGCTCGTAGGCATCGACGGCGGCGGCAACGGCAAGGTAAGTCTTGCCGGTTCCGGCCGGGCCGATGCCGAAGGTGATGTCGTGCTCCTGAATCTGCCGCAGGTACTGCACTTGATGGGGCGTGCGTCCGTGCAGGTCGGCTTTGCGCGTCAGCAGACCGGCGGCGGGCTGCGCCATCCGATTGTTGTTTCTCAACTCGATCAAACCCAGTTGAATGTCATCGACGGAAAGCGGCACGATCGCCAACGCGTAAAAGTGCTGCAAAGCCGCCGCCGCGAGTCGCGCCTGTGCCAGGCCGCCATCGATGCGGCAATGTTCGCCACGCCGTGAAATCATCACGTCACAGGCCATTTCTATCTGGCGCAGATTCTCGTCGAGCGCACCACACAGATTCGCCAGTTGGGCGTTGTCGAGCGGTTCGAGAGCAACCGAGAGGCTCTTGGTTTTCAAGTCGACAAGCTCTTCGGTTAACTAAGCGGCGAACCGGTCATGGAGTCAGCGGTTTTCCGGCAGACGCGCTTTGGCTGAGGAAAGGATCCAGATACGGTGCACCGCCCCGATGTGGTCGAGCTGAGAACGGAACCGACGATAGCTGCGGTAAGTGGGTCCATGGCAAACGGAATGATAGTCCGTTTTTTGAGTAAAGCGAAAATGCGACGCTGCCGCGAACTGTCGCGAACTTGTCAAGATTGCCGGCGAACGCGACAATGCAGCCATGGATTACGATCTCATCATTGTTGGCGGCGGTCTGGCTGGCTTATCACTGGCGGTGGCGCTGCGCCGCAGTCGACTCGGGATTGCGGTGGTCGAGGCGCGTCCCCCCGTTCAACCTGAAGGCTGGGATGCGCGCATCTACGCGATCAGCCCGGCCAATGCCCGCTTCCTTGACAGCATCGGCATCTGGAAACATCTTGATGCCAACCGCATTGCGCCGGTGCACATGATGTCGGTGCATGGCGATGGCGGTGGCGCGCTGGAATTTTCCGCCTATGCCAGTGGAATCGGTGAGCTGGCGTGGATCGTCGAGGGCACCTTGCTGCACCGGGAACTGTGGGAGACCGCCAGGCGCCAGGGCAATATCGACCTGATCTGCCCGGCAACACCTGTCCGGCTGGATATCACGGGACAGGCAGCGACACTCGAATTGGCCGACCGGCGCAGCCTGACGGCCAAACTGGTTGTCGCCGCCGATGGTGCCGACTCATGGACGCGGACTGCCGCGGGCATTGCCGTCGATTTTCAGCCATACGACCAGTTGGGTGTTGTTGCCAACTTCACCACCAGCCGGCCTCACCACGGCACGGCCTGGCAATGGTTCCGCGCCGACGGCGTGCTGGCCTACCTGCCGCTGCCGGACAAGATGATGTCGATGGTCTGGTCGACGCCGACCGCACATGCCGAAGAATTGCTGGCGCTGGGCGGCGACGCATTCTGCGCCCGTGTCGCCGCAGCCGCCAACGATCAACTCGGTGCCCTTGAACTCGTTACCGGCCCGGCCGGCTTTCCCCTGCGCCTGATGCGCGCACCGCGCACCGTCGCACACCGCCTGGCCCTGATTGGCGATGCCGCCCACACCATTCACCCGCTCTCGGGGCACGGCATCAATCTCGGCTTTCAGGATGCCCGCAGCCTTGCCACAATACTGACCGACTGCCCTGATCATGTCGATTGCGGCGCCATCCAGTGGTTGCGCCAGCATGAGCGCGCCCGAAGCGAGGAGGTGGTCGCGCTACAATCCGCCACCCATGGCCTGCAGCGCTTGTTTGGCGTTCAGCAAACGCCGATTGCCGCCCTGCGCAATCTTGGACTGAACTTCGTCGAACGCCTGCCGGTCATAAAGGACGCTTTGGCACGCTACGCCATGGGCTGAGCGTGTCTGCCCTTGTTTTTCCTAATTGCATCAACCCACTTCCGGAGCATTCATGAAACTCAATTCCCGATTCGCCCTCCTTAGCGGCCTGGCCGCACTTTTTTTGTCCCAGACCGCATTCGCCAACGAGGCGCAGGTCAAGAAGGCGGTAGAAGCCTGGCTCGGCAGCAATGGGCCCAAGGTCGAGTCGGTGCGCAAAGCCGGCGCACTCGGGTTGTACGAGGTGATGGTCGACGGCGAAATGATCTACACCGATGAAAAAGTCACGCATCTGATCATCGGCCAGATCATTGAAGCCCAGTCGCGCAAGAATCTGACCGAGGAACGCAAGCAAAAGCTTTCGCAGATCAAGTTTTCCGACCTGCCGCTCGACATGGCAGTCAAACAGGTCAGGGGCAACGGCAAGCGCCTGCTGGCGACCTTCGAGGATCCCAATTGTTCCTACTGCAAAAAGCTGGCGCAGGAGCTGCAGGGCGTCAATAACGTGACGATTTACACCTTCGTCTATCCGATCCTGTCGCCGGACTCAACCGAGAAAGCCAAGAACATCTGGTGCGCCAGCGACCGCGTCAAGGCGTGGAATGACTTCATGATCAACAACCAGGCACCGGCCAGCAAGAACTGCAACCATCCCACCGAAAAGGTGGTGGCCCTGGGCCGCAAGCTCAACATCCGCGGCACGCCGACGATGTTTTTCGCCGACGGCAGCCGCGTGCCGGGTTACATGCCGATGGAAACACTGGAAAAAGCGCTCGACAAGGGTAGTGCTGAAAAATAGCCAACTAAGGCCCGCCCTCCCCCAGCCCCTCCCTCGCGGGAGGGGTGACTGTTGACTCGCTGCGCTCGTTTGTTACGGGGAGCCCCCATTCAAGCTTGGGAGCGGATTGCGGCTGGCGCCGCGTGCCGCGTTTGCTTGGGGCGGCCCGGCGCAAACGCTGCGGCGGGTGTGGATTTAACGCCGTACCCGCTGCGGGGCATTTCATCCCGCCAGCGCCGACTTTCACGCTAAAAACCCCGGTTCGCACCACAGAGAGCACAGAGGACACGGAGCAACGGCGCAAGCACACAATATTCAGGCGCAGCCAACGGGCGACATTCCCTTATTTCGTAACGCCTGGTTTTTCTCCGTGATCACCGTGTCCTCCGTGGTGAACTGCTTTTTCCAGATTCAAAACTGTAACCCTACCCAAACAGTCTCGCCGCCGGGCCGCCCCAAGGCGAGACGGCACGCGGCGCCAGCCGCA
>CAZOMI010000123.1:0-4880 GCA_964580925.1 uncultured Methyloversatilis sp.
ATGGGAAGGGGCTGACTTTCATGATGCGGGGTGGTGTTTCACGCATCATGAAAGTTAGCGATGTTGCCAATGCTGCCAACCAGTAAGACGCCATCCAGCACGGCGAGGCGGGAAAGGCGCAGGACGCTGGGCGCCTTGAGGCCGCTGGCAGCGAAATCGCCATCCGTTGTGGCAAGCACTTCGTCGAAGCCGGCTTCAGCCTGATCGAGCTTCGACGACACCATGCACACCAGCCATTCATCGTAGCGGGAGGCGCGTCGCAACATCAGCACCGGGCGCAGTTTGGCGCCGGATAGGTCGGTATGCGGAAAGGGCGTGAGAACGATCTGCCCGGCCTGTTTCACTGCCATTGTTCCCGCAGGTCGGCGCGGGTATAGACGACGGGGTCGTCTTCGCTGCCGCGTAGCGCCTGAGCCATCGCCAGCGCGGAGAATTCGGCATCGCTCCAGTCACCATGCGCCACACCGGCCAATTCAGTGCCTTTGACGCGAGCGGAGAGAAACTCGACAAAGTCGAAGACTTCGGCTTGTTTTGCCTGCGGCAGGTTTTGTAGCCGCTCGATCAGTTCAGCGTATCCCATGGGTTGAGTTTCCTTCCGGTGGACATCGGATTTCGATGGGCCATTGTGCCATCAGCGACAAGTCAAATCAAAAAAGTGTCGATGACATTCGATCAATAATCGCAATAATCGGGTCAGACCACGATTACCCGAAAAGTCGGCGCTGGTGGGGCGGCGACAAGCCGTGGATAGAAGTAAAAAGCCGCCGCAATATTAACGTGAAACACACAATTTGACGCCGTGTGATCCCACGAGCGCAGCGAGCAAACTTTGATCCCCGCCCCGGGGCGGGGGCTGGGGGTGGGGGGCCATGGGAAGGGGCTGACTTTCATGATGCGGGGTGATGTTTCACGCATCATGAAAGTTAGGGGCAACACGGTTTCCGCCGTACCCCATGCGGGGCATTTCATACCCGCTACGGGGCACTTCGTCCCACCAGTCCCACGGGGATTTGCTTTGGTCACGCCGCCTTTCATCATCGGCTCTGGTTTTGCTCGCGCGCCTCTGGAATAATGCCCAGGCTCCGCGACCAAACCATTCTCCGATGACCCACTCCCGCGCCGTGTTCCTGATGATTCTTGTCACCCTGCTCTGGAGCATGGCCGGCGTGGTGACGCGGCATCTGGACGCCGCACGGGGCTTCGAAGTGACTTTCTGGCGCAGCGCCTTCAATGCGCTGGCGTTGGCCGTGGCGCTGACCTGGATGCGCGGCCCGGCGCTGTGGCGCGAGCTGCTGCATTCACCACGGGTAGTGTGGGTGTCCGGCATTTGCTGGTCGATCATGTTCACCGGATTCATGATGGCCTTGATGCTCACCTCGGTGGCCAAGGTGCTGATCATGATGGCGCTGGCGCCCTTGATAACGGCGCTGTTCGCCCGCTATTTCCTGAATCACCGATTGCCGACGCGGACCTGGTTAGCGATTGCGGTGGGCGGTTTCGGCATGGCGTGGATGTTCGCTCAGGAAGCCCGCGCCGGGATTCCCCTGCTGGGCGCCCTGGTCGCCCTGAGTGTGCCGATTGCCGCCGCTGTCAATTTCACGATACTGCAGTACATCGGCCACGGCAGTGGCGACCCCGACGAGGCCGCTGGCGTGCCGGCGCAAGACATGCTGCCCGCCGTGCTGATCGGTGCGCTCATTTCCGCCGCCGTTACCCTGCCTTTGGCCTGGCCGCTGCAAGCTTCGGCGCATGACATGGGGCTGCTCGGCTTTCTCGGCGTGGCGCAACTGGCAATTCCCTGCCTGCTGCTGGTACGTCTGAGCCGCGTGTTACCGGCCCCGGAAATTGCCTTGCTGGGCTTGCTCGAAGTGATTTTCGGCATTGCCTGGGTCTGGATCGGCGCCGGCGAACGACCCACTGACAACACCATGGTGGGCGGCGCGCTGGTGATCGGTGCGCTGGTCTTCAACGAAGCGCTGGCGCTGCGCCAACAGCGTGCCATTGCAGCGGCCGCGACCGCCTGAAAGGGGTGGGGCAATTCGTCAGGGCGCTACCGGGTAAATGAATCCTGTCGCCACAAAAGATGTTTTATATAAGACATTAAAAATACTGTTTGTAGGGTTGTTCTGGTAATCCTTATACTGCACCGCATCACGAACACGTACAGGGCGCAATCTTGTACGTGCATTCTGAAGGGGCAGCAAGCCGCCTCTTCTTCAAGTTGGCCGGGACACCCCCTGGCCACGCCGTGGTGGAAGCTGCTGCACAAGCCCGTAAGGCCTGTGTCTTGGTTGCCCGACGTAAGCTCGCTCTGCGTTCCCTGAAGTTCCGGAATTTTTCTGCCTGACCGGCTGGGGTTGCAAACGGTGTTTGTGACTTTGCTGCGCTGCACAAGCGCGCCTTGCATGGGGGTGTCTGTCTTTCATGGAATCGATGTCGAACCTGGCGGTGGCAAGCGGCTTCATGGCCGGCCTCGGCGTCCTGCTCGCCGGGCTCCTGGCGCTGGCCAGCCGCAAGCTGTTCGTCCATGAAGATCCGCGCATCGAGCAGGTCGAGGACCTGCTGCCCAAATCGAATTGCGGCGCCTGCGGCATGCCCGGCTGTCGCGGCTTTGCCGAAAAAGTGGTGATCGGCGAGGTCGTGCCGGCGCAGTGCACGGTCAGTTCGCCGCGGCAGCGCAAGGACATCGCCGACCTGCTCGGCGTGGCGGCCGGCAGCATCGAGAAAAAAGTGGCGCGGCTGGCCTGTGCCGGTGGCAAACATGTCGCCTATACCCGCGCCCGCTATGCCGGCCTCAAGAGCTGCCGCGCAGCGGCCGTGGTGGGTGGTGGCGGCAAGGAGTGCGCCTGGGGTTGCCTTGGCCTGGGGGATTGCGAGGTCGTTTGCAGTTTCGATGCGCTGCATCTGGACGAGCATGGCTTGCCCAGGGTGGATGCCGACAAGTGTTCGGCCTGCAACGATTGTGTCGAGGTTTGCCCCAAGGGGCTGTTTTCGCTGGAGCCGGTCAGCCGTCGCCTGTGGATTGCCTGCAAGAACCGGGCGGACGGCGACACCGCCGAGGCTTCCTGCGCGGTGGCCTGCACCGCCTGTGGCAAATGCGTGGCCGACGCGCCGCCCGGTCTGATGCATCTCGACGGTCAGTTGGCGGTTGTGCGCTATGAACTGAATGTCTGGGCCACCCAGGGGCCCATCGAACGTTGCCCGACCGGTGCCATTGTCTGGTTTGAAACGCCCAACAAGGCGGTCAAGGGCGCGGTCGCCAAGAAAATCCTCAGGCAGGACGCGCTGCCGCAACTACATTGAAATGCACCGAAATTTCCAGGAGCCTGTCATGTTGAAAAAACTCTTTCAGTCCGCCCAGTCCGCAACCGGTGCAGCAGGCAGCGCAGCGCCAAAATATCCCGGTGTGCGCGATGCCGTCGATGGCAACACCGCCGTCATCCACGTCGAGCGCGAATCTTCTGACGCCGCCGGCGCCTACCCGATCACGCCCTCGACGCAGATGGGCGAGTTCTGGGCCGAAGCGGTGGCGCAGGGGCATCTCAACATTTCCGACAAGCCCCTGATCTTCATCGAGCCCGAGTCGGAACATGCAGCGGCGGGGGTTACCGCCGGCATGTCGATGACCGGGCTGCGCGCGACCAATTTCTCTTCGGCACAGGGCGTCGCCTTCATGCACGAGTCGCTATACGCAGCGGTGGGCAAGCGCCTGCCGTATGTCCTCAACATGGGCTGCCGGGCGATCACCAAGGCTTCGCTCAACGTGCACTGCGCCCATGACGACTACCACTGTGTCGATGACACCGGCTTCATCCAGGTGATGGCGAAAAACGCCACCGAGGCGGCCGACCTCAACCTCATCGGCCGCAAGATCGCCGAACTGGCCTTGACGCCCGCCGTGGTTGGCCAGGACGGGTTTCTCACCACCCACCTGGTCGAGTCGGTGCTGTTGCCGGAACGGGGACTGGTGGAGGAGTTCCTTGGCAAGCCGGATGACATCATCGACACGCCGACGCCGGCGCAGCAGATGCTGCATGGCCCGAAACGCCGCCGCGTGCCGGCGATCTGGGATGTCGACACGCCGCTCGTGTCGGGTTCGCTGCAGAACCAGGATGCCTACATGCAGGCCGTGGCCGGTCAGCGGCCCTACTTTTTCGACCACATCGAAGGCCTCGCCGATAGCTGCATGGCGGAATACGCCGGGCTCACCGGGCGCGGCTACCAGCGCCTGTCGTCCTACAAAATTGAAGATGCCGAATACGTGATTGTCGGCATGGGCAGCATGATCGTGCAGGCCGAGGCCGTCGCCGATTATCTGCGCGAGACGCGCCAGCTCAAGGTCGGCGTGGTCAATGTCACCATGTTCCGCCCCTTCCCCGGCGATCTGCTTGGCCAGATGTTGTGCGGCAAGAAGGGCGTGGTGGTGCTGGAACGTACCGACCAGCCGCTGGCGGAAGACCTGCCGCTGATGCGCGAAGTGCGCGCCACCGTCACCAAGTGCCTGGAAAACGGACTCGTGCCTGACAGCCAGCGGCCCTATCCCGGTTATGCGGCTTTTGCCGCCGGCGAGATGCCGCGCCTGTATTCGGGTTGCTACGGTCTTGGCTCGCGCGACCTGCAGCCGGAAGGGCTGATCGGCGCCATCGAGAACATGCTGCCCGAGGGCACGCAGCGCCGTTTCTTCTACCTGTCGGTGGACTTCGTGCGCGATCCGCTGAATCCGAAGGACGAGCTGCATCAGCAGGATCTGGCGGAAAAATATCCGCGCATCCGCGAGCTGGCCGTGCACGGCTCGGAAAACCCCAACCTGCTGCCCAAGGGCGCCATCACCGTGCGCATGCATTCGGTCGGCGGCTGGGGCGCCATGACTACCGGCAAGA
>CAZOMI010000124.1:0-4856 GCA_964580925.1 uncultured Methyloversatilis sp.
TCTGCCAGGAGGTCGCTCGTTGTTGCGGGAACGCATGGCAAGACCACTACGACGTCATTGCTGGCATTGATTCTCGAGGAGGCGGGCTTGAATCCGTCCTTTCTGGTCGGTGGCGTCCCCCAGGGCTTCGGCGTATCGGCCCGGCTCACTGATTCGCCATTCTTCGTGATCGAGGCTGATGAGTACGACACAGCCTTTTGCGACAAGCGCTCGAAGTTCGTCCACTATCAGCCGAGGACTGCGATACTCAACAATCTTGAGTTCGATCATGCCGATATCTTCGGTGATCTCGCTGCCATCGAGACCCAATTCCATCACTTGGTGAGGACATTGCCGGGAAATGGCCTGATCGTTGCCAATGCAGGGGAGCCAGCCCTCCAGCGGGTTCTCGACCGCGGCTGCTGGACCCCGCTCGAATGGTTCAATGCCCCACAGGCCTGGCAGGCGGGCGAACCCGACCCGAGCGGTGGTTTCGCAGTGACGCTGGCGGGAAAGGGGCAAGGGCGTGTCGAAAGCTTTGCGCTATCTGGCGCCCATAACCGAGCGAATGCCGTTGCAGCGCTCCTTGCGGCACGCCATGCCGGGGTTCCGCTGGATGTCGGACTCAAGGCGCTGGCCGGTTTTCATGGCATCAAGCGCCGTCTTGAAGTTCGCGGCGAGGTGCGCGGCGTAACAGTCATCGATGATTTTGCCCATCATCCGACTGCCATTCGCGTCACCATCGAAGGTTTGCGCCAGCGTGTGGGAGGCGCCAGGATTCTCGCCGTGCTCGAGCCGCGCTCGAACACGATGAAGCTCGGGGCGATGAAGGCGCAACTGCCCGACAGCCTCGCCGGGGCCGACGCGACGTATTGCTACGCCAGCAATCTGGGATGGGATGCCGCCGCTGCATTGGCGCCCTTGGGTAGCAGGGCCAGAACCTTCGACGAATTGCCGCTGCTGGTATCCGCCATTGCCGCCGACGCAAGGCCGGGCGACCAGGTGCTGGTCATGAGCAACGGCGGCTTTGGCGGCGTGCATGAAAAGCTGCTTGCCGCGCTGGCGCAGTGATCCGACGCTGAGCGGGAAGAATCCAGGAACGCAAGAACTGAAAAGGCCTGCGGGGGACCGCAGGCCTTTGTTTCACCCAAGCGCGGCGTTTATCGGCCGAGCGTCGCGATGTACTCGGAAACGGCGGCGATGTCTTTTTCATCCATGCGGCCGGCAATGTCGCGCATCACCTTGGCCGGATCGGTGGCGCGCTTGCCGGACTTGTAGGCTTTCAGCTGGTCGCTGACGTAGCCTGCGTGCTGGCCGCCGATGGCCGGCGCAAGAACGGCAGGCACCTTCGACATTACCTTGGCCCAGTCGCGGTTGCCGATGCCATTCGGCCCATGGCAGCCGATGCAGGCGGCGACAACATCGGGACGCCCCTTGCCCTTGAGGAATATCTTTTCTCCCTGCGCCAGCAATTCCTTGTTGAGCGGCGGGTTCGGTTGAACCTTCTGGCTGGCAAACCAGGCGGCGATATCGGCGAGATCCACCTCGGCGACGGCCTGCGCCTGCGGGCTCATGACCTCGTTGGTTCGCTTGCCTGCCTTGAAATCGTGCAGCGACTTGACGATATATTCCGGGACTTGGGCGGCCAGCTTGGGGGCCTTCACCGCGGCATACATCTCGGGTGCGTTGTTGCCGTCGGCGCCGTGGCAACCGCCGCAGGCAGCCGATTTTTGCTGACCGGCGGCGGCGTTGCCGGCCGGAGTACCGGCTGCACCGGAGCCGGTGGCCACGGCCGCGCAGGCCAAAGCAACAAGCAGATGCTTGATGGTCATTTCTTGATTCCCCCTGATTCAGATTGCGAAAATGGCCGAAACTTGAAATAATTCGGCGCAGTTGATTTAAGTCAATTATGTTTTAACATTGCTCAACTGGCAACTATCCCGGCGAATTATCAGCGGGCGCCAGTATCAGTTCGGGGACAGGGAACAAGGGGGAAACACATGGCGCACGACGCCCATCACGGGGATGCACACGCTCACGCCCACTGGGACACCAGTGTCTGGCCTTTCGTCATCAGCTTCGGCATCATGTTCATGGCCGTCGCCTTTTCCCTGCATTTTGTCTATCACTCCAGTTTCGCCGCGATACTTACCCTGGGCCTGGCTTTCCCGATGATCATCGCCGGCATTGCCGGCTGGACCAGCGAGGCCATGGGCAAGGGCGAGGGGCTGTCCTACGGCGCGATGGGCTGGTTCATCCTCGCCGAGGCGATGATCTTCATTTCCTTCTTCGTTGCCTACTGGTATACCAAGCTTCACGTCGACGTCTGGCCGCCGGCCGGAACCGTCGCTCTGCCGAAAGTGATGCCGCTGGTCATGACCTTTGTCCTGGTCTCTTCCTCGCTCACCATCCACTATGCAGAGCACTTGCTGCACATGGGCAACAAAGCCGGCTTCCGCACCTGGTACCTGATTACCATCGTGCTTGGTGCCTGCTTCCTCGGCATGTCGGTCTATGAATGGTCGCACCTGATCCATGATGGATTCACCATCAGCACCAATGCCTTCAGCACCATATTCTTCTCCGTCACCGGTCTGCACGGTTCTCACGTGGTCGTCGGCCTGGCCATCTTCCTGGCCGGGCTTCCCTCGGTGATGCGCGGCGACGATGTCGATCAGGGCTTCATGCGTACCGCCGGCCTCTATTGGCATTTTGTAGACATCATTTGGTTCTTCGTCGTATCACAAATCTATTACTGGTAATCGCGGCCTCGGCTGTCTGGATGGTGCCGGGGGCTGCCTGGGCCGTCAGTGAGCCGACACGGAACAGTGCGCCGGATTCGTCGATCATGCAGATCGACGAACCGCGCTATCTGGGCAACCGGTTGCAGCGGGATACTTGGCTGACCGACACGGAAGGGCGGCACTTCCGTGTGGCGGAAATGATGGGCAAGCCGCTGATTTTGCTGCTGTCGTATTACGGTTGCGACGGAACCTGTCCGACCATGAATGCAGAACTGGCGAAGGTGCTGGAGAAGCTCAAGCGTTTTCAGTTGGGCAAGGATTACCGGGTACTTACGGTGTCGTTCGACAAGCGCGACACCGTGGCCACCGCGCAGGGCTTTCTGTCCAAGTCCTCCGGCGTGCCGACGGCGATGCAGGATGGATGGCGCCACGCCGTGCTCGGGGCGGGGGATGCCGCTGGCAGCGTGGAAGGATTTGCCGGAGAGGTGGGTTTTCGCTTCTTCTGGTCGGATGCGGCAAAGGCGTTCCTGCATCCGAACGTGTTGGTGTTCTTGACGCCCGAGGGACGCGTTGCCCGCTACATCTATGGCACGCGGATGGATGTGCGGACGATTGAACTGGCGATAACCGACGCCGATTGGGAGCGGATTTCCAATTCGACCGCGGTGTTCGACATGATTACCGGTGCCTGCTTCAGCTACAACTATGCCGAAGGCAGGTATCAATGGAATTATTCGCTGCTGGCCGGCGTCGGCTCGCTGCTGCTGGGGCTGGTGTTGATGGGGTCGGGCGCACTGATTTATCGTCGCCGGCTGGCCCGCGCGCAGGGATCGGGAATCGAAGGAAAGAAAGGGGAGGCAGGGCATGCATAAGCAACTTTCAGGCGTCGTCCGATGGACGTTCGCGGGGGTCTTGGGAGCAATCCTCGCCGCTTCGTCGTGGGCGGCGGAAGGCACGCGGCCAGTGACGGAAAAAATCAACGATCCGGCACGCGGCTGGGACAGCCTCTGGCACGAAGTGATCGTCGACATCACCATCATCGGCATCCTGTTTGCACTGGTGACGGCCTGGTTCGTCATCAAGTCGCGGCGCACTGCCGACAACCAGGTGGGCGCCTCTCCCCCGTTGAGTGCCGCTTCGGCCGTGGGCTGGGTGGTAATTCCGGTATTCGTCTTCCTCTCCATCGACTTGTATACCGCCGCCAATGGATGGGTGTTGTGGAACCACTACCGCGACGTTCCCGCCGACCGGCTGGAAGTAAAGCTCGAGTCGGGCATGTACAGTTGGGACTACACCTATCCCAATGGGGTCCGCACGCAGAACCAACTGATCGTTCCTGCCGGCAAGCCGGTCCTGTTGCGCATGACCAGCCGCGATACGCTGCACAGCCACTACATTCCCGATTTTCGGGTCAAGGAAGACTCGATGCCGGGCCGGGTGACCTACCTCTGGTTCTATCCCGAGAAGCCCGGTGAGCACCTGGTGACCTGCGCCGAATACTGCGGCGTCATGCACAGCTACATGGCGGGCCGCATCATAGTCAAGCCGGCCGACGAATACGCCGCCTGGATGAAGCAGGAAGAAACCCTGCTTGCCGCCGCCTCCGCGCCTGATGCGACGTCTCCGGCCACGCCGGGCAAGACGGCCGCCAAGCCCAAGAAGACCTGAGGGAGTAGTACACGATGAATCTCAAGGAATGGATTTTCACCACCGACCACAAGCGGGTCGGCATCCTCTATCTGATCGGTTCGCTCGCCGCGTTCGCCGTCGCCGGAGTCATGGCGCTGCTGATGCGCGCGGAGCTTTCGACCATCGGACCGACCATCACCGCCAATCCGACCAATTACAACGTCTGGCTCTACACCCACGGCGCGGTCATGATCCTCGGCTTCCAGATCCCCGCGCTGACCGGGTTCTTTGCCAACTTCTGCATCCCGCTGATGATTGGCGCCAAGGACGTCGCCTTTCCGCGCGTCAACGCCCTGTCGGTCTGGCTGTTCTACGTCGGGGTGATCCTGGCGCTGGCCACCTTCTTCATCCCCGATCCCCCGGACGTCATGTGGACCGGCTATCCGCCATACTCGACGATCACCACCGGCAATACGGCGATGTATTCCTTCACCGTGCTGATCC
>CAZOMI010000125.1:0-4808 GCA_964580925.1 uncultured Methyloversatilis sp.
ATGACGGTGGTTGAATTGTGTTTCACGAAAATGTTCCACGTTTCACGTTAAAGGGGTAGGGAATGTTTGAATCCGCCGAACTGGGTCACAAGCTGGACAAGGAAACCTACAAAAAAGCCGTGGCCGCCCTGCGTAGCGATCTGCTCGAAGCGCAATTCGACCTCAAGGAAAACAGGAAGATCCCGGTGGTCGTGCTGGTCAGCGGCCAGGATGGCGCCGGCAAGGGCGAGACGATCAACGTCCTCTACGAGTGGATGGACCCGCGCTTCATCTCCACGCTGGCCTTCTCCACACCGACCGACGAAGAACGCGAACGCCCCTACATGTGGCGTTACTGGCGCGCCCTGCCGCCCAAGGGGCGGGTCGGTATCTTCGCCGGCTCCTGGTATTCCGGCCCGATCCACGACCGCATCGAAGGCGGCATGACGCAGGCACGGATGGATCAGCGCATCGACCAGATCAATCGCTTCGAGGCGATGCTGGTCAATGAGGGTGCGCTGGTACTCAAATTCTGGTTCCACCTGACCAAGGACGGCCAGAAGCGCCGCTTGAAGGCATTGGAAAAAAACCCGCACACCGCCTGGCGCGTGACCAAGTGGAACTGGGACCGGCTCAAGACCTACGACCAGTTGCAGGAGGTGGTCGGCCATGTGCTGCGCATGACCAACACGCCGTGGGCGCCGTGGATCATCGTCGAAGGCGAGGACGATCACTACCGCTCGCTCACCACGGGCAAGATCATCCTTGACGCCATCCGCCAGCGCCTTGCCGACCCCGACAGGCAAGTCACGCCGGTGGCGCCGCCGCTACTGCCGAACATCGATGGCCGCGACGTCATTTCCGAACTCGACCTCACCCACGCGCTGACGAAAAAGCAATACGAGAGCCAGCTCGCCAAGTGGCAGGGGCGGCTTTCCGAACTGGTGCGCGACCCGCGCTTCAAGCAGCGCTCGGTCATCTGCGTGTTCGAAGGATCGGATGCCGCCGGCAAGGGTGGCAGCATCCGGCGCGTCACCGCGGCGATGGACGCCCGCAATTACCAGATCGTGCCGATCGCCGCGCCGACCGAGGAAGAACGCGCCCAGCCCTACATGTGGCGCTTCTGGCGGCATGTGCCGCGCGTCGGCCGCTTCACGATCTTCGACCGCTCCTGGTATGGCCGCGTGCTGGTGGAACGCGTCGAAGGTTTCTGCGCCGAGGCCGACTGGCTGCGCGCCTACACCGAGATCAACGATTTCGAACATGAACTCGCGGAGTCCGGCGCCGTGATCATCAAGTTCTGGCTGCAAGTCAGCAAGGACGAGCAGTTGCGCCGCTTCAAGGAGCGCGAGAAGATCGAATTCAAGCGCTTCAAGCTGACCGACGAAGACTGGCGCAATCGTGAGAAATGGGATGCCTATCATCAGGCCGTCTGCGACATGGTTGATCGCACCAGCTCCGGCCTGGCGCCGTGGACGCTGGTCGAGGCCAACGACAAGAGCTATGCGCGCGTCAAGGTGATCCGCACCATCTGCGAACGACTCGAAGCCGCACTAGATGCGACGGTGCCGACCAGCGACCCGGCCAAGGAAAAAGGCCGCAACAAAAAGGGCTGAAACATGGCTGAACCTGAAACCAATGCATTGACGGATGCCCGCCTGGTAGCCTGGGTCCGCCAGGCCGCACCCTACATCCACGCCTTTCGCGGCCGCGCTTTTGTCATCGCCTTCGGTGGCGAAGTGCTGCAGACCGGCGTCGCCCAGGCGCTGATCCACGACATCGCGCTGCTCGACAGCATGGGCATCCAGCTGGTACTGGTGCATGGCGCCCGCCCGCAGATCGACGCCGAAATGCGCAGTCGGGGGCTGGAGCCGCGTTTTCACAAGGGCCTGCGTGTCACCGATGCCGAAACGCTCGAATCAGTAAAACGCGCATGGGGGGTGACCCGCATCGAGATCGAAGCCATGCTCTCGCAAGGTCTGCCCAACACGCCCCTGGCCGGGGCTTTTCTGCGCGTCACCGGCGGCAACTTCATCTCCGCCAAGCCGGTCGGTGTCCTTGACGGCGTCGACATGCAGTTCGCCGGCGTGGTGCGCAAGGTCGAAGCTGATGAAATTCGTGCCGACCTGTCGCAGGAAAACGTCGTCCTGATCACGCCGATCGCCGCCTCGCCCTCCGGCGACATCTTCAACCTCGCCTGGGAAGAAGTGGCCGAGGCGGTGGCTGTCGCCATCAAGGCGGACAAGCTGATTTTTCTTGGCGATGCGCCGGGACTGGTCGACCGCAAGGGCCACCACATCGATGCGCTGACCGTCGAGGAAGCCGAGCAGTTGCTCGCCAAGAAGATCAAGCAGGCGCCCGAAGTGACCCGCGTTCTGCCGGGCGCCATTCGCGCTTGCCGCAATGGTGTGGGCCGCGTCCATTTTCTCGACCGCGCGATGGACGGCGCGATGCTGATGGAATTGTTCACGCGCGATGGTGTCGGCACGGTAATGACCCGCGCCCCGCTGGCGCGCCTGCGCGAAGCGACACCCGACGACGTTGGCGCCGTGCTGGCGCTGATCGCGCCGCTGGAAGCGGATGGCACCCTGGTCAAACGTGGCCGCGAACGCCTGGAAATGGAAATTTCCCGCTTCACCCTGCTCGACCATGACGGCGTGGTGGTGGGTTGCGCCGCGCTTTACCCTCTGACCCGCGTCCGCGGCGAACCAGCGGCTGCAGAACTCGCCTGCCTCGTGGTGATGCCGGAATACCAGCGCGCCGGTTTCGGCGACCAGTTGCGGCGCCATCTGGAAGCGCGCGCCAAGGCACTCAAGATCAAACGCCTCTGCGTGCTGACCACGCGCGCCGCCCACTGGTTCACCGAGCGCGGCTTTGCCGAAGCCGGGCTGGATGCCTTGCCGAAGGCGCGGCGCGAACTCTACAACTTTCAGCGGCGCTCGAAGGTGCTCGTAAAGTCCCTGTAAAATCGCATTTTTCAAGACTGAAGGATTACCTCATGGCAAGAACTGTCAATTGCGTGAAACTCGGCCGTGAAGCGGACGGCCTCGACTTCCCCCCGATGCCAGGCGACCTGGGCAAGCGGATTTTCGAAAACGTCTCGAAAGAATCCTGGCAGCAGTGGATCCGTCTGCAAACCATGCTCATCAACGAGAATCGCCTGAACCTGGCCGATGCCCAGCATCGCAAGTATCTCGCCGAGCAGGTCGAAAAGCATTTCTTCGGGACCGGCGCCGATCAGGTAGGCGGATTCGTACCACCGCGCAGTTGAACTCCCGCCCCCCTTCGCCCCCCTCGCGGGGGGTTCCAAGCGGCTCGCTGCGCTCGAATATTACGGGGCGCGTCGCTATTGATCTGGTGCGGATTGCGGCTGGCGCCGCGTGCCGCCTTTCCTTGGGGCGACCCGGCGGAAAGGCTGCATAAGTAGGCTAAACGTGCAACTTTGCGACGTTAGCTCTACTGTCAGAAATCAGTCTTTCTCCATGGCGCTTTCCAGCCCGGCCAGGCCGAGATGGCGGACATCGCGGCCCTTTTCCATGTAGACCACATACTCCGAGATGTTCTTGGCGTGGTCGCCGATGCGCTCGATCGACTTGGCGATGAACAGCAGTTCCAGCGCGCACGAGATGGTGCGCGGATCTTCCATCATGTAGGTGATCAACTGGCGCGTGCCCGCCTTGAATTCGGCGTTGACCTCCTTGTCGCGCCGCGCGACTTCGGTGGCCACCGAGCAGTCGGCACGGGCAAAGGCGTCGAGCGACTGGCGGAGCATTGAAACCACGGTATCGGCGGAATGATGCAGTTCGATGCGCGGCACATAGGTCAGGTCGCTGGAATACATGGCACGCGTCTTCTTGGCGATCTTCTTGGCCTCGTCGCCGATGCGCTCAAGGTCGGTGATCGTCTTGACCACCGTCATGATCATGCGCAAGTCACGGGCCGCCGGTTGACGCCGGGCGATGATATGGACGCAGTCCTCGTCCAGCTCGACCTCCAGCCGGTTAACCTCCTGGTCACCAGTGATTACCACCTCGCAGAGGGCCAGATCAGCGTTGCGCAAAGCCGTCATGGCCTGGATGATCTGGCGCTCGACCACCCCGCCCAGCCGCAATACCTTGCTGCGGACGTCTTCCAGTTCGGCATCGAACTGCTTGAGGATATGTTCGGTCATGACACTGCGCTCCTGAATGTATCGGTAAATGCTACGCGATTTATACGCTCTTTTGATGACGGATTTGTTGCAGTCACCGCGTCAGGTGTTTGACGCCATGCGGCGTGGCGAGCAGCAACAGGTCGGCACCGCGGCAGGCGAACAGACCATTGGTGACGACACCGACAATCCCGTTCAAGGCCGTTTCGAAAGCCACCGCATCGGCGATCCGCAAGCCATGCACATCGAGGATGAGGTTGCCGTTGTCAGTAGTAAAGCCCGCGCGCAGTTTCGGCTGGCCGCCCAGCTTGACGATTTCGCGGGCCACGTACTCGCGCGCCATCGGAATCACTTCGACCGGCAGGGGAAACTTGCCCAGGGTGTCGACCAGCTTGCTCGCATCGCAAACGCAGACGAACTGGTCGGCCACCGCCGCGACGATCTTCTCGCGCGTCAGCGCTCCGCCGCCGCCCTTGACCATTTCCAGCCGGGCCGTGATCTCGTCGGCGCCATCGACATAGACGGGCATGCTGCTCACCTCGTTGAGGTCAAGCACCTTGATGCCGTGGGCTTCGAGGCGTTGCTGCGTCGCCTCGGAACTGGCGACGGTCGCGCCGATGCGCTCCTTGATCTTCGCCAGTTCGTCGATGAAACAATTGGCCGTCGAGCCGGTGCCGAC
>CAZOMI010000126.1:0-4807 GCA_964580925.1 uncultured Methyloversatilis sp.
TTCGAGGAAGCGCATGTCGAAGGCGGCGTTGTGCGCCACCAGCACGGTATCGGCGACAAAGGCACGGAATATCGGCAGCACGCGCGCGATCTGCGGCTGGCCGGCGAGCATTTCCGGCGTAATGCCGTGGATCCTGACCGATTGCGGCGGCAAGCTGCGCTGCGGATCGATCAACTGCTCGAAGGCTTCGTGGCGCAACAGGCGGCGATTGACGATGCGCACGGCACCGATCTGGATGATCTCGTCGCCAGCCGAGGGATCGAGGCCGGTCGTTTCGGTGTCGAAAACTGTATAGGCGAGTTGCGCCAGCAGGCGGTCATCCTGGGCGAGGTCGGCTTCTTCGTCGCGAAATAGATCGAAATCGTAAAACTCCGGACGGCTATCCACGGTAGGCGCGCCGGTCGCCGTGCCGGTCTTGCGACCGCTGGCGGACGGCAGCAGGAAGCGAAAGAAGGCCCGGTAGGAGGCATGGTCGCGCTGGAACCAGACCTCGCCACCGTTGCGCTCGACGATGTCGCGGACGGTGAGCGGCGACGCCTCGCCAGTCACCGTCAGCGGATCGAGTTCCCACTGCATTACGGTCTCGGTACTCATGAAAACGCCGGACCAGATCAGGTCGATATGCGCCATCGCGCCGTCCCGACTGAGGCGAAGCTTCAGATCGCGAATCTGGTACTCGTCATGCAGGCGCGCCGCGAAGTAGGTCATGGCCTGCAGCATGGAGAAGCCATCGACCTTGACCCACACTTCGGCGTCGACATCCTCAATGCTGACCTCGACGGCGCACCGGTCGGTAATGCGGCTGCGGGCCGCCGTCACCAGATCGGCGCCGAGCATTTCCTCCAGTGGCCAGCGCGACTTGAGCACCGCCGCAAACTTGCGCGCAGCGGCCTCGATGCGAGTGGCAAGCCCGGCAGCCTCGTCCCTCACGACGGTCAGGAATCGCTGATGATCCTCGGCGCCCATGTCGGCGTAGTCATAGAGGGTTTCAGCCGCAGCGCGCAGGTTACCGACCGGCCCGCGACTGCTCTCGGTGAGATCCTGCAGCAACTGGTCCCGCGTCGATTCGCTGTCGAATGTCTCCGTCATGTCCTCGATCATGGTCATGTAGCCAGACAGGCCGCGGTGCGCGGCAGGCCCGGCAGGCTTGTCGGAATCACCGCCCGGCGTCGCGCCGGCTTCGGGTATTGGCGCAACCAGTACGCGAAGCAGGCGGCCCATCTCGGTCACTGCGACAAAGTGGCTGTGCACGCCACGCCGCGCGTCGAGGTTTTCCAGTGCGTAGGCGATCAGATGTCGATCGAACAGGCCGTATATCGAACGGCCCAGGCCCAGCGCGGCCATGCCGTGTCCAGACGCACCGGAAAAAAGCTCGCGGGCGCGACGATTGTAGAGCAGCACACGGCCATCCATGTTGCATACGATCACACCTTGCGCAAGTTCCGACATCAGTACGGCGAAGCGGTTGCGATCGGCCTCCGCCGCGGCGTTGGCGGCGCTGATGCGCGCGTCGATTTCCCGGTCGCGGACCTGACGCTGTTCGGCAAGCCGATTCACGGCCGCGGCAAGGGTCTGCAGTTCGCCACTGCCCTGTGCGGAAAGTCGTGCCGACGGCTCTTCGATCATCGCCATCGCCTCCTCTGCCGCGCGCGCCGGAGCGAGGACCAGGAATTCGTGCACCGCGCGCAGCATCAGGAACAGGAAGGCGCAGGCAAAGAAGAAGACCATCAGCAGGGCGCCCAGGCGCCGCTCCAGCAGATCGTCCACTATGATCCGTTGCTGCCCTTCCAGCCCGGAACCTACAATTGAAATCGCCGCGGCCAGCACCGCCAGCAGGTAAATGGCGGCGATAGCGACGGCGGCAGCGAGCTTGGCGCGGGAGTTCATGATGCCATCGACCTGAAGACGGCCTGAGAGGCTCAGGCCCTGTCGATCAGTGCCTTGACCTTGGCAATCAGTTCCTTGGTCGCAAAAGGCTTCGTCATATACACGTCGGCGCCGAGCGCCAGGCCCTTGGATACCTCCGTGTCGCGACCCTTGGCAGTCAGCATCATGATTCGCATGTCCTTGAATTCGGGATCGTGGCGCAAGTCCTGACACACCTCGAAACCATTGCGTTGCGGCATCATGACATCAAGGATCGCGAGGTCGGGGCGCTCGGCGCGAACCCGCTCCAGCGCCTCGACCCCATTGTGTGCCACAACGACTTCATAGCCCTCCCGCCTGAGCAGAAACTCCAGCGATATGACGATGTTTGGCTCATCGTCGGCGATCAGAATCTTGGTGGCCATGCATCTCCCTCCAGTATCACGGTTCTTCTAGTTGTTTTCGCAAGAATACACTTCGCCGCCGCCAAGGGCCAGAATGGCCGAGAGGGCAAAAAAAAGCCCACTGCAATGAGTGGGCTGTACTGCGACCAGTTTGAGATCAGGCCGCGGCTTGCGCCGGAATCTGCCGGCTGTGATGGGTAATTCGGTTGCGGGCATCGACATATACCAGATCGGGCTCGAAATTCTGCAGCTCGATTTCGTTCATGACGGCATAGGTCGCGATGATCAGCAGGTCGCCCGTGGCAGCCTTGCGCGCGGCGGCGCCATTGACTGAAATGGTGCCGCTACCGCGCTCGGCGCGGATGGCATAGGTCGTGAAACGCTCGCCATTATTCACGTTGTAAATGTCGATCTGCTGGTATTCCTTGATGTCGGCCGCATCGAGAAGGTTCTCGTCGATGGCACAGGAGCCCTCATAGTGCAGTTCGGCGTGGGTCACGGTCACCCGGTGAAGCTTGGATTTAAGCATCGTACGCTGCATTGTCAGACCTTTCTCATGCAAAGGCGGCAACCAATCGGGACCCCTTTCGCAATGCTCGGGTTCCCATCCCTTCCGCTACTGGCACACCGCCGGCATGAGCGCATCGCGGCGACCTAAACTTCCAGATTGTCGATGAGGCGCGTGCTTCCCAAACGCGCCGCCGCCAACACCACCAACCCGGAATCGTGAACGGACGGCAATTGTAGATCAAGTTTTTTGCGCAAGGCAACATAATCCGGTACCCAGCCATTGGCGTGCAATTCCGAAAATGCCCACTTTTCAAGAGTGGTCAAATCCCGTTCTCCGGCATGAACTGCCTCTACAACTTTAGTTAATACCCGGTAAAGCCTTGGCGCCTCTGCCCTTTCAATGGCAGAAAGATAAGCATTGCGCGAGGAAAGGGCCAGGCCGTCGGGAGCGCGAATCGTCTCGCCACCGAGAATTTCGATGGGAAGGTTGAGTTCGCGCACCATGTTGCAAATAACCATCAATTGCTGGAAATCCTTCTTGCCGAACAGTGCGACATCGGGCTGGGCAATCTGGAACAGTTTCATCACCACCGTGGCGACGCCACGAAAGTGCCCGGGACGGAACTCACCGTCGAGGATGCCGGCCTGCTCGGACGGTGGCTCAACATGATAGGTTTGCGGCTGCGGATACATCTCCGCCTCGTCAGGCGCAAACAGGTGTTCGACCCCGGCGGCCTGCAGCTTTTCGCAGTCCTCGGCAAACGTGCGCGGATACTTTTCGAAGTCTTCGCCGGGGCGAAACTGCAGGCGATTGACGAAAATCGTGGCGATTACCTGATCGGCGTGAGCGCGTGCCCGCGTCATCAGCGCAATATGTCCCTCGTGCAGATTGCCCATGGTCGGAACCAGCGCCACCCGTCCTGCCTTGCTGCGCGCCGTACGCAGGCCGGCGATCGTTTGGTGAATCTGCATCAGTAGCAGTGCTCCGGTCCGGGATAGGAACCGTCCTTGACGGCTTTGACGTAGGCTTGGACGGCACCGTCGATGCTCTGGGCTTCGGCCATGAAATCCTTGACAAATCGACCCTTTTTCCCCGGATAGACGCCCAGCATGTCGTGCAGCACCAGCACCTGGCCGTCGCAGGCCAGGCCGGCGCCGATGCCGATGGTGGCGCACACCTTGAGCAGGCTGGTGATTTCCCCTGCCAGCCCGGCGGGCACCATTTCCAGCACCATCAGCGCAGCTCCGGCCTGCTCCAGCGCCACGGCTTCCCGCTTCATGCGCCTGGCGCTCTCGTCGTCACGACCCTGAACGCGGTAACCGCCCAGTGCATGCACCGATTGCGGCGTCAGGCCGATGTGGGCGCAGACCGGCACGCCGCGCTCGACCAGGAAATGCACGGTGTCGGCCATGACTTCGCCGCCTTCGAGCTTGACCATCTCGGCGCCGACCGCCAGCAGCTTGCCGGCATTGCGGATCGCCTGCTCGCGGGACTCGTGATAGGCGCCGAAGGGAAGGTCGGCCACCAGCATCGGCCGCGTTGGCAGGGCAGCGACGCAGGCCGTGTGATAGACCATGTGCTCCATGGTCACCGGCAGGGTCGAAGTCTTGCCTTGAATGACGTTGCCCAGCGAATCGCCGACCAGCATCACATCGACACCGCAGCGATCTTCCAGCGCGGCAAAGCTGGCATCGTAGCAAGTGAGCATGGCGATCTTTTCGCCCTCGCGTTTCATGCGCGCGAGTTCCGGCAGCGTGATCTGCTTGTTGCTGGCTAGGTAGGTCATGGCGCCTCCGCAGGGCCGCCCCAAAGAGGCGCCAAGTCAGGAATGTGGAAGCCGCGTAGCGGCTGAACTGTCGTCACCCCTTTCCTCGGGAAAGGGGATGGGGGATAGGTCATGGACTTCTGAATATGAAATAAACGGCGCCTAGGATACACAAACCGGCCCACAGGTAATCGAGCTTGAGCGGCTGGTGCATGTAGAACACCACGAAAGGAACGAATACCGTGAGAGTGATCGCTTCCT
>CAZOMI010000127.1:0-4804 GCA_964580925.1 uncultured Methyloversatilis sp.
GCTTCTTCTACCTGCTGCGCAAGCAGGACCAGTCGCTCGACTTCGACCTCGACCTGGCCAAGAGCCAGTCGAATGACAACCCGGTCTACTATGTTCAATATGCCCATGCCCGCGTCTGCTCGGTTCTGGCGCAGTGGGGCGGCGATTCCCGCACGCTGGCCACCGCCGACCTCGCGCTGCTGGCCAGCGAACACGAACTCGCCCTGGCCGCCAAACTGGCGGCTTTCCCGGAACTGATCGACAGCGCCGCGCTCGACTACGCACCGCATGCCGTGGCCTTCTGGCTGCGCACACTGGCGGCGGAATTCCATGCCTGGTACAACGCCGAGCGCCTGCTGGTCGAAGATGCGGCGCAAAAGCAGGCACGCCTTGCGCTGGCCGTGGCGGTGCGCCAGGTCATCCGCAATGGTCTGCGCCTCCTTGGGGTTTCGGCTCCGGACTCCATGTAATGCTTATGAAAACCACGATACATAAAAATCGGCGCTGGCAGTACGGCGGCACGCTGCTCGGCATCGCTCTCGGGCTGGTCATCGGCGTGCTGATTTCCTTCGGGGTGGTCTGGTATCTGAACAAGACGCCACTGCCGTTTGTCGAACGTGTAGCCAAGCCGGAGCCAAAGGAAAACGCTGCCGGCACGACCGGAACGCAGACACCTGCCGCCCTGCCGGGCAAGCCGGGCGACAAGCCCATGGAACGCAAGTTCGACTTCTACGAAATTCTCGAAGGCAAGAAGTCCGCCACGCCCGACGGCCCCGCGCCGGACCGGCCGGTTGCCGCTCCCGCGCTACCGCCCCAGCCCGCTGCGACGGCAGTCAATCAGGCGTTGTTCCTGCAGGTGGGCGCTTTCCAGAAGCCCGCCGACGCTGAAAACCTCAAGGCACGACTGGCCATGCAGGGATTCGAAGCGTCCATCCTCGAAGCCGATGTGCCGGAGAAGGGCACAATGCACCGCGTGCGGATCGGCCCCTACCCGAATCCGGAAGAAATGAACCGAGCGCGCAGTCAATTGTCCCAGAATGGCATCCTGGCCACGGTGGTCAGGGGAAAAGAGTAATCAGAAAGGTCACCCATGAAAGCACTGAACACCCTGTTGGCGATTTTGACAATGAGTTTTCTGGTCGCCACGCCGGCGTTGGCCGCCGAACTGGTCGAAGGCAAGCAGTTTGCCCGCCTGTCAACCCCGCAAGCGACTGAAAAGGGAGGCAAGGTCGAAGCCGTCGAGTTCTTTTCCTATGGTTGCCCGCATTGTGGCGACTTCGAGCCGCTGCTGAAGTCCTGGGTGAAAACCTTGCCCGCCGACGTAAACTTCAAGAAGGTGCCGGTCATCTTCAACGAAAATTCGCTTCCCGGCGCCCGCATCTATTACACCCTTGAAGCAATGGGCCTGCTCGAAAAGCTGAATGATGCCGTGTTCCATGCCGTGCTCAAGGAGCGGGTTAACCTGAACAAGGAGCCAATCCTCTTCGACTGGATGGCCAAGCAGGGTGTCGACCGCCAGAAGTTTGCCGACACCTACAAATCGTTCACGGTCGAATCCAATGTCAGGCGTGCCGCGGAAATGACTCGTGGCTACGGCGTCGATGGCGTGCCGGTGATCATCGTTGGCGGCAAATACAAGCCGATCAACATCAAATCTTTTGGCGAAAAACTGCAGATCGTCAACGGCCTGATCGCCAAGAATCGCGCCGAAATCAAGAAGTAACCCCCTGACACAAGCTCTGCGCGTCTTTATCACCGGCGCCTCGTCGGGCATCGGCGTGGCGCTGGCGCGTCACTATGCCGCGCGGGGAGCGGTCCTCGGGCTGGCAGCGCGGCGCGAGTCGGCCTTGCAGGTTTTGGCGGCAGAACTGACCGCCACCTGCCACCTCTATCCCCTCGATGTCACCGATGCCACCGCCCTGGCGGCGGCAGGGGCGGACTTCATCGCCCGCTCCGGCGTTCCCGACATCGTCATCGCCAATGCCGGCATCTCGGTCGGCACGCTGACTGAAGAAGCTGCCGACCTGCCCGCCTTCCGCCGCGTCTTCGACACCAATGTCATGGGCATGGTGCAGACCTTCCAGCCCTTCGTCGCCGCCATGCGCGCCGCTGGTCAGGGCCGCCTGGTCGGCATTGCCTCGGTGGCCGGCATCCGTGGCTTGCCGGGGGCCGGCGCCTATTCGGCATCGAAGGCGGCAGCCATCACCTATCTGGAAAGCCTGCGCGTCGAGTTGCGCGGCAGTGGTGTCAGGGTTGTCACGCTGGCGCCCGGCTACATCGCCACGCCGATGACCAAGCAGAACCCCTATCCGATGCCCTTCCTGATGCCGGTCGAGCAGGCCGCGAACAGCATGGCCGCCGCCATCGACCGGGGCGACCGTTTCGCCGTGATGCCTTGGCAGATGGGCATCGTCGCCCGCTTGCTGCGGCTGCTGCCGCGTCCCCTGTATGACGCGCTGGCCGTGCGCGCCGGTCGTAAACCGCGCGGGGTTCCGCTAGAGTAAGCAGTTACTGCGCCAGCTTGAGGCGCACCGCCTGAGCCGCCAGCCCCAGCCATTCGTGTGTCGCATACCATCCGGCGTAGGCCGCTGTCGGGCTGGGTACCAGGTCGGATGACCAGTCGAAGTCAGCCTCGGCAGACAAGGCAGCAGTTGGTGCAGGAACCACCTCCAATCCTCGCGCCACAAACTCGTTCATTGCCCGGCGCATGTGTGCCGCATGGGTGACCAGTACGATGCGGTTTATGCCGGCGACTTTGAGTGTTTGTGCGGTGAAGTACGCGTTCTCCTGCGTATCCCTTGACTTGGTTTCTACCCAGCGTGGCTTTACGCCAAAATCGCTTAGCAGGCTCGCGGCCATCAGTTCCGCTTCGGCGGTTTCGTTGCGCCGGACAACCCCGCCGCTCACCAAAACCGGCAAATCGCTGCCCCGCGCCAGTCGGGCGCCATAGCGTAGACGTTCGAGGGTCAAGTTGTTTGGCGCTCCTCCTCCATATTCAGCCAGATAGCGCCGCTGCCCGCCGGCGAGAATAACAATAGCCTGACTTGTCGCTAAGTCTTGTGCCTGTAGTGGCGGAAAGTTCTCGAGAGGCTGGGCCAGCAGTTTTACGCCCGCCGGGGTGCTCAGCAGCAGCGTGAGCAACAGTCCGCTCCAGGCCAGCACCCGCCCCAGCCGCGGCCGCCGGCGCAACAGCAGCAGCCCAGCGGCGATCCAGAGCAGCGGCAGCAATGGCGGCAGCAGGATGACCGACAGCAGTTTTTTCAGGAGAAAGACCAGGTCCATGGGCTGGGAATATGAAATTGGCAGTGTGGTGAAAACTGCATTATCCTGAAATGGGGATCTTTGACGAATAGACGCGGAAGGGAATGCGCATGAAAGCACGAACCGCTGGCCATAATCCTGCTCCACTGAATAAAGGCATCCGCGCCACCCTTGGCATCTTGTCTGCTTTGGTCGTCATGGCCTGCTTGGGTGCTTACCCTTTTCCGGCTGCCGCTGATGATTTCCCGCCGGCCTCGCCTTATCTCGGTGAAATTCGCCGCGATGCCAGCGGCAATCTGATTGTCGCGCCAGCCAAGGCGCCTGTAACCGACACGCCTGGTTCCTCGGCTAGTGGGTCGACGCGTACCCTGCGGGTCGGTCCGCAGCGGGAAATTCGCAGCATCGGGGTTGCAGCGGTGCAGGCACGGGACGGTGACACCGTCGAAATCGAAGCTGGTGACTATATTGCCGATGTCGCCGTCTGGAAGCAGCGCAATCTGACCATCCGCGGCGTCGGTGGTTACGCCCGCCTGGTTGCTGCCGGGGTCAGCGCGGAAAAGAAGGCCATCTGGGTCATCCGCGGTGGCGACATCACCATCGAGAACGTCGAGTTTACCGGCGCCCGCGTGCCAGACAAAAATGGTGCGGGTATCCGCTTCGAAAGAGGCCGCCTGTTCATCCGTAATTGCCGTTTCCTCGACAATGAGATGGGCATTCTCTCCGGCGGCGGTGACAGCGAACTCGATATCGAGAACAGCGAATTCGGCCACAATGGCGCAGGTGACGGTTACAGCCACAATCTTTACGTCGGGGCCATCAAGAAGCTGCGTGTCAGCGGCAGTTATTTCCACCATGCCAGGGTTGGTCATCTGCTCAAGAGCCGTGCCGCGGAAAACCACATCCTCTATAACCGCCTCACCGACGAAAAAGGCGGCCGCGCCAGCTACGAGCTCGAATTTCCCGGCGGCGGTGTCGCCTATGTAATTGGCAACATCATCCAGCAAAGCGCCACCACCGAAAACTCCAGCATCATCTCTTTCGGTGCGGAAGGTTACAAGTGGCCGAAGAACGAGCTGTATCTGGTCAACAACACTCTGATCAACGATCGGCCGGAAGGCGGCAGTTTCCTCGCCGTCAGGCCTGGCGCCCAGACCGTCAAAGCCTATAACAATCTGTTGCTGGGCAGACGACAGCTCAATACCGGCATCGACGGGGAGTTCATCAACAACCCGAATGTCGATGCCACAAGTTTCATCTTGGCCGACCGGCATGACTACCGGATACGGCGCGAGAGCCCGCTGCACCGAACTTATCGGTCACCCGGCATCGCCAACAGCGGAATGGACCTCGCTCCGACGCGCGAATACGTGCACCCGGCCGCAAGCAGGCCACTTGCTACCGCCCCGATATTGCCGGGGGCACGGCAGACCCTGCAGCCGGACAAGTCGCCCTAGCCCATGCGCGAGTGGCACTACATACGCGTCGGTGCGGGGTCAGACGGTCAGTTTCTGAACACCTCCGGGCTGATGAGCGATGCTCGGCGCGTCGTACAAACGCCGAAGAT
>CAZOMI010000128.1:0-4572 GCA_964580925.1 uncultured Methyloversatilis sp.
CATCCGCGACACCGGCGAGACGCTGACCGTCAAGAACCACTTCAACGAGAGCAATCGCTATGCGGTGGAGGAAATCGCCTTTGCCGACGGCACGCTGTGGGATGCGGAGAAGATCAAGTCCCGCGTCTTGCTGGGCGAAGCCGGCGACGATGAGCTGCGCGGCTTCAACGGGCGGGATGACGTGTTGGTGGGCGGCGCGGGCAATGACCTACTGGAGGGTGGGACGGGTAATGATACTTACCGCTTCGGACCTGGGGGCGGCCAGGATGAAATCGTCGAAGGCTATGCCTCGGGGCATGACGAGGTTGAACTTGCGCCCGGAGTCACCGAAGACAACATCACGGTGCGCTGGACCCTAAAGGGTGGCATGACCATTTCCTTGACTGACGGCAGCACCTTAACGGTACGCAATCAGGCGAACCCCTGGTCGAACGAAGTCGGCGTCGAGCAGTTGCTTTTTGCCGACGGCACGGCATGGGATCGCACCGATATGGCCGCGCGCGCACTTGCTGCAACGCCTGGGGACGATGTGATCATCGGCAGCTATCAGGATGACACTATTGACGGTGGCGCGGGCAACGATCGCTTCCATAACCTGGGCGGCTACGACACCTATCGCTTCGGCGTGGGCGACGGCCAGGACGTGGTTGAAGCAACTTACGGCCGTGTGCTGTTCAAGCCAGGAATCGGGCAGAACGATGTGGCCTTCAGCCGCGACGGCAATGACCTGATTGCCAGCATCAGCGCCAGCGGCGATTCGGTACGTGTCAAGGACTGGCTGAACAACTGGCAGCGCATCGACCGCTTCGAGTTCGACAACGGCGCGCAGCTCAATGTGAACAACGTGCTGGCCTTGATCAATGTAAGCGAAGGCGCGGAGATACTCTATGGCTCGCCGGGCGGGGATGTCCTCAACGGCACCGAGAAGGACAGCGTGATCTACGGCCGCGAGGGTAACGACGTGCTGACCGGCGGCGCAGGTCGCGACCAGCTCTACGGCGATGCCGACGATGACACGCTGCGGTCGTGCTGCTTGCTCAAAAGTCGGCGCTGGCGGGACGGCGGCGGATGTGCGAATAACGAATGGAGGATGATGGCATGAAATTCTTCAAAATTCGATTGCTCACCGTCATCATGCTATTCGGTTGCATCTTTGGAAGGATTGCAATGGCAGCGGAAAATCGTCCCATGGAAGACCTGTTATTAGAGAAGATCGTACATGGCTATATCAATATCTTGAAACAGTATGGTCTTACAACTAAGCAGCATCGTTTCTATGAAGGCCGGAACTTTAATGTTCGTGACGGAGCTGTATCCTTTCCTGTTTTGGATGAAGACAACGGTATGTTCTTTGCTTATATGGCTAATCGATGGTTTGGCGATAAATTTTCTTACAAATTACATTTTTATGAGGCCGACAAGATTCCTTTGGCGGCACGCTTGGAACTCATTGAATACAGCATGAGATTTCACGAGGAACAAGCACGCAATAACACTCTCACCATTCGGATGATGAACGACAGGTACAAAAAGCTAGGGATTATTCCTGATGCTTTTCTTGAAATAAAACTCAACCGAATCGAGCGCTGAATAAGGAGATCAAGCAATGTCTGGTTACACTGTTCAAGTCAATGTTGGAATCGGCACCAGTCAAAACAATATTCACTCGTGGCTGCAGATCAATAAGCCTGATGGTACGTCTGAATCGTACGGCTTTTACCCGGCAACAAATAATGTTGGCAATGCCATCTATGGGCCTGGGGAGGTGCGGCAAGAGTCCTCTGGAGCGAGTCCAACCGCGACCAGCGGCCCGATGCCTATGAGCGAATCCCAGTACCGCGAACTTAGCCAATACATCAAACAAAGCGGCGTCACGCCGCCCAACTACTCTATTCCGCTCGGTTCGCAATGCACCAACTGGGCACTGATGGCGCTCGCGGAGACTGGCATCATTCCACGCGTGCTTGGTCCAGATGCCGGCTGGGGACCTTTGCAAACATTGATCTGGAACCCGCTTTGGCAACAAGTTGCTTGGTTCTATCGCGACATCTTCAACCGCGCCAAAAACTGGCTCTGGCCCCGCGACCCCATCATCCTCGACCTCGACGGCGACGGTCTCGAAACCGTCGGCCTCGCCGCCAACATCCACTTCGACCATGACGGCGACGGCGTCTTGACTAAAACCGGCTGGGCCGGCCGCGACGACGCCCTGCTCGTGTGGGACAGAAACGCCAACGGCAGCATCGACACCGGTGCCGAACTCTTCGGCGACTTCACCCCGCTGCCCAACGGCACCCTCGCCCCCAACGGCTTTGCCGCCCTGGCCGCGCTTGACGCCAACGGCGACGGCATCCTCGACGCCACCGACCCCGCCTTCGCCGAGTTGAAACTCTGGCGCGACGCCGACCAGAACGGCGTCACCGGCGCCGGAGAACTCATCTCCCTCGCCGAAGCCGGCATCGTCAGCCTGAACCTCGCCCACACCCTCAAGAATCAGCGCCTCGGCAACGGCAACACCCTTTCCCGCGAAGGCAGCTTCACCCGCGCCGATGGCAGCGAATCGGCCATGGGCGAATTCCATTTGGCGGTGGATACCTTTGACACGAAATTCGCCGCAGCCATAGAAGTCCCCGCCCCCCTCAAAACCCTGCCCAACATGCAGGGCGCCGGCAACGTGCGCGAACTGCAACAAGCCGCCGCGCTGACTGACAATGTGGCCGGCAGCGTCGCCGGCCTGCTCGCCCGGTTCCAGTCCGCCCCCACCCGCGCCGAGCAGCAAGCCCTGCTCGACAGCCTGCTCACCGCCTGGGCCGGCACCTCCGGCATGGCGAAGAGCCTGGAAGAACGCGCCGCGGGTAAAAACTACATCGAATATGTCGCCATCGGCGCCGCGCGCGGCAGCGCCAATTTGCGGCTGAACGAATGGGGGATGATGGATACCGGGGGGCAGATGCTGCCCATGGTCGGCGCGGGCAGTTCGCGGGTCGTTGTCACGTTCCACGCGGACAGCCCGGCCATCACCGAGAGTTACCGCAGCCTGATTGCCGAGTGGAGCAGGAAGCTGCATGTGCTCGAAGCCTTCAACGGCCAGTACTTCTTCAACCTGCCCGAGACCAAAAGCCAGACGCCCAATGCCAACTGGGGGATCAGTAGCGTATCCAGCAGTTCCGGCGGCGGCTCGGGCGGCTCAATGGTGGTCGACCTGCCGGATATGATGGGCCTGCTGCGCATCCAGTTCTCGCAAGGCCAACTCGATCTGCTGCAACAGGCCTATGACAGCCTCAAGGAGAGCGTCTATGGCGCGCTGGTGATGCAGACAAGGCTGAAGCCCTATCACGACCAGATACAACTGGTGATCGATGAGAACGGCCTGCGCCTGGACACCACCCGGCTGAACCTGATGCTGGCCGACAAGCGGCAATCCGATCCCGAGAATGCGCTCGCCGATCTGCTCGACCTCGACCGCTATGCGGGCGGTTTCCTCTCCGGCAGGAACTGGCAGGGGCTGGCGGACTTCGACCAGATGATCGCCCGCAATGTGCCAAAGAAAAGTCGGCGCTGGCGGGACGGCGAGGAATGCGCGAATAGGACGTGGAGGATGGTGGCATGAAAAAATGGATTGGCGTTGGTTTGGCTGTCGTGGGCCTATATTTTTCTTATGCATTTATCCAGGACGGGCTTGTGGAAAGAAAGGTTAAAAAGCGTGCCGTTGAGATATTGACCGAGATCGCTTCGCCGTGGGATGCATCGCTCATGAGAAAAGATGGGTCAGAATGGTTACGAAACCTCTCCCCTACAACCCCCGAAAAAATCGCTGTATTCAACACTAAATACTTCGGTTCGCTTCGGGAGATTGTCAAAGAACCGGAATGTATTTTTCAGAAAGGTTATCTCACTCATAATCCCACGGAAAAGAGATACTGGGCGATCTGCGAGGTTACGGCGCGTTTCGATAAGCGGACGGCAACTGTGAAGATTCGCCTCATTGAGGAGCCAATCCGACCGCCTTCATTTTTTGCGCCTATTATGGATTCATTAAAGCTGAACGATTTCATTGAAATCACGGAACAATAGGAGAAGCCTGTATGAAAATAACCATCGTAACGAAAGGACCCAATGAAGCCGCCGCTTTGGCTAAGGATCTTCGCGATCTGAATACTTTTGAGACGGTCGCTACCAATGCTGAAAATGTCGTCAGCATAAAGGTGGATAGGAATCATGAGGCGGCTCTGGATCTGCTTGCGGGGCTTCTTCCAACTCTCGATCCCGTATCGAAATCTCTTCTCGCAGAACAACTCAAGCAGACAGCACGGATTTTGGCCGGAAGGGGAGCACAAATCGACGCTGCTGTTGATGGTGCTGTCAACGGCAATTACAACCGCGCCAAAAACTGGCTCTGGCCCCGCGACCCCATCATCCTCGACCTCGACAACGACGGCCTCGAAACGGTGGGTCTCGCCGCCAACATCCACTTCGACCACGACGGCGACGGCGTCCTCACCAAGACCGGCTGGGCGGGCAAGGACGACGCCCTCCTGGTCTGGGACCGCAACGCCAACGGCACCATCGACA
>CAZOMI010000129.1:0-4568 GCA_964580925.1 uncultured Methyloversatilis sp.
CAGCGCATCCGCGGTGGCCGAGGCCGGGTAGGCGAGCAGCACCGGCCCGGTCTGCGCATTCAGCGCCTCGATCTGGCGCACGCGGTCGTCTTCCTTGTCGGGACGCGTGAACTCGTGCTTGCGGATGCGGTTGCTGTCGTAGTCGGCCACGTTCGCGGCAGCCACCAGGCCGGTCTGCACGTGGTCACCGTGCTCCCCGGGCATGGTCAGCCGATAGGCGTAGTAGCAGGGCGTCGCGTCGCGGGCCAGGATGCCGGCGGCAAGCATCTGCTGCAGGTTTTCCGCGGCCTTGGCGTAGACCTCCGGGGCATAGGGATCGGTCTCGCGCGGCAGGTCGATCTCGGGTTTGGAGATGTGCAGGAAGGACCAGGGTTTGCCGGCGGCGCGCGCCCGTGCCTCATCGCTCGACAGCACGTCATAGGGTGGTGCGGCGATGGCGGCGGCCTGGCCGGCAGCCGGGCGCAGTCCGCGGAAGGGTCGAATCAGGCTCATGAAGGCGGCTCAGGAATTGGCGGGTGAGGGGATGGCGCTGCGCAGGGCGGCGTCGGCTTCGCGAATCATTTTCTCGGTGGTCGCCCAATCGACGCAGGCATCGGTGACGGAGCAGCCGTACTTCAGTTGCCCATGCAAGGCGGGATCGGAGGGAATCGGCTGGTTGCCCGATTCGATGAAACTTTCGATCATCAGGCCGACGATGGAACGATGGCCGGTCTTGCGCTGGTCGCGGATCTGGTTGATGCAATCGTGCATTACCAGCGGCTGCAGTTCCGGCTTCTTGTAGCTGTTGGCATGCGAGCAATCGACGACGATGTTTTGCGGCAGCTTGGCCTTGGCCAGTGCGGCTTCGGCCAGGGCGACGCTGACCGTGTCGTAATTGGGCCGGCCGCCGCCGCCGCGCAGCACCAGGTGGCCGTAGCGGTTGCCGGCGGTGCGCACCACGCAGGAGCGCCCCTGCATGTTGATGCCGAGGAAGCTGTGCGGGCTGCCGGCGGAAATGATGGCATTCACCGCCGCGTCGAGCGAGCCGTCGGTGCCGTTCTTGAAGCCGACCGGCGTCGATAATCCCGAGGACATTTCGCGATGGGTCTGCGATTCGGAGGTGCGCGCACCGATCGCGGTCCAGGCGATCAGGTCGCCCAGGTACTGCGGCGCGATCGGGTCGAGCGCCTCGGTGCCGGCGGGCAGTCCGAGTTCGTTCACCGCCAGGAGGAATTCGCGGCCCTTCTGCAGGCCTTCCTCGATATGGAAGGAATCGTCCATGCGCGGATCGTTGATGTAGCCCTTCCAGCCCGTCGCCGTGCGCGGCTTCTCGAAATACACCCGCATCACCAGGACCATGGTGCCGGCGACTTCGTCGGCGAGTTGCTTCAGCCGTCGAGCGTAGTCGATGCCGGCCACCGGGTCATGGATCGAGCAGGGGCCGACCACGACGAAGATGCGCGGGTCGCTGCCGTCGAGGATGCGTTCCAGCGTGCGCCGTCCCGCCAGCACCGACTCTGCGGCGGCCTCCGAGAGCGGCACGCGGGCGTGGATTTCCTCGGGCGTGGGCATCGGCTCGAAGGCTTCGATATTCAGGTTTTCAGTTTGTTGCATGGTTCAGGCGATCAGGGGGTTGGCGACGGAAAGCTTGGGAAAACGGCCGAAGTCGCGGTCGGCCGACCAGAGGGTCTGCACCCCGTGCTGCAGGCACAGTGCGGCGATGCGTGCATCATGGACCTGGGCGCCGGCAAGCCGGGCGACGCTGACCAGCAAGCGCAGCTCGGACCAGTGGGATTCGGTTTCCGCCAGCAGCATCAGCGTAGGCGATTCGAGCCAGGCGTCGATCTGGTCGAGGGCGCGCTCCCGCGGCGTCGGCGGGGCGTAGATGCGCGGGTGGGTGACGATGGCAAAAAACTCGTGCAGGCAGGGCCAGGGAATCGCCCAGGTGGCGCGGTCCTCGGCCAGCGCCGCGATGCAGGCGGCGGCGCGCTGGTGGAAGGGGGAGTCCTCGCGATGGGCGTAGACCAGCAGGTTGGTATCGACGGCGATCATCCGCCGTGGTCCTCGTAGGCCATCTCGCGCAGCCGGTCC
Source organism: uncultured Methyloversatilis sp. (assembly GCA_964580925.1). Taxonomy (GTDB): domain Bacteria; phylum Pseudomonadota; class Gammaproteobacteria; order Burkholderiales; family Rhodocyclaceae; genus Sulfuricystis. Next base: position 2,071 of record CAZOMI010000129.1, read on the forward strand.
CAGCCGGCGCCGGCCACCTGCGGCTGCAGGCCGCGGCCCTTGAAGCTGGCCGGGCGCAGGCGGAATTCCTCGGGGCGGCGGTTCTCCGCCACCACCTTGCGCAGGCCTTCCTCGACCAGCGCACGCAGGGTCGTGCCCTGGCGCGTCGCCAGCTTGCGCGCCTGGTTAAGGAGGGGGACGGAAATCTCTATGGTGGTCTTCATATGGGTACCCATATCACGATAGCCATACCGCCATATTACCGGCCGCCGGAAGGGCGGTCAATGCGCAAGGTAGCGCCCTGTCGACTACCGGATGGGCTTGACGCCGTAGTCGAAAGACGTCCGCTATTGAATGTCGGCGCTGGTGGTACGGCGCTTGTTCGGCCGGAACGGTCAGCGGCCTATGTTCGATGAACTTCCGTTCCCAGCCATCAGTCGTCACTAGCAAAGTTTCCACAAAGCAGTCACTCGAAGCCGTTAGGTACGCTGAAGATCCGGCTGGTGTTTGGCATATTGCTGTTGTTATACTGACAGACAAAATGCTAAGTGATTGACGCCAATGTTTTTCACGCACCATTTTCGGCTTCATGAATATCAATTGATAGGCGACCCATGGGTCGTCTTTGAAGCCATACGGGTCAGAGTGATTTGGCTTTGCGAAATGACTCTGACCCCATTGGGTTGGACCCCATTGGGTTGTGCAAGTGGCGATGCTGACGGACCTGCCCGGCCTGGCGGCAACGGATATCTTCGTGATGTGAAAGGGCGGGGCGCTATCGCCTTCTTCGGCCCCTGATCGGGGCCACCCTCTGTGGGGATGATTCTGGTCGTCGGTCCAAGCTGCGAGTACGTCGAGCGTTGGTTGGTCGCTCACCAGCATGGGATCGGTGGTATTGGTGAGTGACTATCGGCGGGCGGCGCGTGGCCGCGTGGCAAGCCTGGGCGGACTCACCCGCGAACTATTCTACTGACCGCAACCGCCAATTCCGGCAGGTCTTGATGAATGGTTCTCCAGACAATTTCAAGATCGACCTTGAAGTAGCCATGCGCGATACGATTGCGCATGGTTAGATGATCGCCCAGGGCACTTCCGAATGCTGGGCGGCAAAGTCGGGAGCAGTGCGCTCGATGTTTCTTGCAGCTTCGCCGATGATTTCGATGTTGCGCAAAACGGCGTCCTGGATCATCGTGTTGCCGAGAAACGTGACTTCGTCAACATCTTCGGTGTATTCGCCGATGCGCTCAATCGCTTCAAGTATGTGGCCGAGATAATCGGCGACGCGCAACAGGTCCCGGCTCATACCTGGATGGCTTCGGCGATGACTTGGCTGCGAAACTTTTCGGGCAATGCATTCGGAGTCAGGACATCGACCGTGATTCCCAGCAGCCGCTCAAGTTCCAGTTGAATCGCCGCAATATCCATCAGCGTTGTTTCGGCGGTCGGTTCCACGAGTACGTCGAGATCGCTACTTTCCGTATCGTTCCCATGGACTACTGAACCGAATACGCGAACGTCACCGACGCGATGGCGCAGTGCGATTTCGCGGACAGCGGTACGGTTGGCTTCGAGTAGCAGGGACGGACGCATGGATTTGGGATGCTCAAATGATTCGCGTACTTTAACCCAAAGCTTACGAAATGACGCTTAACCCTTCGGCATTGGTGCCAGTTTCCGAAACAGTTCGCGCACCGCCGTGATGCGATCTTTCAGGTTCGCGCTGGGTTTCTGCCAGAGCAGCTTGTCCTGTCCCGCCAGCTTGAAGCTGCGATCGCTCTGCAGCAGGCGGATGATGTTCGCGGGGTCGATGGGAGGGTTGGGCACGAATTGCAGCTGTATCGCGGCCGGCCCGGCGTCCAGCTTGGCCAGGCCCAGGGCGCGGCCGGCCAGCCGCAGGCGGTGGGTTTCCAGCAGCGCCAGGGTCTGCGCCGGCATTTCGCCGTAGCGGTCGATCAGTTCCTCCTGCATCGCGCGCAAGTCATCGTCGCTGTCGCAGTTGGCCAGGCGCTTGTAGAGCGTCAGGCGTTCATGCACGTCGGGGCAGTAGTCGCTGGTCAGCAGCGCCGGCACGCGCAGGTTGATTTCGGAGGTGATGGACAGCGGCTGGGTCAGGTCGGGCACTTTCTCGCCGGCCTTCAGCGCGCGCACCGCGGCGTTGAGCATGTTGGTGTACATGGCAAAGCCGATTTCGTGGATGTCGCCGCTTTGCGATTCGCCAAGCACCTCGCCGGCGCCGCGGATTTCCAGGTCGTGCATGGCGAGGAAGAAGCCCGAGCCGAGTTCTTCCATGGCCTGGATGGCTTCGAGGCGGCGCTTGGCCTGTGCGGTCGGCTTGGCGTCCTCGTGGGTCAGCAGGTAGGCATAGGCCTGGTGGTGGCTGCGGCCGACGCGGCCGCGCAACTGGTGCAGTTGCGCGAGGCCGAACTTGTCGGCGCGGTTGATGACGATGGTGTTGGCATGCGGGTTGTCGATGCCGGTCTCGATGATGGTCGAGCACAGCAGCAGGTTGTGCTTCTGCT
>CAZOMI010000130.1:0-4458 GCA_964580925.1 uncultured Methyloversatilis sp.
TTCAGACACGATTTAACCCCAAATTCGTGTCCAGAAAAATCGGGGGCGGCTCACAACCAGAAGAATCTGTCGCAGGCGATCGTTGAGTTTTTCGACACCGCTGAAGCGTCTGACTTCCGCAACATCGACGTTCAAAAGCGCACCTCGGTCGAGAAGGATCATGGCCGGATCGAAACCCGCCGGGCAGTCTTGGTTGCCGACGTGTCGTGGATGGACAAGCCCATGCGCGTAGTCTGGAAGAAGCTTGCCGCCGTCGGCATGCTCGAGTCCGAACAAGAGATCAAGGGCAAGGTGAGCATTGAGCGGCGCTACTTTATCGTCAGTTCCGGAGTGAAAACCGTCGAGCAGTTTGCGCACGCAGCGCGCGCCCATTGGGGCGTTGAAGCCTTGCACTGGGTGCTTGACGTTACTTTCCGCGAGGATGACTGTCGCGTTCGCAAGGGTCATGCCGCACGCAACCTCCCGGCCATCCGCAAGTTCGCCCTCTCCGCGTTGCGTACGGATACACAACATCCCGAACGAAGCCTGCGCCGCCGCCGAAAACTCGCCGACAGACGCCCGGAATATCGCTCCGCCGTACTCGGCATCAATCCAATACGATGATTTCGCCACATCCTTATGACGTCTATGTGTGCGATTGCCGTGCAGACCCGACGTCGGACAGCAAACGCCGCAACTCCTTCCTGACCACTGCGTAGCATTCGCACGCATGACGCTCCAGTCCGCAGCGATCGAGCACGGCAATGTGGCCGCGGCGATAACTGATCAATCCGGCACGCTGCAGGTTGCCGGCCGCCACGGTAATTCCCTCCCGGCGTACGCCGAGCATGCTGGCCACCAGTTCCTGCGTCATGACCAGATCATTGGAAGGCAATCGATCGAGTGTCAGCAGCAGCCAGCGACACAGCTGCTGTTCCAGCGAATGGTGCCGATTGCAGGCAGCGGTCTGGGATATCTGCGTAATCAGCGCCTGGGTGTAGCGCAGCAGCAGACGCTGCAGCAAGCCGGCGCGATTGAATTCCTGCAACAGCAAGCGGCGCTCCAGCCGGTACGCGTGGCCCGCGGTCTGCACCACGGCGGAACTCGACGTGGTCTCGCCACCCATGAACAGCGAAATACCGACGACACCTTCATTGCCCACGCCCGCTGCTTCGGTAGTCGCGCCAGACTCCATGACGTAGTGCAGCGAGACGATGGCCGTGGTGGGGAAATAGGCGTGCAGCATCCGTCCGCCTGGCTCGTAGAGCATCTTGCCGAGCGGCAGCGGGGCCAGTTCCAGATGCGCGGCCAGGGGCTCGAATTCCGCCGCCGCGAGGGCGGCGAGTAGATGGTTTTGCTGCGGACCATGGGAAGATGACATCGTCAATCAAGCCTCAATAACCCAAGGCTTAGCCTTTGGAGGTGAATTCGACACCGATACCCCGATACCCGGTGTAGCAGCCCGCCAGGTTGAACATCGGCTCTCCGCTGACGCGGAATTGCTGCCGCGCGCCATTGGCGTTGACCCGGCTGAAAACAAAATCGAGGAAGGGTTGCCGGGCGGCAATGCTTGCCAGCAACACTTTCCGCTCTGCCTCATTCCAGCCCGCCATCCGGGCATCGCTCGCCTCGCCAGGCAAGGTGCCGTCCTGGATGCCGAGCATTTCCAGCACCGGGCCGGAAACCCTGGTGAAGTTGTCGTTCGCGTCCTGCTCCCAGTACCAGTCGGAAGCCAACTCGGTCAGGTTGCGATAGCGGGCTTCGCTGTCGCGTAGTTCGGCGGTCCGTTCCTGCACCGTCTGTTCCAGGACCTTGTTGTAATTCTCAAGTTTTTTGTACAACAGCCGCACTTCCAGCATGTTGCGGATGCGCGTCTTGACTTCGACCAGATCGAACGGCTTGCTGATGAAATCCTTGGCGCCGGCCTGCAGCGCGCGCAACTTGTGGCCGGGTTGCGCAGTGATCACAAGGACCGGAAGGTAGCCATCCGCGGCATGGGTCTTGAGGCCTTCCATCACCTCGAATCCATCCATGTCGGGCATCTGCAGATCGAGCAGGATCAGGTCGTAGTGATTTTTTTCGTATAGCGCGCAGACCTCCCGCGGGTTCATCGTTGAGGTCACGCCGGTGTAGCCGGCCTCGCTCAACAACTGCTCGAGCAGGATGACATTGGACTCCTGATCGTCAACGATCAGGATGCTGGCGCTAAGAATCTCGGTCTCGGTAATCATCATGCTTTTCCCTGCCTGGTAGCGGTGGCGCCAATCGAATAATTGGCGCTGTTGAAGATCGTGTTCTGCAAAGTGCCCGTTATAAGCAAGGCTTCCTGGCGGTGGAGTTCGGCAATGAGGCTCGGCTTCATCAAAGTATCTTGCGCCCGCTGATGACCCGAAGCAGGACGACGACGACGGCAATCACCAGAAGGATATGAATGAAGCCTCCCATGGTGGATGATGTGACTATGCCGAGTAGCCAGAGGACGACCAGGACAACAGCGATTGTGTAGAGCATTTTATGGCCTCTTTCGGTTAACGTTGGGAGACTGGACCTGCATTGACGTCATGCCGGTCTCAAGACACGGACGTCGGTTTTTCGGTGAGCGAGCGATGGCACCGGCTAGTCCCCGAGCAACTCGGCCACCGGCCCGAGTTGCTCGATATGCTGCGCCACCACTTTCACAATGACAATGATCGGAATGCTCAGCAGCAGGCCCCAGACGCCCCACAGCCATCCCCCGAACAACAGCGACACGAATACCGCCGCCGTGTTCATTTTGGCGATCCTGCCGGTCATCCAGGTCGTGACGAAGTAGCCGACCAGCGTGGCGATCGCCAGCGAAGCGGCAACAACCAGCAGCAGCATCGACAGGGTTTCGAACTGCATGAAGGCCGCGATACCAATGACGCTGGCGGTAACCGCCGGGCCGACGTAGGGGATCAGGTGCAGCAGGCCAGCCGTCACGCCCCAGGCGCCGGCGTTTTCAAGCCCGATCCAGCTCAGGGCGATCCAGGTGAGCAGCCCCACCAGGACATTGGTCACCAACAGCATGAACATATAGCGCTGGATCGAGTCGTTGATGCCATCGAGGATGTGTACCGTGATCTTGCGGTTCGACATGGATGGCCCGGCGAGCCGCACCAGCTTTCTCTTGAAGGTGTCGCCGGACAGCAGCAGAAAGAACGTCAGAAACAGCACCATGCTGGCCTGGCCGATCAGGCCAGCGGCGACCATGGAATTTGCCAAAAAGAAGTTGCCGAGGTTGAAGCCAGGCACATCGATGACAACGCGCGTTGCCCGCTGTTTTGGCAGCGCGGCCAAACCGGCCGCCTCGCTCGTCGCCTTTTCGATTTCACTGGCAGCAGCCTGCATCTTCTGCATGGTGCTGGTTTCACCTTTGCGCAGCTTGGCGATGCCCGCCGACATCTGGCTCACCGCATCAGGCAATTGATCGATGATGGTCAGGATCTGCCCACGCAACGCGTAGGTCCCCAGCACGGCGACACACACCACCCCGATCATCACAATGCTGGTGCCGATTACGCGCGGAATGCGGGCCCGTTCGAGCCAGACGACCAGCCGATTCAGCGTGTAGGCGAAAAGAACTCCGAGCAAGAGGGAGACGAAGAAACTCTGCGCCCACTTCAGCGCGAACACTGCGGCAACAGTAGCGAGGATCACCAGTGCGATGCCCCGTCCAGCCCTGGGTTCAGGAACCACGGACAGCAAATCAACGGTCTCGATGCTGGCTGAAGATCGATTGCCAGGCAGAGCTGCCGATTCGGTTGTTGCGATTACCGTCATTTTGATGCGCTCTCAGTCAGCCCGCGAATGGGGTCATTACCGAACGTGAGGTTCGGCAATGACCAATGCTGCGCTACCGCTTATTTGATGCGCATGTCGTTCTTGACGGATTTCACGCCCTTGACGCTACGTGCCAACTCAACTGCCTTGCTCGCGGCGACAGGCGAACTCACGAAGCCGCTCAATTGGACGATACCCTTGAAGGTCTCGACATTGATTTCAGCGACCTTCAGCGTGGGCTCATTGAAAATGGCCGCCTTCACCTTGGTGGTGATGACGCTGTCGTCGATATATTCGCCGGTTCCTTCTTGCGTTGCCGTGGACGCACAGCCGACAACAAACACCAGCGTAAAAGCCAGAAATAGAGCGGAAAGATATTTGCCAAATTGTTTCATGGTTGATTCTCCTGATGTGGAAAAAACAGAACTTGCTGATTTGGTTTCAAACAACAGCGTTCGCGTGGTTGTTCGGGTTGGGAACCCGGGTCTGGCGACCAGCCTGCCACACCCTGTGTCAAGACCCGCATGCAAGCATAGTCGGGGCAGCCACTGCCGTCGGTGCGCTGTCGTACATAGTGTTAGGGAAGCGCTGATCAAGTTCGTCACACCGGCGTAGGCCGGTGTCTAGTGTAGTGTTGCATTCTGTTTGGAACTTAAACGGTTGTTGGCGCGAATCACT
>CAZOMI010000131.1:0-4356 GCA_964580925.1 uncultured Methyloversatilis sp.
AGGTGATGGCGGCATTCTGGCCGCGACCGAAGAAGGAGAAGCCGAGCACGCCAATCACGTGGGCGACTTCCTTTTGCGCCAGGTAGTGCTTCTCGACGGTTTCGAGCACTTCCAGGCTGCGCTCGCGCGTCGCCGCCGGCGGTAGCTGGACGATGCTGAGGAAGTAGCCCTGGTCTTCGCTGGGCAGGAAGCTGCCCGGCAGCTTGGCGAAGAACCAGCCGGTGGCGGCCAGGATCGTTGCATAGAGGATCAGCCAGCGCCCAGGCTTGCCCAGCATGCGCCGCGTGGCGCCGATGTAACGCTTGACGGTAGCGGCGAAAAAGCGGTTGAACCAGCCGAAGAAGCCGGTGGTGGGCATCATGTCATCCTTGCCCGCTTCGTGCTTGAGCAAGGTCGCGCACAGCGCCGGCGTCAGCGTCAGCGCCATGAAGGCCGAAAAGCCCATGGTCAGGATCAGGGTCACGGCGAACTGGCGGTAGATCGCGCCGACCGAGCCGCCGAAGAACAGCAGGGGTACGAACACTGCCGTCAGCACCACGGTGATGGCGATGATGGCGTTGATGATCTGGCCCATGGCCTTGCGCGTGGCGTCGCGCGGGCTGAGGCCTTCTTCACTCATGATGCGCTCGACGTTCTCGATCACGACGATGGCATCGTCCACCACGATGGCGATGGCCAGCACCATGGCGAACAGGGTCAGCACGTTGATCGAGTAGCCGAGCACATAGAGGCCGATCAGCGCGCCGAACAGGGACACCGGCACCACCACCGTCGGGATGAAGGTGGCGCGCACGTTTTCGAGGAACAGATACATCACCAGCACCACCAGGATCATGGCCTCGATCAGGGTCTTGACCACTTCGCGGATGGAGATGTCGACGAAGGTCGAGGTGTCGTAGGGCACCATCCAGGAAATGCTGGACGGAAAGTACCTCGCCAACTCGGTCATCCGGTTGTTGACCGCCTTGGCCGTGTCGAGCGCGTTGGCACCCGGCGCCATGCGCACGGCGATTGCGGCGGTGGGCTGGCCGTCGACGCGGGCGGCGATGGAATAGTCCTGCGCGCCGAGCTCTACGCGGGCCACGTCCTTGACGCGTACCGTCGCGCCGCGGCCGTCGCTCCTGATGATGACGTTGCCGAATTCCTCGGGGGTCGCCAGGCGACCTTGGGTGATGATGGTGGCGGCGTATTCCTGACCGCGCACGGCCGGTACCTGGCCGAGTTCGCCGGTGGCAATCTGGGCGTTCTGCGCGCGCACCGCCTTCGCCACGTCGGCCGGGGTCAGGCCGAAGGCAGTCAGGCGCTCGGGCTTGAGCCACAGGCGCATCGAATATTCGGTGCCGAACAGGATCGCTTCTCCCACACCCGGCGTGCGGCGTATGCTTTCCAGCACATTGGCGGCCGCGTAGCTCCCAAGTGCGACGTTGTCCAATGACTTGTCCGGCGAGAACAGGGAAACGAACATCAGGTAGTTGCGCGCCGACTTCACCACGGTGATGCCCAGGCGCCGAGCTTCTTCCGGCAGGCGCGGCTCGGCGCGTTTGATGCGGTTCTGCGTCTCGACCGAGGCCAGGTCGAGGTTGGTGCCGGCGTTGAACGTCAGCGTGATGGTGCCGAGGTTCTGTTCCGAAGCGGAATCCATGTAAAGCAGGTTCTCGATGCCGTTGAGTTCCTGCTCGATCAGCGCGACCGCGGTTTCCTCCACCACCTTGGCCGAGGCGCCGGGGTAATTGACCGTAATCGCCAGCGCCGGTGGCGCGACCGGTGGATAGCTCGCCACCGGCAACTGGCGCAGCGCGAGCAGGCCGCCGAGGACGATGATGATGGCGATGACCCAGGCGAAAATCGGCCGGTCGATGAAGAATTTTGGGATCATGATTTACTTCTTTTCGGCGCTGGACTTGGCAGCGGCGGCCGGTGCGACGCCGGGTGGCGCTGCCATGAGCGCGGCTCCCGGCGTCCAGGGCAAGGGTTTCACCACGCCGCCCGGCCTGGCTTTCTGCAGGCCATTGACGATGACTTTTTCGCCACCCTTCAATCCGTCGTCGACGATGAAGTCGGCGCCGGCCATGGTGCTGGTCTTGATCGAACGCGGCGCCACCTTGCCGTCGGCGTCGACGGTCATCACGAACTGGCCCTGGGCGCCGCCCTGCACCGCGCGCTGTGGCACGCGGATCGCGCTGTCGAGCTGCGCCTGGGGGAAGCGCACGCGGACGAAGGTACCGGGCAGCAACTCACGCCGCGGATTGGGGAATTCGGCGCGCAACAGGACAGCGCCGCTGTTCGGATCGACGGCGAGATCGGTGAACTGGAGGCGTCCTTTTTCGGGATAGAGCGAACCGTCTTCCAGCACCAGTTCGACTTTTGCCGCATCGGCCTTCCTCTGTTTGCCGCTGCTGACGGCCTGCTGCAGGCGCAGCAGATCGGAATAGGACTGGGAAAACTCGACGCGGATCGGATCAAGCTGTTCGATGGTGACCAGATGGGTGGCTTCACCCTTGCCGACCAGGGCTCCCTCGGTCACCAGAGCACGGCCGATGCGGCCGGAAATCGGCGCCGGCGGCACGGCGCTTTCCAGGTCCAGTTGGGCCTTCGCCGAGGCCGCTTCGGCCTGCTTGACGCGGGCCTCGGCGGCATCGAATTCCTGCTGGCTGACGGCCTTGATGTCAAGCAGGGGTTTGTAGCGGCCGAATACTGCCTTGGCTGCGGCAAGGTCGGCGGCGGCCGATGCGGCCTGGGCCTGGTAGGTGCGGGCATCGATGCGGAACAAGGGCGTGCCGGCGGCAATATCGCTACCTTCGGTGAACAGGCGCTTCTCGACGACGCCTTCGACGCGAGCCCTCACTTGTGCGGTACGTACCGCCTGCAGGCGGCCAGGCAAATCCTGGGTAATGGTCGCGCTGCCGGCGGCGATGGTGATGACATCCACCTCGGGCGGCGGCATGCCGGCTCCCGGGCCTGCGCCGGGCGGGCCCTTTTTCTCGCCGTCGCCACAGGCGGCCAGGAAAACGAGCGACAGCAGGGAGATGATTTTTTTCATGGGATGCTCCGCTGGGGGACGGCAGGGAAAGGGGGAACTTCAGGCGCAAGGGCACGCAGGTAACAATCGATGATCTGACCAACGTGCACTGGATCCGGTTCGGGTGGCGAATCGCCGGAGAACAGGTAATGGCTACGGTCGGCACCAACCAGCATGGACAAAAGGAGATTGGCGGCAAACTCAGGCGGTACGGAACGCAATTCGCCCTTGCCCATGGCTTCCGTCAGCACGACAGAGAGACGTGCGGCAGTTTGCGCCGGACCGTTGCGATAGAAGCTCGCAGCGAGCTCCGGGAAACGCACGGCTTCAGCGGCCAGGGTACGAAAAAAGCCGAGGCCCTCGGCGCTCAGAACTTTAGCTCTGTACATGACGCCGAAGCGGAGCAAGCGCTCACGCAGTGTCTGCCGGTTGGCATCCAGGGTGATCAGCAAGGCAGCGGTGGCCTGGCGGACGACCTCGCCGAACAAATCCGCTTTGCAGGGGAAATGGTTGTAGAGCGTTTGCCGGGCGACACCCGCCCGCGTCGCTACGCGTTCGACGCTGGCACGATAGCCTTCCTCGACAAAGACTTCCGCGGCAGCCTGGATCAACCTGGCACGGCAGTCGTTCAGATCGGTTTCAAGTAACTGTTCCATGAAGCGGCCGGTTAGACTAGACCGTACAGTCTAGTTTAGGCTTGCATTAATTGCAAACCCCTCACCGGCGTGCCGCCAGCGCCGACTTTCAGGCTCGTCGCAAACAAAAAGGGCAGCCGAAGCTGCCCCTTTTTCGCCCGGCCTTGCGCTCTTAGTGACGCTGCTTGCGCAAACGGTCGATCGCCGCCAGTTGCGCAATGGCTTCGGCCAGTTCGGCCTGGGCGCGCGCGTAGTCCATTTCCGAGCCGCGATTGACCATGGCTTCCTCGGCCAGCTTCTTGGCCTCCAATGCCTTGGCTTGATCGAGGTCTGCACCGCGGATGGCGGTATCCGCCAGCACGGTCACCAGACCCGGTTGCACTTCCAGCAGGCCGCCAGCAACGAAGATCAGCTCTTCCTTGTCGTCGGGCAGCTTGACGCGTACGGCACCCGGCTTGATGCGGGTCATCAGCGGCATGTGGCCGGGCAGTATGCCCAGCTCGCCGGCTTCGCCGGGCAGGACGACGAACTCCGCCAGACCGGAGAAAATCATCTCTTCTGCGCTGACAACGTCGACGTGAATAGTCATGGCCATTACTTTAACTCCTTATTGCAGCGCTTATTGGAGCGTTTTTGCCTTCTCGAATACTTCCTCGATCGCGCCGACCATGTAGAAGGCCTGCTCGGGAATCGTGTCGCATT
>CAZOMI010000132.1:0-4250 GCA_964580925.1 uncultured Methyloversatilis sp.
GGACGCCGTATTCCTTGTCCAGGTTGTTCATGTAACGGGCATAGAACCAGATGATCAGCACGTAGATGATCAGGGCGCCCTGGGCGCCCATGTAGAAGCCCACCGGGCCGATGATGGTGATCTCGTTGAGTTCGCGGGCGTACCAACTGACGACAAAGGTCGCCACAAACCAGATGGCGAGAAGAATTCCCGTCAATTTCAGATTGCGCTGCCAGTATTCCTTGTGCTTTTCAGTAAGCTGCATGGATTAACCTCCTTGATACAAGCTGCTTGATGACCGCGCCCAGGCAAACCGGCGCGGCACGTATGTGGCCCGGATCGTCTGCGCGATCGCGTTTCAGGCCACCTTTTGAGTCCACTCCAAATCAACACCCGCTACGACAACGGCGCGATGATCAACCGTGAACCTTTCGCAAAACTTACAAACAGCGCCAACTTATTGATGCAACGCAGCATTTTGCGTCACCGGGCCGCCCCGGTTTATGCGCTTGGTGTTATCGAAATCCAGGCGGATGAGTGTGCCGCGCCCCGTCGGGCCGGCTTCGATTTCGATGCGGGCGCGATGCAGCTCGGCGATCTCGCGGACGATGGCGAGTCCCAGCCCGCTGCCATCGACATCCGTGCCCAGAGCGCGATAGAAGCGCTCGAAGACGCGCGCACGGTCAGCCTCGGCGATGCCGATTCCCGTGTCCTCGACCTCCAGAATCCACGTCGGGGCGGTGCGCAAACGCACGGTGACGTGGCCGCCCGCGGGGGTGTATTTGATGGCGTTGTCGATCAGGTTGTCGATCATCTCGCGTAGCAGCAATGGCACGCCAAAAATAACCATGGCCGAGCCCGCCGCTTCAAAACCGAAGTCGATCTGGCGCGCCAAGGCACGCGGCACGCAGTTGGCGGCGACCTCCCGCGTCAGGGCTTCGAGGTCGACCGGTTCCATGGCGCGCGACTTGTCGTGACTGGCCTCGGCGCGCGCCAGTTGCAGCAGTTGGTTGGTCAGGTGGGCAGCACGATCGACACTGCCGTCGATGTGCTGCAAATAACCGCGCAACTGATGGTGATCGGTTTCCCGCAGCGCGAGTTCGACCTGGGTTTTCAGCCCGGTGAGGGGCGTTTTCAACTGATGGGCGGCCGCATCGATAAAGCGCTGCTGGGCTTCGAGATTGTCCGCCAGCCGCGCCATCATGTCGTTGAGGGCCGCGATCACCGGCCGCACCTCATCGGGCGCGTTCTTCATGCCGATCGGTGACAGGTCATCCGGTCGGCGCTGGCGAATGTGCAATTGCAGCTTGTTGAGCGGCGCCAGACCGCGCGTCAGGCCGAGCCAGACGAGGATCACCGCCAGTGGAATGATGGCGAACTGCGGCAACAGCACCCCGGTGATGACGCGCGAAGTAATCTGTTTTCTTTTGTTGCGCGTTTCCGCAACCTGGACGAGCAGCGCCGACCGCCCCGTCACGGCTGGCAGCAATTGATAGGCGATGCGCACTTCCTCCCCATTGAACACCGCGTCACGGTAGCGCAGTGCGGGCGTGGTGGCGGCTTGTCGATCCGCTACCGCGGGGAGGTCGCCATCGCCGACCAGCAGTTCGCCCCGCGCATCGACCACCTGAAAATAAACCGTGTCGTGCTCGTCCGCGCGCAGCATGTCGTACAGCGCCCGGGGTAGGCCGCCGTTGGTCGGCACGCCATGCACCTCCACCTGGCGGACGAGCGCCGCGACCCGCGTTGCCAGTTGTCCGTCATACGGCAGGTCGGCGATCTGGCTGGCGACGTGGTTGGTGACAACGATCGACAGCGGCCACAAAAACAGGATCGGGGCCAGCATCCAGTCGAGAATCTCGCCAAACAGCGAGTACGGCGCGGCGAGATGACTATCAGTCACCGGCGGGGCGAATGCCGCCGCCGCGGGGTCACTGGACCGTGTCATGCCTGGCCGGGTCGGCCTTCACCAGGCTGTAGCCCAGTCCGCGCATGGTATTGATGCGCACCGCGCCGACCTCGATCTTCTTGCGCAGGCGATGGATGTAGACCTCGATGGCATTGGTGCTCACCTCCTCGCCCCAACTGCACAGATGGTCTACCAGATGGTCCTTGCTGACCAGCCGCCCCACCTTGAGCAGCAAGATTTCCAGCACTGCCAGTTCGCGGGCCGACAGGTCGAGAATGACCCCGTCGCAGCGGGCGACGCGCTCGCTCTGGTCGTAACTCAGACAGCCAAACTCGATGCGGCTTGGCATGGCGGTGCCGCGCCGCGTCAGCGCCCGCACGCGGGCTTCGAGCTCGGGCAGGGCAAACGGTTTGGTGAGGTAATCGTCCGCGCCGGCATCCAGCCCGCGCACCCGGTCATCCAGCCCGTCCTGCGCGGTCAGGATCAGCACCGGCACGCTGTTCTTCCGCGCCCGCAGGCGCGTCAGCACCTCCATGCCCGACAGCTTGGGCAGGCCCAGATCAACGATCAGCAGATCATAGTGTTGCATGACGAGCGCGTTATCGGCAGCCACGCCGTTGTTGACGTGATCGACGGCGTAATTGGCTTCGCGCAGCGCACGAATCAGACCATCGGCGATGATGCGGTCATCCTCGGCAAGCAAAACCCTCATATATCCCCCTTCCTCACCATGGTGCCACGGCGCCATTACCGGAACCCGCGCATACGCTCCATTGTAAGCGCTGAGTAAGGATTTCCGCCGATAATCCGCCCTCTCAAACGGGTGGACCCTTGCCGCGCCACTTCTTTGCCATGGCTCACCAATTAATCTAGAGGAGGAGTATTCAATGCAATATAACCATGACGCCCAGGGTTACTGGAAGGCGACGCTGGCGCTCTTGACCAAGATCATGATCATCTGGTTCCTGGTCTCGTTTGGCGCCGGCATCCTGTTCGCGGACGTTTTGAACAACATCAAGCTGGGCGGTTACCCGCTCGGTTTCTGGTTTGCCCATCAAGGTTCGATCTACATCTTCATTGCGCTGATTTTTTATTACGCCAAGAAGATGGGCGACATCGACCGCGAATTCGACGTTCACGAAGACTGAGGAGCAATAACAAATGGATCTGCAAACCACAATATACCTCGTCGTCGGCGCCACCTTCGCGCTCTACATCGGCATCGCCATCTGGGCGCGCGCCGGTTCGACCAGCGAGTATTACGCCGCCGGCGGCAGCGTGCCCCCGGTCATGAACGGCATGGCGACCGCCGCCGACTGGATGTCGGCCGCGTCCTTCATCTCGATGGCCGGCCTGATCTCCAACATGGGTTACGGCGGCGGCCTGTTCCTGATGGGCTGGACCGGCGGCTATGTGCTGCTGGCGATGCTGCTGGCCCCGTACCTGCGCAAGTTCGGCAAGTTCACCGTGCCGCAGTTCATCGGCGACCGCTTCTACTCGAAGTCGGCCTCGACAGTGGCGGTGCTCTGCCTGCTGGTCGCCTCGATCACCTACATCATCGGTCAGATGACCGGTGTCGGCGTGGCGTTCTCGCGTTTCCTCGGCGTCTCGAGCGAAGTCGGCATCTATGTCGGCATGGGCATCGTGTTCACCTACGCGGTGTTCGGCGGCATGAAGGGCATCACCTACACCCAGGTCGCCCAGTACATCGTGCTGATCGCCGCCTACATCATCCCGGCGGTGTTCATCTCGATCGCGCTCACCGGCAACCCGATCCCGCAGCTGGGTCTGGGCTCGACCATGACCGGCACCGATCTCTCCCTGCTGGCCAAGCTGGACCAGGTGGTAACCGACCTCGGCTTCGGCAAGTACACCACCACGACAGCCGGCAGCACGCTGAACATGTTCGTCTACACCCTGTCGCTGATGATCGGCACCGCCGGTCTGCCGCACGTGATCATGCGCTTCTTCACCGTGCCGACCGTCGCCGCCGCGCGCAGTTCTGCCGGCTGGGCGCTGGTCTTCATCGCGCTGCTCTACACGACTGCGCCCGCCGTGGCCGCAATGGCCAAGCTCAACCTGCATGGCACGGTCAATACCGCGGTGATGAATGGCGGCGACCTGTATGCCGAAGAGTCCAGCCTCAAGGCGGAAGAGCGTCCCGACTGGATGAAGCGCTGGGAAAAGACCGGCCTGCTGAAGTTCGAGGACAAGAATGGCGACGGCCGCATCCAGTACTACAACGACAAGACCAAGAACGAAGTCGCCAAAGGCAAGGCTGAAGCCGCCGGCTGGAAGGGCAACGAGCTGACGGTCAACGCCGACATCATCGTGCTGGCCAACCCGGAAATCGCGCTGCTGC
>CAZOMI010000133.1:0-4228 GCA_964580925.1 uncultured Methyloversatilis sp.
TCTCGCTCACCACGCCGGGGCGGCTCTCGTTGGCGCAGTCGTACTTGCGGTTGCAGTAATTGCACTGGATGTTGCAGGCCGGCGCCACCGCGATGTGCATGCGGGCGAAATGGTGGTGCGCCTGCTCGCTGTAGCAGGGGTGGTTCTTGACCTTTTCCCACACCTCCGGCGCCATGTCGGACGGCGCCGCGCCGGAACCGCAACTTCCCTTGGAAGCGCAGCCCGTGCTCTTGCGCTGGTCGAAAATCGGAATGATGGTAGGCGGCATGTCGTGCTCCCGTAGTTTGGCTTTGGTAAGCCTTTAGCAACGACCGTGCCATGACAGTTAATGCAACAAAATCATTGTGTTGCTAAAAAATGCCGGTTCGTGTTGATGTCGATAAAGGGACAAAGGGGAAAGGGCGAAAAGTAAAATGTCGCGAATGCGACAGGAACGTGGATGCCAAGGCAAGATACGTTGGATGGCGTGCGTCGCATGTACTAATGTTGGTGGTGTTGACAGATTTTCAGGAAACCGGTCATGACCACCAGTTGGAGTTCGACCTGCTGGCGTATCTCAGTTATTTCGAGGTGGCGGGTAGGTCGCTGTGGTCTGCCGCTACGGTCGATGTTGTCACGGATGTCGGGTCTGACGGTGTCGGGCGTGGCGCCGAAACGATAGCCTAGACGGTGTGTGCTCAATGTACTAACATTGACGATGTGAGCACCTTTTCAGGAAACCGATCATGACCACCGCCCAAACTCCTGTGCTTCGCTCCGCCCGCCTGGGTCTGCGCGCCACCCCGGAGCAGGAAACCGTCTTGCGCCGGGCTGCCGATGTCGCACACAAGTCGCTGACCGAATTTATCCTGGATAGCGCCTGCCTGGCGGCGGAACAAACGCTGCTCGACCAGCGCCTGTTCATGGTCTCGGGCGGCCAGTACCAAGACCTGCTCGATCTGCTGGAGCGTCCGCTTGAGGAGAATGCCGGCTTGCGGGAGTTGTTCTCCAAGCCCGCGCCCTGGGACGCCCAATGAATTTGCGCCCTCCCGAGGCATTGGGGGCGGGGCATAGCCTGGAAACTTTCGATTGCGGCAAAGCGGCGCTGAACCAGTGGCTGGCGCGTCATGCCCGGCAGGCGCAAACCAGCGGCTCCGCGAAAACCTTCATCGTCGCCGACGGCGAACAAGTGGCCGGCTATTACAGCCTGACGGTCGGCCAGGTGGACACCCTGGATGCGCCGGAGCGCATCCGCAAAGGAATGGGGCAATACCCGATCCCGGTGGCGATCCTGGCGCGGCTGGCGGTATCCCGCTCCCACCAAGGCCAAGGGATAGGCCGGGGCATGCTGCAAGACGCCATCCGCCGCACCCTCGTGATGGCAGAACAAGCGGGAATCCGCGCCTTGCTGACACATCCCATCGATGAAGCAGCAGCCCGTTTCTATACGCGATTCGGCTTCATTGCCTCGCCCCTGCGGGAACAGCAGCTATTGCTGCTGCTGAAGGATGCGCGGCGGTTGATGGGGTAGCGTTTGGCACCGTCGACAAATTTCTCCAGCCCGGTTTATACTATCATCCAGGAGATAGCTAATGTCGAGCGAAACGGGATGGGAATATTTGCTCAGCCTTCACGGCACGGTATTTTTTGTGGACGAGTCGCTGGGCTACTGGGTGAAGTTCGTTGCCAACCCAGTGCCGGTTACCCAGGAAATGCCGCACGGCGTCAGTTACTCAATCACGTTGCACAATCGGCGCGGCGTGCGGATACTCGGATTCGACAATGCCCACCGGATCGGAAAGCAACCCAAGCTCGACCACTGGCACAAAACCGCCGCCGATACAGGGCGCGCTTATCCATTGGAATCGGCCGAGCAACTCCTGGCAGATTTCTGGCGGGAAGTTGATCGCATCGTCAAGGAATCGCATGATGAATAAACTCAACATCGGAATCGCCTCTTACGAGGAAATGAAGCAATGGACGCTGGATGTGGCCAGCGGACGCACCCAGCCTGCTCCGGACGCGCCAAAGCTATGGTTTCCCTCGCTGAAAGCCGCGGCCAACCTGTTCACGGAAGAAAATCGGCAACTGCTGAAAATCATCAATGAGCAGCACCCGAACTCTATCACCGAACTGGAGAAGCTCACCTGCCGCAAAGCCGCCAATCTGTCCCGGACGCTGAAAAAGTTCGAGCAATATGGACTGGTGCGCCTGGTGGAAGGCAAAACCGCGCAAACCAGGGGGAAAAAACCCGTCCGCCCGGAGGTGTTGGTGGACTCGGTTAATGTTTCTTTTGCGGTGATTTGAACGGGGGGTTGCAAGGGTACACGGCTGAGAGTGGCGTGTCACCCGACATTCGGCGCAGTGCCCTCCGGGGATTGCGCCCTTGTGAGCTACGTGATCTGCTCGTGCAGGTCCAGTGGAATGATGGGTTAGCGTAGTAATTGGGCCGAGGCCGCAAATCGCCCCGAAGAAACACAAAAATAGCGAATTTGTCTATTTAACATCAATTGGTTAACGTGATTTTCTTGAGGGCGCAGAGACGCTCATTTGCCACTGACCATTGCTAAAACTGACAAAGCAATTACGGGAATGGACACCATCCCAAGAATGGCCAGGACTATAACGCTGTAGGCATTGGCTTGAGGCGTCCCAACATTACTTACGAAACCTACACAAAGGTTCTTTAGTCGCTCAAGCCCAGTAGCCATCTGGTAAGCCAGAGTAATTAACAGGAGAGACATTTGAGCCGCCACGGCACAGTAGAAGATTAGCGGTTCAGGCATGAAGTATGTAGAAAACCAACCTTGCGTCGTAACGTGAATAATTGTCTGCGGATAAAAGAGGCTTAGTGACGAAGCCATATTGGCAAACGGTGCATATGGCATTACCGGAATTTGGTCATTCGGTGCTAGCTCAATATAAAGGCGCACCATGTCTTCGATTCGAAAATAGAAAACGGCAATACTGAACATGAAGTAAGCGATGGCGAAAGTGGTTAGGAAGATTAGGACAAAGCGACCTGAGTAGTAACCCGATTTCACTCCTGTTCGTATAGCCACTTTGGTTAGCTGAATCGTTATGAAGTCGATCAAAAGCGTTGCAAAAATTCCTTTGTGATAGAAGTCACTCGCCGACTGATTGAAGTTCATTGGTAAGTTTGCCGAGAGCGAGTGGGTTGGATTTCTAAAAATATAGAGATAAATGATCCACGTCAGGAAGAAGATTCCTGAAACCGCCAGAGTGTACATAGGGATAGTTAGAAGTTGCCGTTTGGCTAGGATTCGATCTCCAAATAGGCGATGAAAATATAGTGCCCATAAGCCTCCAACTGTAGAGAAGTGGTTGGCACCGAAGCTCTTCGATTGAATAGCCTTCACCGTCTCTAATCGGTTTTTCTTCGTTGCAAGGGCAACGCTAACGAATACTATCGCTGCAGTTGCCAGCAATGTGATCGGAACTGTGATTAGGCTTATGAATTCGATTAGGGTCATTTCACCGTGCGATGCCAATATGGTGTGCGCTAACTAAAGTAGCCATCCTAAAAGACGCTTAATAAACCGTCAATTCGGCTGATATGGCTTGCACAAGCCATATCAATCCGCCAACGCCCTCACCTTCACCGTCTTCCCCTTCACCTTCCCCGCCAACAATCTGCGCACCGCCTCGCGGGCGATGTTGCGGTTGACGGCGACGTAGGTGGTCTGGTCGGTCACGGTGATCTTGCCGATTTGCTCGCGGGTGAATCCCGCTTCGCCGGTGAGCGCGCCCAGGACGTCGCCGGGGCGGATTTTTTCCTTGCGACCGCCGAGTATCTGCAAGGTCGCCATCGGCGGCACCAGCGGGGCGTCGCTGCCGCCTTGCAGCGAGCCGAGGGTGTGCCATTCCGGTTCGATGTCCATCATTTTGGCGATGGTGGCGACGCGGCGCTGCTCGTTGGGGCTGCACAGGCTCAGCGCCCAGCCTTCCTGGTCGGCGCGGCCGGTGCGGCCGATACGGTGGATGTGGACTTCGGGGTCGGGGGTGACGTCGACGTTGATTACGGCTTCGAGCTGGGAAATGTCCAGGCCGCGCGCCGCCACGTCGGTGGCGACGAGCACCGAGCAACTGCGGTTGGCGAACTGGATCAGCACCTGGTCGCGGTCGCGCTGTTCCATGTCGCCGTTCAGGGTCAGCGCATGGATGCCCTGTTTATGCAGCACTTCCAGCAGGTCGCGGCATTGCTGCTTGGTGTTGCAGAAGGCCAGGG
>CAZOMI010000134.1:0-4028 GCA_964580925.1 uncultured Methyloversatilis sp.
ACCCCCTCTCCCCCGCCCCCTCTCCCGCAAGGGGCGAGGGGAGAAAGCCAACCCCGGCAGTCTCGCCGCCGGGCCGCCCCAAGGCGAGACGGCACGCGGCGCCAGCCGCAACCCGCGCTACTGCCAGAACAAAGCGCCCCGTGACAAACGAGCATAGCGAGTCAACAGTCACCCCTCCCGCGAGGGAGGGGCCGGGGGAGGGCGGGCCTGATACTCATTCGCCCCATACCGCGTAATGCCGAGCAACAGCCGCACCAGCCCGTAAGCCGCCCAGCGCACGGCACGCCCCAGCATCGAGCGGCGCCGAATGTCGGGCAAGGCGACTTCGTTGGCGCCATTGGCAATCTCATGCTGCAGGCTGACCCGCAGTTGCGTGGCGAAACCGACGTCCTGGACGACCAGATTGCCTTCGCGCGCCAGCAACAGGCTGAAAGGGTCGATGTTGGATGAACCCACTGTCGCCCAACAATCATCCACCACCGCCACTTTGGCGTGCAGGAACCCGGCGTGGTATTCGAAGATGCGCACACCACCCTCCAGCAGGTTGCGATAGAGCGCCTGGGTGGCATAGTGGATCAGCGCATATTCGACGCGCCCCTGCAACAAGATTGTGACGGCGACGCCGCGCGATGCCGCTTCCCGCAATGCATGGCGGAATCGCCAACCGGGCAGAAAGTAGGCATTGGCCAGAATCACTTCTTCGCGCGCTGCGGCGAGCGCATCCAGATAGGCCTCCTCGATGTCGCGACGATGGCGCAGGTTGTCGCGGATCAGGAACGCCGCGGTCGTGGTTCCAGCCAGCGGCTCTCCGGCCCTGTCGATGGCCGGCAGGCTGGGCGGACGGCGCTGCAGCTTCGCCCAGCCGACCAAGCGCCACAGGTGCCGCACATTGGCATGGATTATCGCGACGAGCGGCCCGACAACCCGCACCGCATAGTCGAAGCGCGGCGACGGGTGACTGACGTCGTCGATGACATTGATGCCGCCCACGAAGGCCACGCGCCCGTCAATCACGGCGAGCTTGCGATGCAAGCGCCGCAAACGGTGACGGCGCATCTTGAGGCGCGCCAGTTCGGCGCGATACACCTCCACCGCAACGCCACTCGCAATCAGCGTCAGTCCCAGTTCCCGGGGGAAATCACGCGCACCGAAACCATCCACCAACACCCGCACGGCAACGCCACGGCGGGCGGCGGCGCCGAGCGCCGCAACAAGACGCCGCCCGGTGGCATCGGTGTTGAAGATGTAGGTTTCGAGATGAATTTCACTGCTGGCCGCTTCGACGGCCGCGAGCAGAGCAGGAAAATACTCCGCGCCGTTTTTCAGCAGATCAAGGTGATTCCCGGGCAGGAATTCGGCGTTCACGGTGCTGCGGATTGGATCGAAAACCGCGCCGATACCGCGGCATGGTCGGAAATCTTCGACCACGGCAAGCCGTGATGCACTAAGCTCGTTTCGACATGCAAGCCACGGGTATAGATACGATCGAGGCGGAACAGCGGCAACGCTGCCGGATAACTGCGCTGCGGATGTTTGCTGACACCGGTCGACACCTCGACCAGCCCGAGGCGACTCGCCAGCACGCCATGTGCGCGATTGCGCCAGTCGTTGAAGTCGCCGGCGATCAGCAGGGGGGCGTCGTGCGGCACGCCGGCCTCAATGTGGTTGGCCAAACCCTCCAGCTGAAAGCGGCGCGAGCGGCCGAACAATGACAGATGCACGCAAACGCAGTGCAATGGCTGCGCCAGACCCGGCACCGCTACCGTACAGTGCAGGAGGCCGCGCTTCTCGAAACGCAGGCGCGTCACGTCCTGGTTATGCGAAGCGAGGATGGGATAGCGCGCGAGGATCGCGTTGCCATGGTGGCCATGGTCGTACACCATGTTGCGGCCATAGGCATGGCTGTCCCACACCCCTTCGGCGAGGAACTCGTGCTGCGGCTGCGCCGGCCAGTCCGCATGTTGCTCGGCGTGCAACAGATGCTGGCCCTGAACCTCCTGCAGAAACACGATGTCGGCATCGAGCACACGCAAGCGATCACGCAACTCATGCACCATCATGCGACGGTTGAACTGCGAAAAACCCTTGTGGATGTTCCAGGTGGCAATGGACAGCATGGCGATGACCCGCTCGACAATTACATACGGGGCGACCTGGCCGCGTAGCGGCACACCCGTCATCCCGTCACTGACAAGTGTAGAACATCCGCGCCGCCGTCTTGGCATGCCGGGACCTGCGCGCATCGTTCAGAACAGGATGACCTGGCGCACGGCTTCACCGCTGGCCAGGCGGTCGAAGCCTGCATTGATCTGGTCGAGCGTCAGGCGGTGGGTAATGAGCTTATCCACCGGCAGCCGGCCGGCCTTGAAGAGCGCAATATAGTGCGGAATGTCGCGCGCCGGCACGGCCGAGCCGAGGTAACTGCCCTTCAGCGTGCGCTCTTCGACGACCAGATGGACGCCCGGCACGTTGAGCGTATGCGCGGGCGGCGTCAGGCTGCAGGTCACCGTCGTGCCGCCGCGCCGGGTGATGCGATAGGCGATGTCCAGCGCGGCGATGTTGCTGGCCGCCTCGATGACCACCTCGACGCCGCCATGTGTCGCGGCGCGCACCTGATTCACCACCTCGGGATCGTCGGCGCGGAAGGCGCGCGTCGCCCCCAGCGCGAGTGCGGCTTCGAGTTTGGCGGGCAGGGTGTCGAGAACGATCACTTCACGCGCCCCGGCCGCCAGCGCACCGAGCACCGCCGACAAGCCGACGCCGCCCAGGCCGACCACGGCGACGCTCTGCCCGAGCCGGACCTGCGCCGCATTGATCGCCGCGCCGACGCCGGTCAGCACCGCGCAGCCGAACACCGCAGCCACTTCCGGCGGCAGATCGGGATCGATTTTGACGAGCGAGCCGCGGTTGCACACCGCATACTCGGCAAAGCACGACACCCCGACCTGGTGGTTGAGCGGCACATTGCCGGCGCGCGACAAACTGCGATGGCCGCCCAGCAGGGTGCCGGCCACATTGGCCGCCGCGCCGGGCTCGCACAGGGCAGGGCGCCCTTCGAGGCAGGGCAGGCAGTGGCCGCAACTCGGCACGAAGACCAGGGCGACCGCGTCGCCGCGCACCAGGTCGCGGACACCGGGACCAACCTCGGCGACGATACCCGCCGCCTCGTGGCCGAGCACCATCGGCATTGGCCGCGGCCGGTCGCCATTGATGATCGACAGGTCGGAATGGCACAAGCCGGCGCCGGTAATGCGCACCAGCACTTCGTTCACCCCCGGCCCGGCCAGATTGACGGTTTCAACCGAGAGCGGCCGGCTGTGCGCATAGGGGCGCGGGCTTTCCATGCGGTCCAGCACTGCGGCGCGAATTTCCATGCGTGTTCTCCCAGATCCGTTAATCAAGCCCACTATCCACTATTACTTGCGCGCCGTCGTCTCCGCGATGCGCCCAATAGTCGCGACAAAGCCCGGGTCCTCGCCCTGCAGCAGGCCCGGCAGGGCCGCGCGGAAATCCTTGCGCTGACACCATTCGTGCATGTAATCCTCCCACGACTGCCACAGCCGCGCCTGCTGGCGGTTCATCCGCTCCTCATACACCAGCACATAGGCACGTTCGAACAGGCTGACGAGGATGGCGAACAGCGCCTGTTTGCGCTCCAGTTGTTCCGCGCTGAGCGGAGCCGGCGCGGCGGGTGACAACAAGCGCAGGTCGGCGTTGTCGATCACCAGTCGCATGAAATCGGCATACTCGTCGGAGAGCCGCAGGAAGATCTCCTCCTCGTCGTTCTGCCGGTCGCGGCGCTGGTCGTAGAAATACACGCCGATGGCGAACGGCAAGCCGATGACGGTGACGATATAGCTGGCCGCCTCCAGCCATTCCAGAGTACTCATCGCCCCGGCTCCACATTAGTCATGCAACAATGATAAGTGATTGCGGGGTTTTGGTCTGCAGCACGCGGTAGCATAAATTTGCCGTAACTACTCACGTAGTCAGCCATAGGGCTGAAGGGCCGCTTGATCGTGCTCAGC
>CAZOMI010000135.1:0-3902 GCA_964580925.1 uncultured Methyloversatilis sp.
TCGGCATCACCCTCGGCAGCCGCATGAACAGCAGCGACCGGCAAAGCGAAGCCACCACGGCAGCGAAGAGCACCGTCGGCAGCACCGACGGCAATGTCCTGCTGCTGGCGGGCGAAACCTACAAACAGGTCGGCAGCGACGTGATTGCGGCCAAGGGCGATATCGCCATCGCCGCGCAGCGGGTGGACATCGTCGAAGCAAGAGAAACCAGCAGAACCACGATCGAACAGAAGAGCAAGCAATCCGGCCTGACGCTGGCCATCACCAGCCCGGTCATCACAGCAGTACAGACTGCGCAACAGATGAGTCAGGCGGCCGGCGACACCAGCGATCCGCGCATGAAGGCGCTCGCCGCCGCCAGCACCGGGCTGGCCGGCTATAACGCCCATGCCGCCATTCAGGCCGGGCAGGGAACCATCATTGACGGCAAAGCGAACCAGATGCCCGTCACAGACGATGCCGGCAAGGTGATCAGCAGCCGCGATGCCAATGCTGCCGAGCAAGTCGGCGGCGTTAACCTCGCCATCAGCATCGGCGGCTCAAAGAGCAGCAGCAAGAGCACCCAGACCAGCGACACCGCCGCTGCTTCAAACCTCACTGCCGGCCGCGACATCCGCATCGAGGCCGCCGGTGCCGGTACAAACAGCGATCTGACCCTTCAAGGAGCGAAAGTCAGCGCTGCGAGAAACCTCAGCCTCATCGCCGAAGACGAACTCCGCCTGCTCGCCGCCAGAAACACCGCCGAACAACACAGCAGCAACAAAAACAGCAGTGGCAGCCTCGGCGTCAGCGTCGGCACCTCAGGCTTCGGCGTCACCGCCAGCGCCAGCGCCGGGCGCGGCAAAGCCGACGGCAGCGACCTCGCCTGGTCCAACACAAAAGTCGGCGCTGGCGGGACGGCGCAACTGATCTCGGGAACCGACATCACCCTCAAAGGCGCCACCGTCGCAGCCAAACAAATCGTCGCCGAAGTGGGCGGCGACCTCAAGATCGAGAGCCGGCAAGACACCAGCCAGTACCAGAGCAAACAACAAAGCCTCGGTGGCAGCATCACGGTGGGCGCCAGCGTCAGTGGCAGTCTCAGCGCCAGCAAGAGCAAGATCGACAGCACCTACGCCAGCGTGGTCGAGCAATCGGGCATCCAGGCCGGTGACGAGGGATTTCAGGTGAATGCCGCGGGCGATACCGACCTCAAAGGCGGGGCGATCACCAGCACCCAGGCCGCCATCGAGCAGGACAGGAACCGTTTCCAGACCGGCCGCACGCTTAACCTCAGCGACATCCAGAACCAGGCCAGCTTCAACGCCAAGGCGGCAGGCATCACCCTCGGCGCCGGCGTCAGCTTCGACGGCAAGCTGATCCCCGGCGGCAGCAGCGCCGGCCTCGGCAAGGATGCCGGTAACGCCGCCAGCCTCACCCTGGCCGGCATCAGCGGCATCGCCGGGAACAAAGACGCCCGCACCGGCGATGCCGAAACCGGCATCCAGAAAATCTTCGATGCGGAGAAGGTGCAGCGCGAGATCAATGCGCAGGTGCAGATTACCCAGGCGTTCGGGCAGCAGGCCAGCAAGGCGGTGGACGACTATGCGCACAGCCAGATGCAGACCCTGCGGGAACGCTACGCCACCGCCGACCCCGCAGAACAGGCCGCCCTCCAGGCCAAGATTGACCAACTGCGGATGGAGTACCAGGTGATGAACGTGCTGATCGGCGCCGTGACGGGTCTGGGCACCACCGCGCTGGCCCAGGAAACCCTGGCGGCGGCCGCGGAAGAGATGCGCAAGCTGACGATCGCGGACTCGAAACTGTTCGATGGCATAGTGGACGTTGGCGGCGGAACCCCCTTGACCAACCTCTCCGGGGTGAGCTGGGGCGGGAAATGGGATGCGGTGCCAAGAAAACTCGGCGGCACGCGGGCAGATCTGGATGGGACTTGCGGGAAGGATAATGAGCGGTGCGTGGTACAAAGGGACGCCAATGACAATAAAGTTCTTGACGCCAACGGCAAGACCCAGCTTGTAAATGCGGAGGGCAAAGTCATTTTTAGCCCCGACGGTCAACCTCTGCTTCCGAAGGGCGAGGGAGTAGTGCAGTTCGACATGAAAGTCGATGGCAAACCCGTGACCCTTGCCGCCTTCCTCGAAACCCCCGAGGGCAAAAAGATGGAAGGCGCCGCAGGCGGCATCCAGGGCGCCAAAGGCACTTTATTTGGCCGCCCTTACGCCGCCGGCAGTTGGCAAGACAAGCTGGTTGTGGCCTTTGAAGGAACGCATGACCATATCGCCAAGGTTACGGGTTTGTATGATGGGCAGGGGAATATCAAGCGGGGGATGACAATGGAAGAAAGTACGGCTTACAAGATTGGGGCTGCTGTAGCCATCGTACCTTCCGCTCCGTTTGCCATGGCGACACTGTTGCAGCCAGAGGTCTGGAAGGCCATTTCGCTTTTACTGGGAGCCGTGAAATGAAACGATGCCATCTCGGATGGGCGGCGCTGTGCCTGGGCTTTTTATTGACTGGGTGTGAGTTAGTGTTTCAAGCTGGTCCAGGACTCAGTGGTCAAGCCCGTGAGGACTACCTGAAATCCATCAAACCCTACATCGCCTACTGGCAGAAGGAGGGGATGACGGAGGAAAGCCGCCTGAAAGATTGGATGGCGTGCGGGGGCTCCAGAAATGGGAGTTTCGGTATAAACATGCAGGACAGGCTTCCGGGTGAGAGCCAGGGGGCATCTCAAAACCGCCAACAAACCGATTTCCAGCGATGTGTACTCCGTGCCGGCTACCGCTACACGGGCAACTGTTCCAGCGACTGGGCCAAAACACGCCCGGCCTGCGGCGCGCCATGAGGGTCGCCGCCAGCAACCGGCGCAGTAACAAAACGCCAAAGGGCGCGAATCGATTTCACAACACCATAGAAAGAACTGCACGGATGAAAACATCACTCCCCATTTTTTTACTTGCACTTGCCGGATGCGCCACGACCAGCCCCCGGATAG
Source organism: uncultured Methyloversatilis sp. (assembly GCA_964580925.1). Taxonomy (GTDB): domain Bacteria; phylum Pseudomonadota; class Gammaproteobacteria; order Burkholderiales; family Rhodocyclaceae; genus Sulfuricystis. The sequence continues at coordinate 2,999 of CAZOMI010000135.1, forward strand.
CCGAACTGAACCCTGATGAATTGAGAGCAAGGCTGCAGCACAGCACCATCAGCGTTCGCCCGGTGACTGCGCCCGTGAAACTGATCGAGCGCACCAAGGGGCAAGCGGTCGGTAATTTCCTGCTGGCCAGTATCGTTTCCAGCGTTGCTTCGAGCGGAGGCGCCGCCCGCACGGCGAGTGAGATGCAGGCCAACGCGCAGATCGGCCAGACCTTCGGCCAACAACTCAATCAGGCGCTACCGACAGGAGTCGCAAGCGAAGGCGAGAGCGGTGTGGATGTTCGTCTGGCGAAGCGACTGGGCGAACATTTCCAGCCGGCGCCGGCTGGCAAGCAGGGCGCCCCGATTGAACTCGTGGTGTCGGCGTCTCGCTGGGAATTGGGCTATGAATCGTTTCTCGCCAGCAGCGATTACACACTGAGCTATGCGCTGGGCGTTGCCCTAGTCGAGCAATCGACGGGCACGCCCAAAACCCTCAAGCACGTTTCCTGCCAAGGCCAGGTCCCGGAAAAAATGCCGCTGGACGCATGGAAAGCCGATGACCATGCGGTATTGAGCAAGGTGGCGGACAGCATTGCCGAACAGTGCTTTCAAAAAACCCTGAGCGGCTTGGGTTTGGAGTGAGGCCGGCGGCATCGGCATCACCCTCGGCAGCCGCATGAACAGCAGCGACCGGCAAAGCGAAGCCACCACGGCAGCGAAGAGCACCGTCGGCAGCACCGACGGCAATGTCCTGCTGCTGGCGGGCGAAACCTACAAACAGGTCGGCAGCGACGTGATTGCGGCCAAGGGCGATATCGCCATCGCCGCGCAGCGGGTGGACATCGTCGAAGCAAGAGAAACCAGCAGAACCACGATCGAACAGAAGAGCAAGCAATCCGGCCTGACGCTGGCCATCACCAGCC
>CAZOMI010000136.1:0-3706 GCA_964580925.1 uncultured Methyloversatilis sp.
CAGGCTTCGGGCGGGCTTCGGTAGACAATCGGCGTTTTTAACACAGTAAAATTAACTAGCCAAGCCCCTGCAGTTGACTGGCCAAGTCCCCGCAGTTTTGAAACGCTTGACGCCCGTCAAGCCAAAATTGCTGCAATCAGGCAAAATTCGCCCCCCATGCTGACTGCCACCAGCCTTTCCTGTGTGCGCGGCGAACGCCGCCTGTTCGCCGGGCTCGACCTTGCGGTCGGGCCCGGCGAGTGGCTGCATGTGCAAGGCGAGAATGGCGCGGGCAAGACCAGCCTGTTGCGCATTCTGGCAACGCTTTCGCCGCCGGCCGAAGGCGAGGTTCGCTGGCAGGGGGAGCCTGTTGAAGTGCTTGCCGAGGACTATCGGCGTGCCATGCTGTTCCTGGGCCACCATGGCGCCGTGAAGGAAGAGCTTACCCCGCTGGAAAACCTGACGCTGGCAGCGCGGCTTGACGGCTGCGAACTCGACGAGGCAACTGCATTGCAGGCGCTGGTGCGCTTCGGTTTGCGCGGACGCGAGGATCTGGCGGTGCGGTTTCTTTCTGCCGGTCAGAAGCGCCGCGTGCTGCTGGCCAGGCTTGCCGTCAGGAAAGCTGCGCTGTGGATTCTTGACGAACCCTTCACCGCGCTGGACGTGAAGGCGGTCGCCATGCTCTCGGGATTGATCGAGGAGCATCTGGCGACGGGCGGCATGGCGATCCTGACCAGCCACCAGAGCATGCCGCTGCCGAACGGTCGGGTGCTCAAGATATGAGCGCGATCATTGCCATCATCCGCCGCGACCTGCTTCTGGCGATGCGCCGCAAGAGCGAGGTGCTGACCGCACTGTTTTTCTTCATCATCGTGGTGAGCCTGTTTCCGCTTGGCATCGGGCCGGAATCCGCCCTGCTGCGCAAGATTGCGCCCGGGGTGATCTGGGTGGCGGCGCTGCTGGCCACCATGCTGGGGCTTGCCCGCTTGTTTGCCCCCGACCATGCTGACGGCACTCTTGAACAGATGGTGCTCTCGCCGACCCCCTTGGGGCTGCTGGTCACCGGCAAGATTGTCGCCCACTGGATCACCACCGGACTGCCACTGGTCTTGCTGGCGCCGGTGCTCGGCATTCAATTCGACCTTGACACGGGCGCCTTGGGAATACTGGTGCTGGCGCTGTTATTGGGTACGCCCCTGTTAAGCCTGATTGGCGCCATCGGTGCGGCGCTCACGCTGGGTGTGCGGGGTGGCGGCGTGCTATTGTCACTGCTGGTTCTGCCCTTGTATGTGCCGGCCCTGATCTTCGGCGCGGGCGCGGTAGAATCGCACATCTCCGGCCTGGGAGCTGGTGGCCATCTGTCGTTGCTGGCCGCATTGCTGGCACTGGCTGTTTTTTTCGCACCGTGGGCAACCACGGCAGCCTTGAGGATTGCGCTTGAATAACCCACTCATCCAATGGTTCAAATACGGCAGTCCGCAGAGCTTCTACCCGCTTGCGGGCAAGATGATCCCCTGGTTCTGGGCATTGGCCGCCACGTTCGGCATAGCCGGATTGTGGATCGGCTTTTTTGTCGCACCCACTGACTTTCAGCAAGGCGAAGGCTATCGCATCATCTTCATTCACGTGCCCGCGGCATGGATGTCGATGTTTCTTTATTTAGTCATGGCGTTCTGGGCAGGCATCGGGTTGGCGCTCAATACGCGTCTGTCCGGCATGATGGCGCAAGCCATTGCCCCGACTGGCGCCCTGATGGCTTTCCTGTCGCTGTGGACCGGCGCGGTCTGGGGCAAGCCGATGTGGGGCGCCTGGTGGGTATGGGATGCGCGGCTGACCTCTGCCCTGATCCTTTTTTTCCTGTATATCGGGTTCATCGCGCTGCAAGCCGCGATCGATGACGCGCGCCGCGCCGACAAGGCCGGGGCGATTCTTGCCCTGGTTGGCGTGGTCAATGTGCCGATCATTTATTTTTCGGTGAAATGGTGGAACACGCTGCATCAGGGCGCATCGGTTTCACTGACCCGGGCGCCGTCAATGGCCACCACCATGTTGTGGGGCATGCTGCTGATGGCGCTTGCCTTCTGGATGTACTCGATCGCGGTTAGCCTGATGCGCGTGCGGGCGATCATCCTCGAGCGCGAGGCCCATACCGAGTGGGTCAAGAATCTGCCCGAGATACAAGGAAAATCGTCATGAACTGGGGTTCGCCCGCCGAATTCTTCGCCATGGGCGGTTACGCCCAGTATGTCTGGAGCAGCTTCGGCGTTTGCGCCGCGCTGATGATTTTGGAACCAATTCTGGTGCGCAAGCGTCAGAGCTCAATTCTGCGCGTCCTGCGCCGCGAACGCCAGGCAGAAAGACTCGACTCTCAGTGACCGACAAGTGAAGGCAATCAATTGAAACCACGTCAAAAACGCATCGCCCTGATCGCCGGCGGTCTTGCCGCCATCAGCATCGCCAGCGTCCTGGTATTCCGGGCCCTGGACAGCAACGTCGCCTTTTTCATCACGCCCACCGAGGTTTCCGAGGGCAAGGCGCCGCAAGGCAAGGCCTTCCGCATTGGCGGCTATGTCAAGGATGAGTCGATCCGGCGTGACAACCTCACCGTGCATTTCGTCATCACCGATACCGCCAAGGAAGTGCCGGTCGTCTATACCGGCATCCTGCCCGACCTGTTCAAGGAAGGCAAAGGCGCGGTAGTGCAGGGCAAAGTCGGCGCCGATGGCGTGTTCACGGCGACCGAGGTGCTGGCCAAGCATGATGAGAATTACATGCCGCCGCACGCGCAACACGCCATCGATCAGGCGCAGGGCGCCGCAAAAACCCTGCAGCAATAACCCGTACAGGCCACCATGACCCTTACCCCCCCCGTCCCCCCTTCTCTGCGAAGGGGGGTGACTTTTGTGCAGCCGCCATGCGGCTTCCGGTTATTTGACAAGTTGCCTCTTTGGGGCGGCCTGGCGGAGACAACACCATGATTGCTGAACTTGGCCATTTCGCCTTGATACTTGCCCTGTTGGTCTCGGTAGTCCAGGGTGTCCTGCCTCTGGTCGGCGTGCACCGCAATCAGGCCCAATGGATTGCCGTGGCGCGACCGGCGGTCACGGCAACCTTCCTGCTGCTCGCCTTTGCCTTCGCCTGCCTCAGCTGGGCTTTTTACGTCAACGACTTTTCTGTCGATTACGTGGTGCGGCATTCGAATTTGCAACTGCCCACCATGTACCGTCTCGCTGCCGTCTGGGGCGGTCATGAAGGTTCGCTGCTCCTGTGGGTCTTGATGTCGGCGGGCTGGGCGCTGGCGGTGGCCATGTTCTCGCGCCAACTGCCTGAAGCCATGGTGGCGCGCGTGCTGGGCGTACTGGGACTGGTGATGATCGGCCTGCTGGCCTTCGTGATATTCACCTCCAACCCGTTTGATCGCATGCTGCCCGCGGCCGCGGACGGGCGCGACCTGAATCCCCTCTTGCAGGACCCCGGCCTGATTTTCCACCCACCGCTGCTCTACATGGGTTATGTGGGATTTTCCGTCGCCTTCGCCTTCGCCATCGCCGCCCTGATTTCCGGCCAGATAGACGCCGCCTGGGCACGCTGGTCGCGGCCCTGGACGACGGTCGCCTGGGTCTTCCTGACGCTCGGCATCGCGCTCGGCTCCTGGTGGGCGTATTACGAACTGGGCTGGGGCGGCTGGTGGTTCTGGGACCCGGTCGAGAACGCCTCCTTCATGCCC
>CAZOMI010000137.1:0-3480 GCA_964580925.1 uncultured Methyloversatilis sp.
CCAGGCGATCGATTCGGCTCTCCAGCCGGTGTTCCGATTCGCGCAAATCGGCCTTGGTGGCGACAACCAGACGGTCGATGTCGGCCTTGGTGGCTGTGGCCAGACGCTCGATGTCAACAGCCAAGCGCTCGATGTCGGCCTTGGTGGCGAGTTCGGCGATGGCGAAGGCCTCGGCCAAGGCTTCGGAGACATCGGCGGCCTGCTTGTGCTCGAAGCCCGCGGCTTCCAGTTTGCGCGTCAGTTTCAGGGTGTCGAAGGCAACGGCGAGGACTATGGGAAATGCTCCTGAGATTCCATTCCGTTCATTCATACGAGGTATGGACCGAAATCAACAGCTTTTTTGCTGACAAAACATTTGCACGACCACTTGAAGATCCTTCCGAACCGCTTGAAGATCCTTCCGATTTCGAAGCCCAAGGGTATGAACGAGCGCTCTTGAGGTAAAAGAGCGGTATCTATAGAGGCGGCCCGCAGATCGAGCGAGCGCCCGAACATTCCCCGGCATTGGTCGAGCTGGCCGAGCAGCACGAAGCCCGCTTGCTGGCCCGCGACGAGGCGTTTTCCGGTGAAGTCGTGGCGCAGATCGAGCGTGAGAACGAAAACCCGGCCTATGTCATCGAGGCCGACGGCGACCGCGTGATGGTTCCCGAGGTAGAGGGCGCGGATATGGAAGTGGGCGACGATATGGAAGTCACCCGCGACCAGCAGGGCAACTATGAAGCAGAGGCAGGCCATGACTACGGACGATAAGAAGGGGTGCCCAAATGCTTGAACTTGCAGATAGCGTGCGCCGAGAGGTTGCACCTCGTATTGCTCAGAAGCACAAAGCTGAATTCGGGCAATTCATGACACCTTCGGGTGTGGCCCGTTTCATGGCTTCACTGTTCCCGCCAAGCACCCTGCAGACCTGTCGCCTGCTGGATGCCGGCGCAGGTGTTGGCGCGTTGTCGTGCGCCTTCCTTGATCGTTGGGGGGCGGGCGACTTTGGCTTTCAGTCGGTAGAAGCGACCGCCTACGAGATCGACAACACTTTGCGCGCCCATTTGGCCCAGCATTTAGCGGGTTACAAAGGAGTACAAACGCACATCATTGCGGGTGACTTTATCGAGTTAGCGATTGCAGAAAGTCTGCATGGTCAGGGCTACACGCACGCGATCCTTAACCCCCCATACAAGAAGATCAACAGCCACTCGCCGCACCGCTTGGCGTTGCGTGCAGTGGGCATCGAGACAGTGAATCTTTATTCGGCCTTCGTGGCGCTGGCCGTGGCAATGGCAGCACCGGGCGGGCAGGTCGTGGCGATCATCCCGCGCAGCTTCTGCAATGGGCCGTATTACCGCCCGTTCCGTGACTACATCCTTGAGCGTGCGGCCATCCGGCACATGCACTTGTTTGAGTCCCGTAGCAAGGCATTCAAAGATGATGATGTTCTGCAAGAGAACATCATCATTCGGCTTGAGCATGGCGGCCAGCAAGGGCCGGTAACGGTTTCCACATCGACGGACGACAGTTTTTCCGATCTTGAAACCAATGAACACCAGTTCGACCGAATAGTGTTCCCGGACGACTCCGAGCGGTTTATTCATGTGCCGACTTTGGCCGAACAATCCACCGAGCTATCCCCGGTCATCCGTCATGCGCTAACCGATCTTGGCATTAAGGTTTCGACCGGGCCGGTAGTCGATTTTCGGCTGAAAGAGCATCTACGAGACATGCCAGAACCCGGCACCGTTCCTTTGCTTTACCCCGGCCATTTCAGCAGCAGCGCCACAACGTGGCCGCAAGCCGGCATGAAGAAACCGAACGCAATCCAGCGCAACAGCGAAACCGAAAAATGGTTGTATCCAAACGGCTTTTATTGCGTGGTACGCCGCTTTTCATCGAAGGAAGAAAAGCGCCGGGTAGTGGCGGGCGTGGTTGCCCCTGATTCATTTGATGGTGCGGCCGTGTTGGGCTTCGAGAACCATCTAAACCTGTTCCATGAAAACAAACGTGGCTTGCCGCAAGCGCTGGCGCGTGGGCTGGCCGTGTTCCTGAACTCGACCATCGTGGACGACAATTTCAGGCGCTTTAGCGGCCATACGCAGGTCAATGCAACCGACCTCAAACAGATGAAGTACCCGAGTCGCACCGCCCTGATTGAGCTTGGAGAATGGGCGATGCAACAAGGCGAACTCACGCAAACACTGATTGATAACAAGTTAGGAACACTCACCGCATGAACAACAAGAACGATTACATCGAGGCCGCGCACCAGATCATCATTTCTTTGGGTCTGCCTCGGGCGCAACAGAACGAGCGTTCAGCCCTTTGCCTGCTGGCTTTATTGAACCTCACGCCGGGCACGGCGTGGGCCGATGCGCAAAACCCGCTTGTGGGTATCACACCAATCATGGATTGGGCGCGGGAACACTACGGCAAAGAATACGCGCCGAACACGCGCGAGACTATCAGCCGTCAGACGATACACTAGTTCTGCGATGCTGTAATTTCGTTGTACAACCCGGACAAGCCAGACCGTCCGGTGAATAGTCCGAAGGCGGTCTATCAGGTTGAACCTGCTGCGCTGGCCTTGCTGCGCACCTTTGGCACGCCCGCATGGCATGACGGCCTCACGGCCTATCTGGCCGAGCGTGAAACGCTCGTTGCCCGCTACGCAATGGCACGAGAGCAAAACCGCATCCCCGTTGAGATTGCGCCGGGAAAGGAAATCACCCTCAGCCCTGGCGAGCATAGCGAACTGATCCGGGCCATCATCGAGGACTTCGCCCCGCGCTTCGCACCAGGTAGTGTGCTGGTCTATGCTGGCGACAAGTGGGGTTACTTCGACGCGCCCTTGCTGGCCGGGCTGGGTGTTGATGTGGATTCACACGGCAAGATGCCGGATGTGGCGCTGCACTTCACCGCGAAAAACTGGCTGCTGCTGGTTGAGTCTGTCACCAGTCACGGCCCCGTCGATGGCAAGCGACACGCCGAGCTGGCAAAGCTCTTTGCCGGATCGACGGCCGGGCTGGTCTATGTGACTGCTTTCCCGAACCGGGCAATCATGGGCCGATACCTTGGGGAAATCGCATGGGAAACGGAAGTGTGGGTAGCTGATGCACCGTCCCATCTGATCCACTTTAACGGCGTGCGCTTCCTTGGCCCCTATGAAAATTGAGTGATTGAGCGAATGAGTAAAAACGTGTCAGCCGCCATGCCCATCACCGACATAGCCTTGATCTCGTTATCCCAAGAATTTCCATTATCTGGAGGTGCGTCGCTCCCTCCAGAAGCAACTTCCAGATTCGAGCCTGTCCGGGAAGGAAGCGTTTAACGACAGGAACAAGAGCGGCATAGGTGGGAATTGACGGGAGAGGGGGCGGATCAGAGGGCCATGAGTGAATAACCCTCAAAAGTTCGTATTTGTCTTGCAGGCCAAGGGTCTGAAGAAGATGGTTAAGGGTCGGATGGAAATTACCTTCCGATATCCCAAGGGAT
>CAZOMI010000138.1:0-3357 GCA_964580925.1 uncultured Methyloversatilis sp.
AGCTGCGGCGCGACGATCTTGCCGGTCTGGCCGACCTGGTAGTCGTTGGGCACGAAGCCGGCGTCGACGGCGGCGCGCGAGGCGCCCAGCGCGGCATTCAGCTTGTCGGCCAGCGGTTCGAGCAGCTTGTGGTAATTCTCGCCCGAGGCCAGCCCGCGCCCGCCGGAAACAATCACCTTGGCCGCGCCGAGTTCGGGGCGGGCCGACTTGGTGAGTTCGCGGCCCACCAGTTGCGTCAGGGCCAGATCGGGGCCGGCGGCGATGTTCTCCACCGCGGCCCCTCCACCAATGGCGCCCTGCCCCACCGCATCGAAAGCCGTCGTGCGCACGGTAATGACCTTCACCTGGTCGGCCGACTTCACCGTCGCCAGCGCATTGCCGGCGTAGATCGGCCGGATGAAGGTGTCGGGCGACTCGATACCGCAAATTTCGGAAATCTGCGCCACATCGAGCAGCGCGGCGACGCGCGGCAACAGATTTTTGCCGAAGGTGGTCGCCGGCGCGAGGATGTGGCTGTAGCCGTCTGCATTGGCGACGATCAGCGCGGCGATGTTCTCGGCGGTCTGCTCGGCGTAAATCGGCGCATCGGCCAGCTTCACCTGCGCCACGCCCGCCAGCGCGGCAGCAGCCTGGGCGGCGGCAGCGCAGTTGCTACCGGCGACAAGGACATGAACATCGCCACCCAGCTTGGCGGCGGCGGCAACGGTGTTGAAGGTGGCCGCCTTCAGCGCGGCGTGGTCGTGTTCGGCTATGACGAGAATGCTCATTCAGATCACCTCTTTAAATTACTTTTGCTTCATTTTTCAGTTTGGCCACCAGTTCGGCGACATCCGCAACCTTCACCCCGGCCTGGCGTTTCGCCGGCTCGACCACTTTCAGGGTCGTCAGGCGCGGCGCGATGTCGACGCCGAGTTCGGCCGGCTTCAGCACATCCATCGGCTTTTTCTTCGCCTTCATGATGTTGGGCAGCGTGGCATAGCGCGGCTCGTTGAGGCGCAGGTCGGTGGTGACCACCGCCGGCAGCTTGATCGCCAGCGTTTCCAGGCCGCCATCGATTTCACGCGTGACCGTTGCCTGGCCATCGGCAATCACCACCTTGGAAGCAAAGGTCGCCTGCGGCCAGCCCAAGAGCGCGGCGAGCATCTGGCCGGTCTGGTTGGCGTCGTCGTCGATGGCCTGCTTGCCGAGAATCACCAGCCCCGGCTGTTCCTTGTCGCACACCGCCTTGAGCAGTTTGGCCACGGCCAGCGACTGCAAGTCCGCAGCCTGCGCCGCATCGGTCTCGACCAGAATCGCCCGGTCGGCGCCCAGCGCCAGCGCGGTGCGCAACTGTTCCTGGCAGGCCGTCGCGCCGCATGACACGGCGATCACCTCGGTGGCGATGCCGGCTTCCTTGAGCCGCACCGCCTCTTCCACGGCGATCTCGTCAAAGGGATTCATCGCCATCTTGACGTTGGCCAGTTCGACGCCGCTCTGATCGGCTTTCACCCTGACCTTGACGTTGTAATCCACCACCCGCTTCACCGGCACCAGAACTTTCACATCGCTCTCCTTGTACTTTGCGTGGCCATACTCATGCGTATGTTGGCTGCTATACTAAACCAAAGCGCGGAAAAATTCACATGGACAAATCTTCCCCCGAAAAACCACCCACGGCACGCGAGGCGCTCGACCGCGCCGCCTGGATTGCCGGTGCGCTCGACATCGTCGCACAGGATGGCATCGACGGCCTGCGGGTGGAAAGTCTCGCCAAGCACCTCGGCGTCACCAAGGGCAGCTTCTACTGGCACTTCAAGGACCGCCGCGACCTCATCGACGCCGTGCTGGACGACTGGCGCGCCGGCCGCATCCGCGACATCCACAAGCAGACGACCGCCGCACCGGGCAACGAAGAGGCCGCGCTGCGCCACACCATCGAGGTCTATTCCGCTGCCAAGAACCGCAAGGGCATCTCCATCGAGGCGAGCATCCGCCTGTGGGCGCGCCAGGATGCCAACGGCCTGGCCGTCGTCGAAGAAGTCGACGCCGAACGGCTCGAATGCACGCGCCGCCTCTTCCTCGCCCGCAACCTCCCCCCCGCCGAAGCCGCCGCCAGAAGCGCCCTGCTCTATGCCTATGTGTTCGGCTTCAGCATGATGCAATGCGGCCGCTTCGACATGGACGCGGCGCAGACCAAGCGCTGGATCGTGGAACAGATCATCAAGTAAAAGTCGGCGCTGGCGAGACGGCGTGTCCTGCATGAGGATGTCCCCGTCACCCTGCAAATACCCCACGAATAGCATTGCCACCGGCATTTTTACCCGCTATCCTCCCGCATTCCATCCGGCTAGATGTTGCGGATGCCGGGAGATAAACATAGCCTTCGATATACAGCCGCAACGGCGCACCGCTACCGACAGCACCATCAGCCGGTCTTCAGAAAGTGTCTTCCTAAAGCAGCTGCGACCAAAGATTGCTGGCGCCAAACGCTATGCCTCCCAGTACGGGGAAACCCTGGTCTGCGTCCGCTATCGCGAAGACCCGCACGGCAAACGCCGCCTCACCACAGTCGAACTCATCGTCGATGAACGGCCGCTACCTGTACCAGCCGGCGTGCGCATCGCCTACGGCGAAACCGAACTGCGCCGCCAGGTAAAAGCCGCCGGCGGCATCTGGGATGCCGAACGAAGACTATGGCGACTGCCAAAAACCGTGATCCGCAAGCTGAAACTCGAACACCGGGTCGTTCCGGCGGACGCCTAGATATGGACAGAACAACAACTCCATATCTGGTAACAAATGGCCATATCTGGATAGATGTTGCCAGATATGGCAGTTTTTCAATGGTGTCTAATTAACGTTAGCCGGTATGGAATTCGTCCAAGCCACATTTGATCGCCTCTTCGATGTTGCTCGGGTTACCTATTGGCCTGGCAGTAAGAAAACGCATTTTGGGTTTGAGTCGAGAGGCAAACGATATTTTGATGCCACCGTTCCAGAATGGCCAAAGATCGAAGAGGATATGACGGTTATTGCCTTGTTGAAAAACCCGCATGACTGGGGAAGACAAAGCCTCCTGGGTTGGGTCGATTGCACTGATGGCTCTGTTGTTTGTGATGCTCCCTCGTTGCACTTAGGCATATTCGCGATACTCGTGTTCTTTTTGCCCTTGTTTGCACTTAGCGAAGTTCAGAACCCTTGGGTGGCCGACTTTATTGTTGCCGTAGTCTTTGGTGGTGGCGCCATATTGTCCCTATATCGATTCTGCGAGACTCTTCTTGTAAAGCGGGCACTTATAACAGTAGCTGGCCAACGGAGTCTGGCTAACGACTAAGGTTAGATCGTGCTTGCCACGATCTGAACCGATTGTTGGACGAG
>CAZOMI010000139.1:0-1564 GCA_964580925.1 uncultured Methyloversatilis sp.
ATCGTCACCGGCAACTGGTGGCAGTACGTGCCCAAGCCGCCCGGCGTGCTGGAGCGCTGCGTCAAGCAGGGTCGGTGGTACATGCTTGGCATCTTCAAGGGCGAACCGCACCCGTATCGCGTCTCCGAAGAGGCCAACTTCAATGCGATGCAGGCCATCGCCTACTGGATGATCATGTATGTCGTCATGCCCGTCATGCTGCTCACGGGACTGTTGTTCCTCTATCCCGAATTCGCGCCCGACCGCTTTTTCGGCTTCGACGGCCTGCTGCCGGTCGCGATCCTTCACTACCTCACCGGGGCGGTCATCATCATGTTCATGATCGCGCACATCTACCTCGGCACCACCGGCAAGACAGCCACCAGCATGTTCAAAACCATGTTCACCGGCTGGTACGAACAACATTGAGCAATGATTTCACGCACTTGTTTTCTATAGGAGATACATCATGAACTTCGTGACAAATGCCATCACCCTCGCCGTCATCGCCACCTTCGCCAGCAGCGGCGTTCTGGCCCAGGCCAAGGAAAAACCCAAGGCGCAAAAGCCGATGCCGGTTCCCGCTGTCAAGGCGGATGCCGCCCCCAAAGTCGATGGCTCGGCCGACGACGCCGTCTGGAAAGCCGCTCCGGTCGTCAAGCTCGAAGCCGTCAAGGGCGTGAACTTCAAGGACAACAAGGGCAACACCAACGGCACGGTGCAGCTCGCCTATACCGCCGACACGCTCTACATGCTGATCACCTATGACGACCCGACCTTCTCCGTCAAGCACAGCCCCTATGTCAAGAAAGCCGATGGCAAATGGGAAATGGCCAAGGATCCCGGCGACAAGGGCAACGACGACAACAAGTTCCACGGCGACAAGGTTTCGGTGATGTGGAACATCAACGACAGCATCTTCGGCTTCACCGACAAGTTCTCCTGCACCTCGGTCTGCCACGGTGGCGAGAAGGGCAAGGCCTATGGCAACAAGTACAGCGAGGAAGCCGAGGAAACGGCCGACGTGTGGGTGATGCGCTATTCCCAGGGCGGCGCGCTAGGCCATGGCGACGACAAGTATGTGGACAACACGAAGTTCGACCCGGTCAAGTCGCCGGATGCCGGCCGCAAGGCCGATCCGAGCAGCGGCGGTGGCTATGAAAAGATCAAGCTGGTGGGCGGCAAGCCGGAATTCATGGGCAAGGACGCCAAGCCCGCGAACAAGGGCGGTACGTATTGGGTCAAGGCGGAAGACAAGGTGGCTTTCGACGACAGCAAATTCAAGGCCGGTGACGAAGTCGCTTCCGTGATCGTCGCGCCGTTCAAGGGCGACCGCGGCGATGTTTCGGTCGGCGCCAAGTGGGCCGGCGGCAAGTGGACCGTCGAGTTTGCCCGCAAGCTGAAAACCGGTTCCAAGCACGACATCGACCTGAGCGACCCGGGCAAGACCTACGCCTTCGGCATCGGCTTCTTCGACAACGCCGAAATGCGCCATGCCTATGTGCAGGCTCCGCTGCACCTGCAATTCCAGAAGTAATCGACACACCGAAAAGGAGTCGTCATGAAACTGACCAGACGTGAATTC
>CAZOMI010000139.1:1664-3349 GCA_964580925.1 uncultured Methyloversatilis sp.
ACCTACGATCCGGACCGCATCAAGGTGCCGATGAAGCGCACCAACCCCGTGAAGGGGCGCGGCATCGATCCCAAGTTCGTGCCGATCACCTGGGACGAGGCGCTCGATCTCGTCGCCGACAAGATGATCGAACTGCGCAAGAACGACGAGCCGCACAAGTTCGCCTACATCCGCGGCCGCTATTCCTCCACCGCCACGCAGATCCTCTACGGCGCGCTGCCGGCCATCTATGGCACGCCGAACTACTTTACCCACAGCGCGATCTGCGCCGAGGCGGAGAAGATGGGTCCGGGCCTGACCCAGGGCTTTTTCGGCTACCGCGACTACGACCTGGCGCGAACCAAGTGCCTGGTGACCTGGGGCTGCGATCCCGTCTCCTCGAACCGCATGGTGCCGGGAACGATCGCCCACCTGGGCGACATCATCGCGCGCGGCAGCCTGATCGCCGTCGATCCGCGCATGTCCACCTCGGCCGCCAAGGCGCAGGAATGGCTGCCGATCAAGCCGGGTACCGATGGCGCGCTGGCCAGCGCCATGGCGCATGTGCTGCTGGTCGAGGGCTTGTGGAACAGGGAATTCGTCGGCGACTTCAAGGACGGCAAGAATCTCTTCGTCGCCGGAGCGACGGTGGATGAAGCCGCCTTCGCCGAAAAGGAAACCCATGGCCTGGTGAAGTGGTGGAACATCGAACTCAAGGACAAGACCCCCGCCTGGGCGGAACAGGAAACCCTGATTCCGGCGGCGCAGACGCTGCGCGTCGCCCGCATGATGGCCAAGCATGCGCCCCAGACCGCCGTCTGGATGGGGCCGGGCGCGGCCATGTATCCGCGCGGCACCTATGCGGCGATGGCGGTGCATGCGCTCAACGGCCTGCTCGGCTCGATCGATGTCGAGGGCGGCGTGTTGCAGACCACCAGCCCGCCGCTTGGCGCCTACCCCAAGCGCGACGCCTACCTGGACGAGGTCGCCAAGAAGCACGGCAAGGGCAAGAAGATCGACGGTCGCGGCGCGAAGGACATGCCGGCGATGATGAATGCCAGGCCGGGCAGCGGCGTCGTCACCAACAACATCGCCAACGGCATGCTCAAGGATCCGGGCGCGGTCAAGGTGCTGCTCAGCTCCTGGTCGAACCTCAACTTCTCCTGCACCGATCCGGCGCGCTGGGACAAGGCGCTGGCGCAACTGCCCTTCTTCGCGCACATGGTCACCAACGCCTCGGAGATGACCCAGTTCGCCGACGTGGTGCTGCCCTCGACCATGAATGCCAGCGAAGGGCTCTCGGTGATTTCCAACAATGGCCTGACGCATGGCTTCGCCTCGATCCAGCAGCCGGCCGGCAAGCGCCTGTGGGACGTCAAGCAGGAAGAGACCGAGGTCTGCTGGCTGCTCGCGGCCAAGCTCAAGGCCAGGGGCTTCCCGAACCTCTACGACTACTTCGCCAACGAGTTCAAGGATCCGGAAACCGGCAAGACACCGACCAACGAGATGGAGTTCTCCGAGGTGCTGGCCAAAATTTCCAGCGCACCGCTGTGGATGCCCAAGGAACCGCTCAAGGGCGACAAGCTCGAAGGCTGGGCGGATTACCGCAAGAAGGGCATTTACAACACCCAGCAGTACAGCTTCAGGAAGGGCTGGGGCGGCAAGTTCAACACCGCGACCAAGAAGTTCGAGTTCTACAGCGAGAC
>CAZOMI010000140.1:0-3301 GCA_964580925.1 uncultured Methyloversatilis sp.
AACTCACTTTAACCCCACCGCCTCACCGCGGTGGGAGGCCGGCTAGATGATTTTCGGACCACGGTTTTTTGACCCAACCGAGTTAGCCAAGACAGCCGGCTGTTTTTTTATTGGTATATACTGGCAGCCATGAGTACGATTACTTTCGACACCCACGATCTTGTCAGCAAGCTACAGCAGGCTGGCTTCGATGCACGGCAAGCAGAAGCCGTGGTGCGTATTGTGGCATCCGCCCAAGGGGAATTGGTAACTCGCGATTACCTCGACCTGAAACTGGAAAAGGAATTCTCCCCCATTCGGGCGGAGCTGCTCGTCATCAAGTGGATGATGGGCGCCCTGATCGCCATCGCCGTCGCCAATTTCGCCAAGCAGTTTTTTTGACTCAGAGCCTGTGAATCTTTTGCCCGCATGACTGGGTAGTCACGCAAACGTGGTTGCCGCGGCCGTGCGGGGCGCGATATGCGTTGTGCATCATTTATCTCGCTATTGACCGTTCATTCCTCGATTTCAGAGCAATTCCCATCCTCAAACCATCATTCCGGGAAGTGCGGGCGTTCCTGTCCCTATCCCTGAATAATAGGGGTCAGACTACGGTTTTCCGGTTTTCTGGCGGCAAATGGGGTGAGTGGTCAGAAATGTTTCGGCAACCCCGCCTGCTTTAGAACGGCATTTGCCGTGTGCCGGGATTTAATCCTGGAATCGACGGGGAAGTGCATTCCGGTATGCGGGGAAAACCAGATGTCGTGATCGCCCTTGCCTGATCGAACGAATCGGCAGCCGGCAGCAAGCAGTAGCTTCTTGAGATCAGGGGTGAAGCTTTCGCTCATCAGGCCGCTTCACGGTGGGCGATGGAGAATTTCCGTGCCAGCAGTTCGAACGGCACTTCAGGCCCATCGGGATAGCCGTTTGCATCAAGCAGTTCTGGCACCATGATTTGCAGCCTGGATGAAAGTGCCTCAATGGTTTCAGCTTCGGTCGCCAGTCCCGGAACATCGTCGGATGTCGCAACCCAGACATCCGCTTCATCATCCCACTCGGCTCGGATAAAGAGAATTTTCGGCATTACTTGCTCCTTGTGATCTTATTCATCGTTGGTCATTGTATAGCCAACAATTTAAATGGGCCAAGCTCGATTTGAATTTTGCAATCAACCGGATAGGCAAGCTTTGTTCGTCATTCCGGCGCGGCCTCGCCATAGCGCCACGCGGTAAATAATCGGGGTCAGACCACGATTAACAAAAAACCCCGCTCCGGCGGGTTTTTTTGTATCTGGTGCTGCCCCGCAGCAGGTTTTCGGGTTATTCTTCGCCGACATACTTTGACGACAAACGCGGCATGCCAACTGTTTTGCGCCTGCTCAACTGGCGCTTTCATTTCTACTCGAACGAAGGCCATGAACCGCCCCACATTCATGTCAGAGCAGGCGATGGCGAATGCAAGTTCTGGCTTTCACCGGTTCGTTTGGCAAGGGTCGACGGCGTGCGTGCTGTCGAGGTTCGTCGCATGGAGGTGGCAGTGATCGAGCACGAGGCCTTTTTTCTGGAGAAGTGGCATGAACACGGCAACGGTTGATCTGGATCCTCGCGCCTTGCGCGCCTGGGCTAAGGACCGCATGGTATTCATCGAGCTGACCGATGGCAGGTTCATCGGTTTTCCGGCGGATCGATTTCGTCTGCTCGCCCATGCCAGCGACGAGGCATTAAGCCGGGTCGAGCTGTGCCTCAACGGCGCTGCGTTGCGCTGGGAAGCGCTGGACGAAGACATTTCCGTGCGCGGTATTGTCGAGGGGCGTTTTCAGCTTCCGCTACCCTTGCCCTTGGCGGCCTGAGTGGAATAATCGGAGATTCAGACGCCCATGGCGCTACGCGGATAGGGCAGCTTGCCGGCCCACTCGATATGTTCGATCAGTGCCAGTCGTCTGGAAACATAAAGGCATTTCAGGGGGACTGAAGCCCACTTAGTATCCCGGTTGTTGCTGCGAGTAGCAAACAAGTCCTGTTTGGCCGCATTCTGAATAGCTTGCCCAGAATCCAGGATATCAAACAGATATAGCCGATAATCGCGTTCAGGCATGGAGCATGTCTTTTTGCGCGGTCATCTTGACGATGGGCTTCATGCCACTTTCAATACCGAGGCCGACACGTTTGCCCAACTGCGCTTCCAGGTATCTCTTTAACCCGAAAAAATTGGTCAAAGTTTTCCTTTCGTCGGAAAGTTCGACAGCGACATCGATATCGCTGTCGATGCGTTCTGTTTGCCTGGCATGGCTGCCAAACAGGGCGATCTCTTGTACGCCATAAACTTGACGCAGCTCGTCCTTGTGGGCTTTCAGAAAATCCAGTATTTCATTTCGGGTCATGTCGCTCGCCTACGGTAAACACGGGCAGCGGCTTGATTCTATGCGAATCTGATGCTTGATATGCCATCCCGCCAGCACCGAGTTTGTTCACACGGTATTACTCTGCGGGCAGGCCCTCGACCGGTATCCCCAAACGGGCAACGGTGTCGGCGCGTAATCGCCGGTAGGTTGCCGACAACATACGGCTATAGGCTTCGGCGAGTTTCAGGTCCGCGGCGAAGGATGCATTGTCCGTCATGTATTCATGAACAAGCCGATTCCGCAGTTGTCTGGCTTCGAGCCAAGTGGCGACGTCTTCGACAACACAAAGCCGCTCTGCGCGGTTGAGCACTTCGATCTTGTGCGGCTCCATTCCAGATGTCTTGCTTCTTTCGCAACAATGCCCAGAGTGGATAGAAAGCGATCCTGGGGTGTTAATTGACTTGCGGTCATACCCGGGATCCCCGTCGCGGCAGCAACCCGATGAATGGGTTGCAGGCGGGTTTGCGGATCGAGTACCAGAATGTCGATTGGCTGATCACTGAGCCGCATCTGTAATCGTGCAGCCAGCGTCAGGCTCTTTTTGCGCGAATCGGGATCATGGACGGGTAATTCGACGAGCAAATCGATATCTCCCCCGCGTTGCGTGTCGTCGGTGCGCGAGCCGAGCAGGCGCACCCGGGCTTCCGGGCCGAATACTTCGCACGTGGTGTTGCGGATGACCTCGCGGGTATGGTCTGTCAGACGCATGCCGCCGATTCTATGAGAACGAGCGGCGGTTGTGGGGTTTGGTGGGTGGTACAGGATTCGAACCTGTGACCAATTGGTTAAAAGCCAACTGCTCTACCGACTGAGCTAACCACCCACGATCGCGAACAAAATCATTGTTCGACGATTTCTGGTGGGCTGTGAGTGACTCGAACACTCGACCTACGGATTAAGAGTCCGCTGCTCTACCAACTG
>CAZOMI010000141.1:0-3204 GCA_964580925.1 uncultured Methyloversatilis sp.
GCTACGAAATCAACCTGTGCCTGGATGGGCGTCCGCCGACGGAAGGTATCGACCTGGATGCCGCCTCGCGCGTTCTTCCACGGTAGCCACGAGCGTTGTAGCAAGAGAATTTATCGACAACCCCAAGTAGGAAAAGTAATCAATGAACAAATTAGAGCTGATCGAAGCATTGGCCACCAAGTCCAACCTGACGAGATTTAATGCGTGCCGCGCAATTGATATTCTTGTCAATGAAGTGGTGACTGCGGTGACCCAAGGCAAGAAAGTGACGATCGCAGGCTTTGGAACCTTCAAGCCGGCGGCCCGTGCCGCACGTGTAGGCAAGAACCCGAAGACCGGTGCCCCCATCAAAATTCAGGCGACGACGGTGCCAAAGTTCACCCCCGGTGTCGCTTTCAGGGACATGGTTGCCAAGGAGGGCAAGATCGCGAGGTAGCATCCAGCGTTGCAGAATGCCTGCGACGGGCAGATTAAATAATAAACGATCGTTTATTTTCTCTTGCGCTGATCCTTCATGCAAGGCAAAATTCAACGGTCGTTTATCTTTTGGAGGGCGCCATGACCCGTGAAGTCAGTATTTCCTCGATCCGGGAACTGGGAGATACCCTCCGCCGGGTTCGGAAAGAATCGGGAATGACGCAACGGGATGCCGCAGCCCTGTGCAACGTCAGTCTACCGTTTCTCAATGGGCTTGAGCAGGGAAAAGCGACGGCACAGATTGGCAAGGTTCTGACCGTTTGCCAGCGTTTCGGCATCGATGTTCGCTTGCGATTGCCGATGGCGCCCGATAGCGAGGGCGTGGCATGAGCCAATTGCGCGTTCTGTCGGATGGCGCATGGATCGGTACCCTCGATGTCACCGAAGGCCGGTGGTCGTTTGCCTATGCTCCCGAATGGATGCACCATCCTCTCGCCCCCGGATTCCCATTAACGGTCCGCGACTATCAGGATGCGGGCGAACATCGGCCCGTGGAGTGGTTCTTCGAGAACCTGTTGCCCGAGGGCCGGTTGCGGGAACTCATTGCCTTTCGCGATCGGATCGATCCCCGTGACAGTTGGGCGTTCCTCGTGCGGCATGGCCAGGACACGGCCGGCGCTTTGTCTCTCGTTCCGGTTAATCCCGACGGCGAGGTTCCCGGCGATGTGCTGGTGCCACTCTCACAGGAAGACCTGCAGGCGAAGATCGAGGAATCGCGCAAGCGCAATTTACCCTTGATGGCGTCTTGGGACGACATCCGCATGTCACTGGCCGGGGCCCAAGAGAAGCTTGGCTTGCGAATCGATCCCGATGGCGTGATGTTCCTGCCGGAGGGCACCGCAGCCTCCACGCACATCGTCAAGCCCGAGAATGCCAGTGCGGATTTCCCCTTTTGTCCGGCCAACGAATTCTTCTGCATGCGACTGGCGGACGAACTCAATGTGCCCGTACCGCAGGTGTCGTTACGGCACCTGCCCGAACCGCTTTACATCATCGAGCGCTTTGATCGCAATCGGCCGAAACCAAAAAAAGGGGAGGGTGCTTCTCCCATCAAGCGGCTGCACCAGATCGATTTGTGTCAGGCGCTCGGGGTATCGCCGTCACGGAAATACGAGAGCGAGGGCGGATTGGGTCTCCATCACCTGTTCGAGGTGCTGCTGGGACCCTTCATCGACCGTCCCGCCGTTGCCGTCAATGCCGTCATTCAGTGGGTAGCCTTCAATTACCTGATTGGCAACCTCGACGCGCATGCGAAGAACATCGCCTTCCTGCTGCGTGGGCAGAAAGCAGAGGTGGCTCCCTTCTACGACATGCTGTGTGTCGAAGCCTATTTGCCGCGCGCCACCATGTCGATGAGTATTGCCGGCGAGAACAAACCCGGATGGGTCGAAGGCATTCATTGGGATGCGCTGGCTTATGAGGCGAGAGTCGCACCGCGTTTGGTACGTGGCGTCCTGTCGCGCATGAATAACGCCTTGCCTGATGCCATTTCCAAGGTCATCGGTGATGAGCGATTGCTACCTGTCGAGCGTGATTTCATCCGGACAAAGATCCTTCCGGTGATTGCCGAGCGCCAGGAGTTTCTGGTCGATGCATTGGCATCCCTCCATGTGCCCCTTGCCGATCTGATCAATTCGCGTGAGCTTTCCGCTGAAGTTGTCGACCGACTGAAATCACTACCAACGACCTGAGCTCAATATCCGCCCGGATGGCAGAAGGATATTTTGGGAGTCGATCTGATAGATTGGCATGTTGGCTCAACCGGCCATTGAACGAGGACCCGTCACGTGTCGAATATCGCAACTGCAATCAAGGATGAAGTTTCGCGCATCGCCCGCAAGGAAGTTCGCAATGAAACAGCTCAACTGAAGAAAGCGGTGGCCCGTTATCGATCTGATATTGCCGATCTGAAACGGAGGCTTGCCGCCGCGGAGCAATCCTTGACCAAAATTCAGAAGTCAGGTGGCGTACCTCGCGCAAGTACTCCGGCATCCACGCCAGAGGGCAATGCCGGTATTCGGTTCAGTGCAAAAGGTTTTCGTACTCTGCGCGAACGACTGGACTTGTCGGGGCCGGAAGCAGCCAAGCTCTTACGTGTCTCGGTTCAGACGATTTACAACTGGGAGGCTGGATCGTCAAAACCTCGCGAACCGCAACTCTTTGCGATTGCCGTTCTCCGTAAGGCAGGCAAGCGTGAGGTCGCGGCCAGGCTTGCTGAATTGACCGCCTGATCGGAGTTTGAACTTATCGGTGGCAGGGGGCTGCACCCCTACGTTTTTGTCGCAGTTTGTCGATGTAGTTGGCCAGATCCTCAGCGAGCACATAACGTCGGCGGTCCCTCAGGATGGTTGGGATCGGGAAGACGCCTTTGCTGATTTGGTTGTGTGCAGTTCTTAGCTGGATACCTATTTCCTGGGCGGCCAGTGAGAGCGGCAGCAGTGTGCCGCCATACCGGCTGGAGAGTGTAGCCAGGCTACTCTCGAGAATCTTGGTGCTCATCTGTTGCTCCATGAAGTGGCGAGAGGATCGTAACAAGCGCATGGCAGCTCATGCTTTTGAAACGCGCCCTGCAAGGGCGCATTTCGGGTGGCAGATTTTCTTGGGCGTGATTTACTCGACGCTCATCTGGTGAGCCTGATGGCGAGCATATCTGGAAAGCACAGAGGCAACGTTGGCCGCAGATCTGTCATTGCTCAAGATCGAGGGATACAACAGCAAGCCCGCGAA
>CAZOMI010000142.1:0-3036 GCA_964580925.1 uncultured Methyloversatilis sp.
AGTGATTCGCGCCAACAACCGTTTAAGTTCCAAACAGAATGCAACACTACACTAGCGGTTGCCAATGCTCGCAGATTATCCGCGTTGATTATTTCCTGCCGGCCCTCATATAACATTGCTTGGTGACACAGCGAACAGGAGATACCCATGAACAGCCAGCCCATTGCCTTTGAAGTGGTACTTGAGAACGCCCCCTACGACAAAGCCATCGAACTTGTGACGGCAGCCCTGAAAACCGAAGGCTTCGGCATCCTGACCCGGATCGATGTGCGCGCCACGTTGAAGGAAAAGATCGATGCCGATTTCCGTCCCTATGCCATTCTCGGCGCCTGCAACCCGCCCCTGGCGCTGCGCGCGCTTTCGCATGATGCGCAGGTCGGCCTGATGCTGCCCTGCAATGTGACGGTCGAGGCCGCGCCGGCGGGTGGGGCCATCGTGCGCATCGCCGATCCGGATGTCTTCCTGCAGGTCGGCGAGTTTCGGCACGACAAGGAATTGCAGGCGCTTGCCCGCGAGGTACGCGAACGTCTCCTGCGGGTGGTGGGTACGCTCAACGCCGGCAAGTAATTCAGTCTGACGCCGTTGCGGGCGTCTGATTCTCTCTCCGGTGCTAGCATTCGTTCCCTCTTATGCGCATCGAACAATTCCGCCAGCGCCTTTACGACCACGGCGCCAAGCCCTGCCATGCTGAACGCGTGCTGCGCGCCTGGCTGCAGGCCCGGCCGCTCGACAGCGGCCCGGTGCCTGCCGATCAGTATTACCCCTTGCCGGTACGCGCCGCCTTGCCCGGCATTGCGACGGAACTGGCGGCGCTGACGCGCCTGCGTGACGAACATGCTGGCGCGGACGATTCCATGCGCCTGCTGGTCGAACTGGCCGATGGCCAGACGGTGGAAAGCGTGCTGCTGCCGAAAGGCGGCGTTTGCGTGTCGACCCAGGTGGGCTGCGCGGTCGGTTGCGTGTTCTGTCAGACGGGCCAGGACGGCCTGCTGCGCCAGCTCGACAGCATGGAGATCGTCGCCCAGGTGGTGCTGGCCCGGACGCGGCGCCCGGTCAAGCGGGTCGTCTTCATGGGCATGGGCGAGCCGGCGCACAATCTGGATAACGTGATCGAAGCCATTGAACTGCTGGGCACGACAGGCGCGATCGGCCACAAGAACCTGGTGTTTTCCACCGTCGGCGACCGGCGCGTGTTCGAGCGCTTGCCGCTGGGCACGGTCAAGCCCGCGCTGGCGCTATCGCTGCATTCGACCGACGCCGCGCTGCGCGCACGTCTGCTGCCGAAGGCGCCGCGCATCGATCCGGCCGAACTGGTCGAGCTTGGCGAGACTTACGCCCGCGCCACCGGCTACCCGATCCAGTATCAATGGACGCTGCTCGACGGCGTCAACGATAACGCCGCGGAACTGGATGGCCTCGTCCACCTGCTGAAAGGCAAATACGCGGTGATGAACTTCATTCCCTACAACGCCGTTGGCGGACTCCCTTTCCGTCGCCCCGCAACGGAACGT
This sequence comes from uncultured Methyloversatilis sp., assembly GCA_964580925.1. GTDB lineage: Bacteria > Pseudomonadota > Gammaproteobacteria > Burkholderiales > Rhodocyclaceae > Sulfuricystis. The sequence continues at coordinate 1,512 of CAZOMI010000142.1, forward strand.
GCAGCGGCGATGTCGCTGCATCTTTATCGCCACGGCATCCTGACCAAGCTGCGCCAGTCGGCCGGGCAGGACATCGACGGCGGTTGCGGCCAGTTGCGGGCGCGCAATGGCGCGCAGAGGATCGCCTGAAAGTCGGCGCAGCCTCTGCGGGCCGCTTCCGGCCTGACGGCCTCCCTGCTGCGGGACGGCGTGTCCCGCATGGGGTACGGCGGTTAGCGCCCGGCAGCGCTCATGCGCTATGCTCCGACTGTTGATAGCTCGTGTGCTTGGCTGCCCATGTTCATCCCGGCCAGTTTCAGAGAAAGCCGCATAGAAACCCTGCATGAGTTGATGCAGGCGCATCCCCTCGGCCTGTTGGTAACGCACGGGAGCGATGGACTGCAGGCTTCGCCCGTGCCATTCCTGCTCTATGCGGATGAAGGGGAATTCGGTGTGCTGCGCGCCCATATCGCCAGGGCAAATCCGCACTGGCGAGGGCTGGCAGGGCTTGCCGAGTGTCTGGTGGTGTTCCAGGGCCCGACGGGATACGTGACGCCATCCTGGTATCCGGACAAAGCTAAAACCCACCAGGAAGTTCCCACCTGGAACTACGCCACGGTGCATGCATGGGGACGGCCAGTGCTTGTTGAGGACGCCGTCTGGCTGCGCCGGCAGCTGGATGACCTGACGGCCTTTCATGAGCAGCCACGGCCGCAACCCTGGTCGGTCAGTGACGCTCCCGCCGAATACATCGCCACGCTGATGAAAGCCATCGTCGGCATCGAAATTCCCATCGGGCGTATCGAGGGGAAGTGGAAGATGAGCCAGAACAAGGGTGCTGTCGACAAAGCGGGTGTCATCACGGGGATGCGCGCGGCAAGCGATCCGCACCAGAACCCTCGGGTGGCCGACCTGATCGAGCGCTGCTCGGACAAGCCCTTCCGTCCAGGGGCGTGAGCGGGCCAGTCGGGCTGTCGCGGTTATTGGGAAAAGTCGGCGCTGGCGGGACGGCGTCACTCTGGCACAATCGCCCCCCATACGAAAATGTCCCTACAGGTACAGACCATGAAATTTGTTGTCAGAACTTTCTTCAGGACCCTGCGGGTCGTGATCGGCCCGTTCATGTTGCTATGGGAATATGTCACGCGGCCCCAGGGCCTGGTGCGTCCCCCGGCGCGTCAGCAGCAGGTCGACCAGGCGTGCCGCAGCCTCGCCCTGTACCAGTTCAGGACCTGTCCGTTCTGCATCAAGGTGCGGCAGGAAATGCGCCGCCTGTCACTCGACATCGAATGCCTAGACGCGCAAGAAGAAGGCCAGAATCGCGACGCTCTGTTACGCGGCGGCGGGCAGGTGATGGTGCCCTGCCTGAGAATCGTCGACTCCTCCGGTGAGCCACAATGGCTCTATGAATCCGGCAAGATCATTGCTTATCTGCGCGGGCGTTTTGCAGAGAACCAAGCCTGCTTCTTGTAATCAGTGAATCAACAGGGACTTAACGTGAAACGTGGAACATTTTCGTGAAACACAATTCAACCACCGTCATTCC
>CAZOMI010000143.1:0-2971 GCA_964580925.1 uncultured Methyloversatilis sp.
GGGAAAACGCCAACCTCTGGGCCGAACAAATCTGGCAATACCAGGTCAAGACCGCTGACCTCGGCCTGCGCGCCAAAACCTATCTGGAACAGAATGGCGCTAAAAAAGTGAAGTAACCACGTTCTGCAGTTTTGCTTGAAAGGGGAGCGGGTAACCGCTCCCCTTTTTTATTGGTGTCAGAATAGCCGTGTTTCGCCACCACCAATCATCACGGCAGACATCGATGCTCATACGCGCAAAGCCCTCGGGAAATATGGACGCCGTCCGCGAGAATCCGTTGGTGCAGGTTGCCGCACCGGCAGCCATGTTGCTCGTCGCGCTGCTGTGGTCCGTGCTGGTCCTGTTCTCGCTCTGGACACAACGGGATCAATTGAATCGCACCGCGCAACAACTGGCCAGGATCGACGCCATCGCCAACCTCAAGAAAGACATGGCGATTCGCAAGTGGGCTTCCCAGGTGGGCGGGGTATTCATTGACGAAGACAAGGCACCCAACATCGATGCATTGAGCGATCAGCTGCGCTTGCGGGCGGCAACAGCCACGGGGGAGTCCTTCAAAATGATTGCCTTGACCCCGATCCATATCCTGCTCGGTATTCAGGAGGTCAGCAACAAGGAGTACGGCAGCAAGGAAAGGCTCACCTCGCTGCAACTGCGCAACCGCGAGAATGCGCCAGACGAGTGGGAGACCCAGGCACTGAAAACCCTGGAGACCGGCGCGGAGATGGTCGCCGAGGCCATGCCGCGGGGTAAGGGGCATGGCCTGATGCGCGTCATGCTCCCGATGCGCATGGAAGAGGAATGCCTTGAATGCCACCGGGATACCTTGGTGCCCGTCGGCGGCCTGCGCGGTGCGGCGGCGGTTTCCGTTGATCTGAACACTTATTGGTCGGCGCAGGAACCGACCTGGCGCACCATCCAGTATTGGCACTTCGGCATCTGGTTTGCCGGCCTGTCCACGCTCTATGCCTACTGGTCGTTTTTGCGTCGACGTGCCGTGGAACACGTGCGACAGGATCAGCAACGCCGCGAAAACGCGGCGGCCTTTTCAGCGATGGCGGAAGGCGCCATCATTACCGACGCGCAGGGCGACATTCTCTGGGTCAACGCTGCCTTCTGCCGCATCTATGGATACGCGGCGGAAGAGGTGATCGGCAAGAATCCGCGCATCTTCAAATCGGGGCGCCATGACGAAGACTTTTATCGCCGTCTCTGGAATGGACTGACCCAGCACGGTCATTGGCGCGGCGAAGTCTGGAATCGGCGCAAGAACGGGGAGATCTTTCCCGAGGAAATTTCGATTCAGGCCCTGCGTGGACCGGATGGAGCGACAGTCCGTTACATCTCGATCTTTTCCGATATTACCGAGCGCAAGAATAGCGAAGAAGCGTTGCAGCAGCAGCAGCAGCGACTGGAGGTATCCGAGGCCCGGCTCAGGGAGCTTGCTGCCTTTCTGCAGACGGTCCGCGAGGAGGAGCGCACCCGGATCGCCCGCGAACTGCACGACGAACTCGGTCAGGCACTGACCGCGCTGCGCTTCGATCTCGGCTGGCTGCGTGGCAAATGCGGTGCTCTCGGCGCCCCGGCGGCGGATCACGTCGCTTCCGCGCTCGGCGTCGTCGAGCAAAGCATCGTGGCGTTGCGCCGCATTTCAGAAGATCTGCGGCCGGCGATGCTCGACAGCCTCGGTCTGGCCGCCGCCATCGAACATCACGCGGCACAGTTCTCGCAGCGCACCGGCACGCCCTGCCACCTGAGCATGAATCGTGAGGAATTCGATCTGGAAAGCAATCTGGCCACGACGATCTTTCGCGTCGTCCAGGAAGCCTTGACCAATGTCGCGCGTCACGCCGATGCCAGCGAAGTGTCGGTGCGGATCGATGAAACCGCGGATGGCATCCGGCTTGACGTATGGGATAACGGACACGGGTTTGCCATCGACAGCAACAAGAAGACCTTCGGGTTACTGGGCATGCGCGAACGGATCACGATGCTCGGTGGCAGCCTGGAGATCGACAGCCCGCCAGGCGAAGGCACGCATATCAGCGCCTGGCTGCCCTATCGGGAGGCAACGCCAACATGATCAGAATTCTTATCGCGGACGATCACGCCATCCTGCGCGCCGGCCTCAAGCACTTGCTATCCGAATATCCGGACATCGTCGTCGCCGACGAGGCGAGCAACGGCGCGGAGGCGCTTGCCAAGGTGCGGACCGGGCACTGGGATGTCATGGTGCTCGACATGAGCATGCCCGGCAAGAGCGGCATCGAGCTCATCAAACAATTGAAGCAACTCGCGCCGAAATTGCCGCTCCTGATTCTCAGCATGCACAAGGAGGATGTTTACGCCGTCAGAGCTCTCAAGGCTGGCGCCGCGGGCTATCTGTGCAAGGACAACGCCGAGGAGCAATTGGAGCCGGCACTACGCAAAGTGGCCGCTGGCGGCCTGTACATCACAGCCGCCGTGGCGGAAAAGCTCGCCGTCGGCATGCTGCGCGGCAATCCGCAGGATGCTGCACCGCATACCCGCCTGTCCGACCGCGAATACCAGATCTTTCAGCTGCTTGCCGCTGGCGAAAGCGTCACGGAGATCGCCAGGAAGCTCAACCTGAGCGTCAAAACGGTCAGCACGCACAAGACCCATGTCATGGAAAAGATGAGCTGTGGCAACGTGGCCGAACTGGTGCGCTACGCAATCCGGCACGAGCTGTCGCCGGGCGCCGCCGAATAGGAATATTCCTACCCGAGAAATCAGCTTCGGGCTGATTTCATTTCCTGTTCTGCCTGACTAGCATTGGGGCACTGTGACAAATTGCCGCGTGTGGCGATAAGTCGCAGGTCCCGATGCGGGAGCGGGACGGCAACCTTTCAATCTTATGGGAGTAAAACCATGAAGAAACTTACCCAGCGCTCCACTGCGCTGTTATTGGCGGCGGGACTTGGACTTACGGCGGCCGGCGCGGCCTGGTCGC
>CAZOMI010000144.1:0-2859 GCA_964580925.1 uncultured Methyloversatilis sp.
CCTCACATGTCGCTATTCGCTTTAGGTGCCTTCTGTACCCGAGCCTTCACGTCTGGGGCATGCTCCCAGAATGCGCTCCTTTCAACTTCCGAGGTGTCGCAGCAAAGTGTTACTACGGCGCTATCTCTCGGGTTTTAAGCGAAGGTTTCTCGCGTCACCATTGCGAACCGGGTCGGGCTTTCGCCCTTTTCCGAAGCTGCTCTAACTGCATCGTGCTTATGTCCAGTTGCCAACTGGTTTCGTCACGCGCAGCCGCTCCGTCCCTAGCGCGTCACGGCCCATGCTCATAGAGCGAAGGTACCGTCCCGCGACCCTGGTCTCCAGGGCATACGACATTCCGCCTATCCAGGCGCACCAACTCTTGGAAAGCATGAACTCAACGGCACTTCACACCTTACGCTAACGCGCAAGTAGCTTGTGGCGCTGGTTCCCAAACCGCACGGGCGTATTTCTATCGCATGCGGCTCTCCAGTACGAGCAAGCGTTAAGACACCATCGCTGGCTAGGCGGTGGATACTGGCTGGCTACCAGTGCTAGCTCTCGGTCAATACGGCAGAGTTACGATTTCGAATGGGCATGGATGAAGACGAGCGCCTAGGTTCTGGGGCGCACGTCTCCTGATCTGTTTCCTCCTACTGTACAGGGTTTCAGCGCCCCTTCTCGCTGCCGAAACAAATTACGACTCGGCTGGCCGTGCTGGCTTGGTGACCAGCGGGTGGGGGGAGCGGGTGTACTTGGAGCATACCACGGCGCCCCAGTTCCTCCGCAAGAGGCAAAGGCGCAAAAGGCTCGAAGTCAGTCCACCTCAATGATGAAGCCATTTTTATTTGCGATTGTCGTGTGTTGCATGGCGTCGAATGCGTTAGCCACATCACGCCGGGCCACAGTGAGGCGACCAATATTTTGGGTGCCCCCCCATATTTTCGTTTGACGGATTTCTCTGGGGCGAACAGACGTGTTTTCATGGCCCCCCTTTCCCGCAACCTTTAACAGCAACCGAGGTACTGGATGGCTATCGTCAAGAAATCGCCCAGAGCGGAGAAGCAGCTAAACATCAAGATTACCGTGCCGGTCCGCGCCCGCTACGAAGCGGTCAAGAAGGCTTGCCAGGCGAAGGGCTGGGACTTCCGTTTGCAGCCCGAGTTTACGGAATGGCTGAATACGCAGCTCGCCGCAGCGGAGAAGGAACTTGCCGCCGACGACAAGGCGCTGGCGAAGCAGGCTGCCGAGGCCGGTGCCGGAAAGTAGCCGTGGGCATCGTCAAGGAATACCAGCGCCCCGGGCCCGGGGACGTTGCGCTTGTACGCCGGGCGCAGCGCTCCCTTGCCCTCGCCGGCCGACATCACGATCTGATTCGATATCTCGAACGCGACAGCTTCCAGAACGTGGCCGGCGCGCTTGTCGAGCGCTACATGCCGCGTTCAAACAGGAAGCAGCTCGAGATAGCCGACGTCTTCAAGGACCTCTACGCGACCTGGCTCGTACTTGCGCCGATCTCGAACCGTGCCCAGGGCTACTGGCGGCCTTGGTGGAGCCCAGGCGTCGTAACAAGCTGGATGCGTATCGAAGCGAACCGCTTTCATCGGTACTGGCTCGGGAAGGTCGGCTACGACTGGGCTACTGCACAGGTAGCGCCCGGAGCGCTGGCAGCAGGTATCGCTGACGAGACCTTCGTCGGTCAGGCACAGGAGCTGCTCGGACACGCCACAGGGAACACGCTGCGCGCCGGATTCGCCCGATACGTCCTGGGTAGCTTGGTTTGGCGGCATGCGGCCGAGGCTACGCTGAAGGTCGCCCGCGAATACCGCGCGGGCTTGATGTGGGCCGAAGACGGCTGCTGGCTCATGGCCGCGAAGCCTTTGGATGAGGCCCGCGCGATATGGACCGACCTCCGCGAGCAGGCGGCGGAGGTTCTCGCTTGGCAAGCGCATGTAGCCGACGGCTTGCTGCACGTTGGGATGAATGACGCCGCAGTGCCGCGGGTCAAAGAGAGCGTGCGCGCGGCGCTGGCCTCCGACGCCACGCCGGAGCACAAGCTTCGCCTCGTCAACGCCGCTGCCCGTAGCTTCCACCATTTTGCGCGATACGCGTTCGATGCACGGCAGCAGGCACAAGAGCTTGAGGCGTGGATTTGGCGCCGAGTGAGCAGGCACATCGTGCAGAATGCGCCGTCGCTTAGCGCCCGCTACTTCAATCTGCGGCACGCCCCATGGGACACGCGGCTACACTTCGAGCGGAAGTCGTATTTGCTGGATAAGGACGTGACCGAAGAGCAATGGTTGAACCTTTGGAACCCGCGGCGGTAGCTGGGAAGGTAGGAGTGTAGATGTCGCTCACGTACGACAAAGACGGCTTCAAACTGGCCATCGCCGCCGGCGTCTCGGACGAGAAGCTTGGAAAGCGGCGGTGGACGCGCGTCCAAGCGAGCTTCATGGGATACCCCTGTTCAAGCCTCGAAGCGCTGGCGGCGCTCAAGGCGTGCCTGGACTGTTTTCGTCGTGGTCAGCTTGCCCGTGGCGAGCCGCAGCCACTGCTCGGCACTGGCGATGAATGCGTACGGTTCGCCGTCAAACAAAAGGACAAGGTGCTCTACCTGCACGTGCAGCGCGTGGCCGATGGCCGTGTAGTCGAGGAGGCGTACCTCGCTCATCTCGACGCCGCGCGGCTTGAGATAGCAGTCGGGAAAGCCCTTCAAGCCCTGACGCCCGTAACCGTGTGGGGGCCGGAACCCTAGCGCGCAACATTCTGCCAGCAGAATCGGCTCGAGATGGGCGCGGCATCGTCGGCTTGTCGATGCCAGCCTGCGGTTAGAGTCCACGGACGTGGTGTAAATTCTGAGGTTGGCCAGGGGGAGAGGGA
>CAZOMI010000145.1:0-2820 GCA_964580925.1 uncultured Methyloversatilis sp.
ATGAACCCAAAATTCGGTTGGATCGTTGACTGGCAACGGATCGCACGACTCAACATGCCATACTTGACCACAGTTTTGTAAAAGCGGACTCTTGACGGTCTCCCTCGGCCATCGTGATATAATGAAGCACAACATGCCGAATACAAAGCCAATATCCGATACTCTCTCACTTGCCTGTGCCTTGGCCGGGCTTGGCAAACCCCATTCTTTTTGATAAAGTATTGCATCATTTGCCACAATATTCGGTTGTATGCAATACTTTATCGGGAGCCCGTCATGCCGATCGATTCAAAACCAAGAGAACGCCTCTCCGCCCTTTTCCTCGAGCAGCCATGCTGGAGGATCGAGCCCCTGGCTGCCGAACTGAGTTATTCGATTCCATCCGTTCGGCGTTTTCTTGCGCAACTCGGATACTACAGCAGCTTCACCCACAACGGAGGTTGGTACACGCTTCGCTCGATCCCCCGCTTCGGCCAGGACAGATTGTGGTTCCACACCGATATCGGCTTCTCACGTGCGGGCAGCCTCGCCAACACCTTGGTGGATCTCGCCACGCGCAGTGTGGCAGGCATGACTGCGGAGCAGCTCGGGGCAAAGCTCCGATGCAGGTGCCATTCGGTTCTCGTTCAGTTGTGCCGACAAGGCAGACTTCAACGCCAGAAGATCGGACACTCTCACGTTTACCCTGCCCTCGATCCCGACATTGCGGCTCTTCAACGCCAGAGCGTCCAAGGCCTGTCGGTAGCACAGCCTCCAGCGGAAATTGCGGTCCTGATTCTGGCGGAGTTTATCCGCAATCCCGACTCCAGCTTCGAGCAACTGGCCAAGGCGGTCTCCCGCAAAATGGGCGTCAGCGTCAAGGCCGCTCAGATCGAGAAGCTCTTCGATCGGCACGGTTTAAAAAAAACGATCCAAACTGCGGTGCCAAAGCCTTGAAGGCATTGAATGGCTCTCTTTGCCGACTGTCACGGGAAACCTTGCCCTCCGTGCTGTTTCCCGAACCGCCGGTCGTGCGGTTCGCTCCGGAAACGAATACCTGCCCCTGCGGGGCGGGCCTTCTCGTGCAAAAGACACGGCGCAAGAAGGTTTTCACCATGATCGGACCGTTCATCGCCTGCGAGACGGTGGCTCAATGTGCTGTCTGCTCCCGCACCTTTCATTCCGAGACTTTGCTCCGGCTGGTTGCCGGTTGCTGCAATGTCGCCTACGATGTCCTGGTCTTCGTGGGACAGGCGCTGTTTCGCAGACATCGCAACGCGCATGAAGTCCGTGCCGAGTTGATTGCCCGCAATGTGCGGCTTTCCACCTCCGAAATCGATTACCTCGGCCGCAAGTTCATCACATACCTGGCCTTAGCCCATAAGATGGCAACACCCCGCATTCGTCAGGCGATGGAGATGGCCGGCGGCTATATACTCCACATCGATGCCATGCACGAAGGGGATGCTCCGGCACTGATGACGGGAATGGACGGTCTGAGCGAAATCGTACTCGCCAACGTGAAATTGCCAAGTGAACATGCCGACTACATCGTTCCCTTCCTGCGAAAGCTAAAGTCCGACTATGGAGCCCCGAGGGCCTGCGTTCACGACATGGGCAGTGGCATCCCGAAGGCTATTGCGGAGGTCTTTCCCGATGTACTCGATTTCATCTGCCAATTTCACTTCCTCCGCGACATTGGCAAGGACTTCCTCGAGCCAGCCTATGCGGAGCCGAGATCCCGTCTGCGAAGCCATGCCACCAGTACCCGATTGCACACGCTGGCACGCGAGGCACGGCAATGCTTGGCGGGGCTGGGCTCCCGATGCGCAACGCTGGCAAAGACCATCAAGGATGCCGGTCCAGCGGAGGATACCAGCCTCATGCCCGTAGCCGCCACCTATTCTCTCACCCTCTGGGCATTGCACGGCAAGCACATCGGGGACGGCTATGGCTTCCCCTTCGATCGCCCGCTCTTTGACTTTGCAGAGCGTCTGTTCGATCTCTACCGTCGTTTACCGGAACTGCTCGATTCGCTTCTAATCGACGAAAAGCCCGATGAGAAACAAGCCATCTTCAAGCTGGCATGCGAGGTATCGTATGTCGGCAATGACTCGGCGCCATGCCAGGCGGTAGAGGAGCTGCGTTGGCGCTCTGTAGTCTTCGACCGGTTGCGCAAGGCCATGCGTATTGCGCTGATCGATGGAACCAACGGCCTCAATGATGAAGGCACAGCCGTGGCCATGTCCACCATCCGCGAGGGTGTCGAGAGGTTTCGCAAAGAGCTCCACAACGACCCGAAGTTGGCAGCGGACCCGCTGTGCATCAAAATGGCCGAGCAGATCGACAAGTACCGGGATAAGCTCTTTGCCGACCCCATCACGGTGGACACTCCCAACGGGCCGGTCACTATCTACCCTCAACGCACCAACAACATGCTCGAGCACTTCTTTCGAGATGAAAGGCATGAGCACCGTCGCAAGACGGGCAACGATTCCATGGGTCGCGCGCTGCAGGCAATGCTCGCCGATACACCTTTGATCAAGAACCTGGACAATCCCGACTATATGAAGATCCTCCTCGACGGGAAAGCCAGTCTCGAGGAACTGTTCGCTGAATTGGGAACAGTGCATCTAGCCGGTGCCGAGGAATTGCTGGCCGATACCGACCGCATACTCCCGGGATTTCGAGCACTCATGAAACTGCCAACACTTCCCGATCAGATAGTTCGGTCGCTCGGCAGGCCTGAAAAGATGGCCAAATCCAACTGAATTTTGTGACCATAGCGGATTCGTGCTCGCCTGGTTCGATGAATGCACCAGCCTCATCTACCTGCGGCGG
>CAZOMI010000146.1:0-2810 GCA_964580925.1 uncultured Methyloversatilis sp.
TTCCCCTGATCCTGGTCGGCAGCGAATTCTGGGCGGGCCTGCTCGACTGGTTCCGCGAACGGCTGGTGGCCGAGGGCATGATCCGTCCCGAAGACATCGACCTGCTGCAGGTCATCGACGAACCGGAGCGCGTGGTGGCGGCTATCTTCGATCACTACGAGACGCGCGGTTTCGGGCCCCAGCCGGAAGAGCACGAATTGCTGCTTAACCTTTGATAAACTGGCAGCAAGGGTCTGTCGCAGCGGGGTTTCCGCTGCAACGGCCCCATCCCTGAGGACATGCCATGCGCCGCCTGATCGTTTTGTTTCTTTCCGCCCTTGCGCTGAATGTTGCCGCGCAGACCCGGCCGCCCAAGCTGGAGCCGATACCCGAGCCGCCACCGCCGCCCGCCGGGTCGCTCAACGAGTCGCTGGAGCCGCAGGTCACCATCACCAAGCGCGGCACCGACAAGGTCGAGGAATTCCGCATCGGCGGCAAGCTCTACATGCTCAAGGTCACGCCGCCGCACGGCGTGTCCTACTACCTGCTCGACAACAGCGGCGACGGCCAGTGGGTGCGCCAGGATTCCAAGGACGCCGGCCTGCGCGTGCCGATGTGGGTGATAGGGACGTTCTGAACGGGGCCGCCGCCCGCGACATCGCCCGTTACGGCCAGGTCTTCACCCCGCCCGAAATCGTCGAGCGCATGCTGGCCTTGCGTCGCAACCACGGCCGGGTGCTCGACCCGGCCTGCGGCGACGGGGCGTTTTCCGCCCGGCTGCCCGGCTGCGTGGCCATCGAACTCGATCCGACGCACTGCCCGCCGGGCGCCTTGAACCTCGATTTCTTTGCCTATCCCGAGAGCGAGAAATTCGCCACCGTCATCGGCAACCCGCCCTACGTCAAGGCGCGCGACATCCTGCCGGAAACGGCAGTGCGCCTCGGTTCCGGCCTGCTCGACGGCCATGCCAACCTCTACCTGCATTTCATCGAGAAATGCGTGCGGCATCTCGCGCCGCGCGGCGAGCTGATCCTCATCACCCCGCGCGATTTCCTCAAGGCCACGGGCGCCGGGCGGCTCAACACCTGGCTCTGCGACCAGGGCAGCATCACCGATTTCGAGGACCTCGGCGACGCGAAGATATTCCACGGCGCGGCGCCCAACTGCGCCATCTGGCGTTTCGAAAAAGGCGATGCCAGCCACCGCCTGAAGGACGGCCGGCGCATGGCGCTGTCCGGCGGCCAGTTGATGTTCACCCGCGGCATCTACAGCCTGCCGCTGGCCAGCGTGTTCGCCGTCAAGGTCGGCGCGGTGTCCGGTGCCGACGACATCTTCAGCAACGAGGAATTCGCCAATGCCGATTTCGTCTGCTCGAAGACCGCCCAGACCGGCGCCACGCGGCGCATGATCTGGCTCGACCGCGAAGGCCCGCTGCCCTGGCTGGAACAGTTCAAGCAACGCCTGCTGGCGAGGCGCGTGACGCGCTTCGACGAGAACAACTGGTGGAAGTGGGGACGCCGCCACCATGTTTCCGATGCGCCGCGCATTTACGTCAACAGCAAGACGCGCAATCCGCGGCCCTTCTTCCTCCATCCCTGCAACAACTACGACGGTGCAGTAATGGCCTTGTTCCCCCATCGCACGACGCTGTCGCCGGCCGACCTGCAGCGCCTGGCGGACATGCTCAACGACGTCGACTGGAGTGAGCTCGGCTTCGTCTGCGACGGCCGCTTCCTGTTCTCCCAGCGCAGCATCGAGCAGGCCCTGTTGCCGGAGGCCTTCGCCGAGTTTGCGGTCAAGGGTCTGGTGTAAGTCTGGAAAAGCCAGGCGCCGGCAATTGCCATTTCCATAAATCCTTACTATACTTGCTACGGTAAGGAAAAAAAGGAGTTTGCGATGCCAACCGATGCCACGCTCACGAGCAAGGGCCAGACTACAATTCCCAAGGAAATCCGGGATAGTCTGGGCATGAAACCCGGCGACCGGATGACCTTCACCTTGATGCATGACTCCACCGTGGTCATGCGCGTCAAGAGCAAGAGCGTTACCGAACTTGCCGGCATGCTGCACAAGAAGGGCCGCAAGCTGGTTCCTGTTGAGCGCTTGTCGCCCTGATGCTCGGCATCGACACCAACGTCCTCGTTCGTTTTCTGGTTCGCGACGAAGACATTCAGTTCGAGAAGGCGCGCCGACTGATCAGGCGTGAAGCAGCGGCAGGCCGTCGCGTATTCGTTAGTCAGTTGGTTCTCCTGGAAACGGAATGTGTGCTGCGCAGTCGATATGCGGTGCCGAAGCATCAGATCATCGAAGCCGTCTCGGGTTTGCTGGATTCGACCGATGTGCAATTTGAGGATGAATCGGCAGTAGAGCAAGCCATTTTTGTCTGGAAGGACAGCGCCGCCGATTTTGCCGATTGCCTGATCGGCGCCCGCAACCGAAGACTGGGATGCCGGGCCACGGCGACCTTTGATATGAAGGCATCCAGGTTGCCGGGCTTCATCGCCGCCTGAGTCTCAGTGGCCACATCTGAGACAATCAAATCTACTCGCCACTCATCGTCGGGTGATCTCCGGACTACTACAATGCATTCACTCGTCGCCATCCCCTGACCTATGGTCCCACATCTCACCACCGCGCTGACCGGCCCGCTGCTTGAACTCGAACGGCGCATCCTGGACAACGACACCACGGTCGAACGCTGGCTGCGCACGCAGTGGCTGGAGCACACGCCGCCCTTCTACAGTTCGGTCGACCTGCGCAACGCCGGCTTCAAGCTGGCGCCGGTCGACACCAACCTGTTTCCCGGCGGCTTCAACAACCTGAATCCGGCC
>CAZOMI010000147.1:0-2809 GCA_964580925.1 uncultured Methyloversatilis sp.
ACCAGCGCGTCCATCTGCGGGTTGCTGTAGCGGCCGACGTTGTAGTTGCCGTCGCCGCCCGCGCCCACCGAGCGCACCAGCGACTGCAGGCTGTACAAGGCATCGAAGGTCGGCACGCCCCAGCCCAGCATGTAGATGCTGGCTTCGTAGCGCTGGATCATCGGGAAATAGGTCGCCAGCGGCTGGGTGCGCAGCTTGGCCTTGACGCCGATCTTCGCCCACATCGCGGTGACGGCCTGGCAGATCTGCTCGTCGTTGATGTAGCGGTTGTTCGGGCAGGCGAAATCGACTTCGAAGCCGTCCTTGTAGCCGGCCTCCGCAAGCAGTTTCTGCGCGGCGGCGACATCGTAGGGGTGGCGCTTGTGGACCGCCTCGGTCCAGCCGGTCACCTGCGGCGCGACCAGTGCTCCGGTCGGCTGACCAAGCCCGCGCAGCGTGACGCGGGCGATCGTGTTGATGTCGATGGCCTGATAGAGCGCCTTGCGCACGCGCTGGTCCTTGAGCGGGTTCTTGCCCTTGATATTGCTGCCGGGCAGCTCGTCGCGGAACTGGTCCATGCCGAAGAAGATGGTACGGTTTTCGACGCCATCGAGTACTTTCAGGTCGCGATTGGCGCGAATGCGGTCAAGATCCTGCGGGCTGGGATCGAGAACGAAGTCGATCTCGCCGGAAAGCAGGGCCGCCATGCGCGTGGCAGCAGATTTGACCGGGGTGTAAATGATTTCCGTGACATTGGCGTCTTTCCTGGCCCACCAGTCCGGATTGGCCGCCAGCACCATCTTCTGGTCGGGCTGCCATTCCTTGAGCATGAAGGGGCCCGTGCCGTTGGCGTTGCGGTGCGCGAAGTTCTCTTCCTTGGTCTTGATGTCCATCGGCGCGGCGGAGTTGTTCTTCTCCGCCCAGGCCTTGCTCATCATGCGCAGCTCGGTCAGCTGGTTGAGCAGCACCGGGTTGGGGTCCTTGGTGAAGATGTCGATGGTGTTGGCATCCACCTTGACCACGCGATCGATAGCCTGGGTGAAGATCGCGTAGTTGGAGTTCTTGTGCATCGCACGCTGGATCGAGAACACGGCGTCGTCGGCGGTGAAGGGCGCGCCGTCATGGAACTTGACGCCCGTCCGCAGGCTGAAGCGCATCTGGGTGGGCGAAATCGGTTTCCAGGCTGTGGCGAGCATCGGTTCGGCCTTGAAGCTCTTGCTGTTGTAATAGACCAGCGACTCGTACACGGCAGCATGCACGCCGTTGCCCAGCGCATTGTTCTGGGAGTGGATGTCCCACGTGGGGATATCGCTGGCACTCGACCACTTGAAGGGCTTGGCAGAGGCCAGCGGGGCGGCCAGCAGGGCAGCACAGAGCAAGGCGATGCGAATTTTCATACGTATTCTCCCTCGGGACTTTGTTTGTTGGCAAAGTGCGACGGCGCACATCATACCTTTCAAACTTTAGTTGCGACATTGCGGTTTTCATCAGGCCGCCAAGGCTTTGTTGCTTGCTCTGGTCTTGACCGGTGACTTGCCAGCTTTCTATATTGAGGTCGCCGGCGATGGCGATGCTGCCGCGGGCGGTGTGCTGGTGGTCGTGCCTTGCCCGACCCGGAGGGCGTCGTAGCCGCTTTTCGCCGCCAGCGCGGAACGGAAAACCGGGGTCAAACGGAAAACCGGGGTCAGACCCCGAATATCAGACCCCGAATATCGCGAGACCCCGAATATTCCTGAATATCCGAGACCCCGAATATCCCGAATATCGCTTCGTAGAACGCAAAGCCTTTCAGCTGATCGGTTTCTGCCGCACGGGCGATCCTGATTTGCATCAATGCGCCTTGATTTGGGCGCGGATACGTTCCTTGGCTTCCTGCCAGGGTGCTACGGTTTCTTCCCGGCTGGCAAGGCGGCGCAGCCGCTCCTCAAGCACCTCGCCATGCCACGCAGGGGATTCCACGCCTACGGTAGATAGAACGCACAGCTAGCCCCAGAGCATTTCCATCAGCTTCAGTTTTTCTGCAACGGGCATGGCGTCGATGTCAGCGGTAGGCATTGCGAGCTCCAGATGGGTGGTGAATGACGAGGGAGATGCTATCAAAAGTCGGCGTTGGCGGGATGAAATGCCCCGCAGCGGGTACGGCGCTGGCAGAACTCTGCTGCGACATCAGCGCTCCGCCAGCCGTTGTGGCGCCCAGGCCCACTGCCTTTCCCAGGCCGCGCGCACCATGTCAGGATATTCGGGGCGGCCGAGACTGCCGTTGTAGCGGCCGAGGGCGCGAAACAGGTCGCCCTTTTCGATGTCGAGATAATGGCGCAGGATGGTGCAGCCGAAGCGCAGGTTGGTGCGCAGGTGAAACAGGTTGTGGTCGGGCTTGCCAATGACCTTGACCCAGAATGGCATCACTTGCATGTAGCCGCGTGCGCCGGCCGAAGACACCGCATGCTTGCGAAAGCCACTCTCCACCTGGATCAGCCCCAGCACCAGTTGCGGATCGAGCCCGGCGCGGCTGGCTTCGTAGTGCACCGTCCTGAGAAATTCATGGCGCGCCCGCCGGTCGGGGATGCGTTTTTCCAGTCGCCGCGACATTTCGGTCAACCAGTCGATCTTTTCCCCGATGGTGTCGAAGCGTGGCTCGGGGGAAGCTTGATCCGACACGGCGGCATGGAGGGCGGCCTGCACGCTGGCGGCGAGCGGTTCGTATTGCTGCGCGCCGGCCCAGGCGAGGTTGGCCCAGAACAGGAGCAGTAAAACAAAAGCGCTTAACGTGAAATACACCGCAGCGTTTGCGCCGGGCCGCCCCAAGCAAACGCGGCACGCGGCGCCAGCC
>CAZOMI010000148.1:0-2660 GCA_964580925.1 uncultured Methyloversatilis sp.
TGTCACCGACCGCCCTATTGGAGCCACCCATGATCGGCCTAATGGAGCCACTTGCAGGCGCCTGGAAACGGGTCTCGAACGGGGGTCAGTTTGTGGGGTTTTTCGGGGGTTTGGCAATGGCTGATTTGGACGATTCCGGCGCTGGCCGCGGGATGCGGTAGCTGGCCCCGTCGAGCACGATGCGATAGGCGCCGTGACGCAGGCGGTCGAGGGTGGCGGCGCCCAGCATCTTGTTGGTCGGGAAGGCATCGCCCCATTCGGCGAAGTCCAGGTTGCTGGTGACGAGGGTGCTGGCGCGTTCGTAACGTTCGGCGATCAATTCGTGAAAATCCTCATCGTGCGGGGCACGCAGCGGCTTGAGCCCGAAGTCATCGATGATCAGCAGATCGATGCGGGCGAGCGTTTGCAGCTTTCGTTCGTAGGCACCGATGGCGCGGGCGGCGTGGAGGCTGCTGGTCAGTTGGCTTTGGCTGGTGAACAACACATCGCGACCCTGGCGCACCGCGCAATGGCCGAGTGCTTGCGCCAGGTGGCTTTTGCCGGTGCCGCAGGGACCGACGATCAACACCGGGGCCTTCTCGTCGAGGTAGCGCCCGGCGGCCAGATCGGCGATCTGGCTGCGGTTGACGCCCGGCAGGCGCTCGAAGTCGAAGCCTTCGAGCGTCTTGGCGGCACGAAAACTGGCGCGACGCACGCGCGAGACGAACTTCTTCTGTTCGCGCCGCGCCACCTCATCTTGAATCAGCAGCGCCAGAAAGTCAGTGTAGGCCAGCTGGCCATCGATGGCCTGCCGGTTGCGGACATCGAGCGAGTCGAGGATGCCGGACAGGCGCAGTTGTTTGAGGGCGGGAGTCAGCTCGGGGATCGGGTTCATGCCGGTTCCTTGGGTCAGTGGATCAGGTCGGAGGCATCGCGGCAGAAGCGCCCGCCGCGACGGTACAGATCGACCACGGCCTCGGCCGTGGTCGTGGGCACGGATTGGTCGAGACCGCGGGCAAGAATGGTCTTGATCGTGCGGTAGCGGTGATCGTCGAACTCGATGGCCCGTTGGCAGGCGGCTTCCACGCGGGCACTGCCATGCTTCTTGGCCAGGCCGATGACACCTTGCGCGGCGCGCAGGTTGTCGAGTACGCGGTCGGCGAACAAGCGCTCGATCACGATCCGGCAATGGCGGCCGATGCGCTCGGCCGCGGTCAGGCAGTACTGCGGATCGGCCAAGGACCAGGCCAGCGCCTCGGGCGGAAGATGATCGCGCACGGTCGAGCGCTGGCCCGGCGCCAGGGCGCGGGGATGGCTGGCGATGAGTTGATGGTCCTGGAACACGTGGATCGTCGCCGGGCCGGCCTTGAGCCACAGGCGTTGACCGAGCAGCCGGAAGGGCACCGAGTACAGCGCCTTCTCGAACTGGACATGGGCATCGCTGTGCACACTCACTTGCGCCCACACCACCAGCTCCGGCGGCACGGCGGGCAGCGGTTGCAGCAGCGACTTCTCGGTATCGGCAAAGCGTTGCAGCGGTTGCTCGCGGGTGGTGCCATGACAGCGCACGCCCGCCTGGCCGAGCAGCCAGTCGCGCAATTGCCGGTTGCCATCGTTCAGATCACGGAACTCCCGGGTCGGCACGAACGAGCGTTTGACGTACTTCACGCCGGCCTCGACGATGCCCTTCTTCTGCGGATCGCGCGGCGGGCACGGACTGATCTTGAAGCCGTAGCCTTCGGCGCACTCGGCATAGGCGCGCTGCACGGTGGGGTCGGCGTAACAGGCGCGGGTGATCGCGCACTTGGGGTTGTCGATGATGATCCGGGCCGGCACGCCGCCGAACCACTCGAAGGCGCGGCGATGGCAACCGAGCCAGGTCGCCACCGTCTGGTCGAGCACCAGCTCGGCGTACTGGTGTCGCGACCAGCACAGGGTCATCACGAAGATCCAGGTCTTGAGCGCTTCGCCGGTGCGCGGGTGGGGCACGATCGGTCCGGCGCCGAAATCCACTTGCACGGCATCGCCCGGCGCGAAGTCCAAGCGCATCGTGGTCGTGGGCGGCAGCGCGGCCGAATACGCCTGCACGAATCGGCGCACCGCCGAATAGCTGCCGGCGAAGCCATGGTTGCGACACAGCGCCGCATGGATGGTCGTGCCCTGGGTGCCGGCTTCGAGCCAACGCTCGATCTGCGCTCGGAACGGTTCCAGCGTGGAAACGCACGGCGTCGGCCGCGGCGCGCCGGCAAACACCGCCGCCAGCGCCTCGTCATCGGGCAGCGGAGTGGCGGTATCGAGCCAGCCGTGCTCAAGCGCCACCACGCGCAACGCGCCGGCCTTGGGACGACCCATCATCTTGGCGCGGGCGATCTCGCGGTCAGAATCGCCCTGCCGCATCCGCAGCAGGACTTGTCGGTACTGGTACATCTCGAATCTCCTCTTGCTCATTGCCGCCTCCTGGCAAAAACCAAGGAGGGTAGCGGCTGGGGGGAGTTCGAGATCCGTTCTCAGGTCGGCAGGATCACCACGGGAAGACTGTCCTCAGGATGCCAGCGTGGCTCCATTAGGCCGATCTTGAAGTGGCTCCATTAAGGCGATCCCGGCGTGGCTCCATTACGCCGATCATCGACTGGCTCCATTACGCCGATCCTGGAATGGCTCTATTGGGGCGGTCGGTGACA
>CAZOMI010000149.1:0-2628 GCA_964580925.1 uncultured Methyloversatilis sp.
TCATTGGAACACAGCGATGATCGCAGCGAGATGCTGGATGCCTTTGTGTTGCGATACGGGCGGCTGCAAGACACGCTGGGTGATAAGTTGCTGCCGCAACTGTTACGCGCCAACCTTGAAAAAACAGGAACCCAGCTTGACAACCTGTTACGTGCCGAAAAACTGGGCTGGATAGAATCGGCGCAGGCCTGGATTGAATTACGCGAATTGCGCAACCGTTTAATCCACGAATACATGGAATCTACCGAAGACCTGTTAGAGGCACTGATTGCTGCCTTGCAAGGCGTTCAGGTTCTCGTCGATGTACGGTCGCGCATGGCTACCCGTGTTCAAGGACTTGAAGATGCGAGCTGATGCGCTGCCTGACCTGGGTACCACCCCGCGGCGGGAATTCCTCTACAGCGACGACATGGCCGATGCCTGTGTCTTCCTGACGAGCCTGCCGGACGAGAAATGCCAGACCCTGCTGGGCAGCGACGAGGCGAAGACGGGCAGGTTCGAGCCGCCGCTGGTGAATATTGGCACCGGGACGGATGTGACCATCAAGGAGCTGGCCGAAACCATCAGGAGCGTGGTTGGCTATACCGGCGAGATCGCTTTCGATGCCACCAAGCCCGATGGGACGCCGAGGGAGCTGATGGATGTCAGGCGCCTGCAAAATTTTGGGTGGCGGCCAGCCACCTCGTTGGCGATGGGCCTGGCATTGGCATATCAGAATTTCAGTTGTGGGGAGAAGCGCATATGAAGGCTGTGATTCTGGCGGGTGCGGTAACCTCGGGTATCCATGGAAAAGGATAACTGACGATGAAACCCAAACATCCCGATATCGATACCCAACGCGCCACCAGCCTGTTCCTTCAGCGCATAGCCAGTCAGTACGACATGGTTGGCGCTATCTTGTACGGGAGCCGCGCGCGGCAAACGCACCATACAGACAGCGATGCCGATGTAGCCATACTTCTGCGTGGAGAGCACCAACGATTTCTGCCGACAAAACTTGCAATGGCCGATGTGGCTTTTGACGTGTTGCTAGAGACGGGGATCAATATTTCTCCATTGCCGGTATGGATGGATGAATGGGAGCATCCAGAAACCTTCTCGAATCCCCTGTTGTTGAAAAATATCGCCGAGGAAGGAATTCGGCTATGAGTGGCGAGCTAACACCAGAGGCGTTGATTTCAAAAGCCTTACGCGCCTGTGCATCGGCGCGCGTCCTGATTGGCTTGAACGACGTCGACGGCGCTTGCAACCGAGCCTACTACGCCATGTTCGATGCTGCGCGTGCAGCGTTATTGGTATCGGGCGCACCAGTGCGGCCCGATATTGGCAAGACACATGGTGGCTTAATTGCCGCGTTTGGCCTGCATCTCGTCAAGAATGGTCCAATCCCCAAAGAACTCGGGCGCCTCTTGAAACGTGCCGAGGAAATTCGCCTTGTCGCGGATTACAAGGGCGACTCAGTTGAATTCGATGACGCCCAAGAAATGGTGGAGCAGGCAGAAACATTCGTTGATGCAATGCGCGCTGAATTTATGCCGGTTAAACCTGATGGCAGAGACGGCGGGAAAGAGCCATGACAGCACTCGTTGCAGCTGAAGCGCAAGGCGGCCTGCGCAAGCTCGACACCTACCGGCAACTTCAGTCACGAGCCGAAACGATCAAGCACAAGTTGCTTGCCTTCCTGATCGAAAAAAGCGCGCTGGGAAAATGTTTGTAGCGGTTGTCCCTGTGCTTCGTTCTCGGTGGAGCGCCGTACCCCATGCGGGGTATTTCATACCCGCTGCGGGGCACTTTGTCCCACCAGCGCCGACTTTGCTTGCCTATGACTCCTGACGCCAAAATCTACATCGCCGGTCACCGCGGCCTCGTCGGTTCCGCCCTCATGCGCAACCTGCAAGCGCAGGGCTACGCCAATCTCATCACCCGCACCCACGTCGAACTCGACCTCACCCGCCAGGCCGACGTCGAAGCTTTTTTTGCCCAGGAAAAACCCGACTACGTCTTCCTCGCCGCCGCCAGGGTCGGCGGCATCCACGCCAACAACGCCTACCCCGCCGAATTCATCCGCGACAACCTCGCCATCCAGACCAACATCATCCACGCCGCCTGGCAGAACCAGGTCAAGCGCCTGATGTTCCTCGGCTCCAGTTGCATCTACCCCAAACTCGCCCCGCAGCCGATGAAAGAAGAATATCTGCTCACCGGCCCGCTCGAACCCACCAACCGCCCCTACGCCCTCGCCAAGATCGCCGGCATCGAAATGTGCTGGAGCTACAACCGGCAATACGGCACGCAATACCTCGCCGTGATGCCCACCAACCTCTACGGCCCCGGTGACAACTACCACCCCGAAAACAGCCACGTCATCCCGGCACTGATCCGCAAGTTCCACGAAGCAAAGATCAACAACGCCCCGACCGTCACCGTCTGGGGCAGCGGCACCCCGCGGCGGGAATTCCTCTACAGCGAAGACATGGCCGATGCCTGCGTCTTCCTGATGAACCTGCCGGACGAAAAATACCAGACACTGCTGGGCAGCGACGAGGCCAGGACGGGCGTCTTTATGCCGCCGCTGGTGAACATCGGTGTCGGAGAGGATGTGACGATCAAGGAATTGTCCGAAACGGT
>CAZOMI010000150.1:0-2598 GCA_964580925.1 uncultured Methyloversatilis sp.
GCCGCCTGTTCACCGACGTCAGCTTCTCGCTGGATGCCGGGGAATGGTTGCACGTACAAGGCGAGAACGGTGCCGGCAAGACCAGCCTGATGCGCCTGATGGTCGGCCTTTCTCCTGCTGATGCCGGCGAGATTCGCTGGCGCAACGAACCAGCGCCGTCTCTGGAATTTCGTCGCGACCTGATCTACCTCGGCCACCACGCGGCGGTCAAGGAAGATCTCACCCCGCTCGAAAACTTGCGCCTGGCGGCGGCGCTCGACGGCATTGCACTCGACGAACGCCAATCGCTCGCCGCCCTGATCCGGCTCGGACTGCGCGGGCGCGAGGATCTGCCGGTGCGAGTACTGTCGGCCGGCCAGAAGCGGCGCGTACTGCTGGCGCGGCTGCTGACGCGGCCTGCAATCCTGTGGGTGCTTGACGAAGCTTTCAATGCGCTCGACGTTGCCGCCGTCAAACTTCTGGGCGAACTGATTGCCGAACACCTGGCGAGGGGCGGCATGGCAGTACTGACCAGCCATCAGCCGCTACCCGTGCCCGGCGGCAGGTCACTGGTACTATGAATCCGCTGGTTGCCACGGTACGCCGCGACGTTCTGCTGGCACTGCGGCGCAAGAGCGAGGTGCTGACCGCGGTGTTTTTTTTCGTCATCGTCACCAGCCTGTTTCCCTTGGGAATAGGCCCCGAGCCGGTACTCCTGAAGAAGATCGCTCCCGGTATCCTGTGGGTTGCGGCCCTTCTGGCAACCCTGCTCGGATTGCCGCGCCTGTTCGCGGCGGACCATGTGGATGGCACGCTCGAGCAGATGGCCTTGTCGCCTTCCCCCTTGGGACTGCTGGTTGCCGGTAAAATACTGGCTCACTGGTTGCTGTGCGGTTTGCCCCTGGTGCTTCTGGCGCCGGTGCTCGGCCTGCAGTTCGACCTCGACGCATCCGCACTGGGCATTCTCACACTGGCATTGCTGCTGGGTACGCCCCTGTTGTCGTTGATCGGTGCAATCGGTGCGGCGCTGACCTTGGGCGTGCGTGGTGGTGGCGTGTTGCTGGCGCTGCTGGTGTTGCCGCTCTACATTCCGGCGCTGATCTTCGGCGCCGGGGCGGTGGAAGCGCATGTCGCCGGGCTCGATGCAGGAGGGCACCTGTCCTTGCTGGCGGCAATGTTGGCGGTGGCTGTATTTTTTGCGCCCTGGGCAACCACGGCTGCTTTGAGGATTGCGTTGGAGTGAGACAGTCTCTTATTCACTGGTTCAAGTACGCGAGCCCGCAGAGCTTCTATCCGCTCGCAGGCCGGATGATTCCGTGGTTCTGGGCGGCTGCCGTGATTTTCGGCATCGCCGGATTGTGGATTTCGTTTTTCGTCGCCCCGACCGATGCGCAGCAGGGCGAGGGCTACCGCATCATCTTCGTTCATGTGCCGGCGTCGTGGATGTCGATGTTCATCTACCTCGTGATGGCGTTCTGGGCCGGACTCGGCCTGGCCCTCAACACCCGCGTCTCCAGCATGATGGCGCAGGCACTGGCTCCCACGGGAGCCCTGATGGCGGCGCTGTCGCTATGGACCGGCGCCCTGTGGGGCAAGCCGATGTGGGGGGCGTGGTGGGTGTGGGATGCGCGGCTGACGTCGGAGCTGATCCTGTTCTTCCTCTACCTGGGCTTCATGGCGCTGCAGGCGGCCATCGACGACCCGCGCCGCGCCGACAAGGCGGGAGCCATCCTGGCCCTGGTAGGGGTTGTGAATATCCCGATCATCTACTTCTCGGTGAAGTGGTGGAATACCCTGCACCAGGGCTCGACGATCAACCTCAACAAGGCACCGTCGATGGCGCAGACCATGCTCTGGGGCATGCTGCTGATGGCGCTGGCCTTCTGGATGTACTCGATCGCCGTCGCGCTGATGCGGGTGCGCGCCATCATGCTCGAACGCGAGCGACACACGGAATGGGTGAAGCATGCAGTGGAATAGCATCGGCGAGTTTTTCGCCATGGGCGGTTACGCGCTCTATGTCTGGGGCAGCTTCGGCGCCTGCGTATTGTTGATGGTCGCGGAACCTTTACTCGCCCGGCGACGTCTTAGCGAAGTTCGCGGCAGCATAGCCCGCGAGCGCCTTGCCGACGAACTCGATCTCCAGCAGAAGACCCAATGAAACCCAGACAGAAACGCATCGCCCTGATTCTCGGCGGCCTCGCCTCGCTTGCCCTTGCCGCCGTTCTGACTTTGAATGCCCTGGACAGCAATATCGCGCTCTACGTGACGCCTTCCGAAGTCGCTGCCGGCAAATCGCCGCAGGGCAAGGCATTCCGCATCGGCGGCCTGGTCAAGGAAGGGTCGGTGAAGCGCAAGGACATGACGGTTCACTTCATCATCACCGACACGGCCAAGGACATTCCGGTCGCCTACACCGGGATACTT
The DNA here is from genome assembly GCA_964580925.1 of uncultured Methyloversatilis sp. Taxonomy (GTDB): domain Bacteria; phylum Pseudomonadota; class Gammaproteobacteria; order Burkholderiales; family Rhodocyclaceae; genus Sulfuricystis. The sequence goes on from CAZOMI010000150.1 coordinate 2,407, forward strand.
CCCGACCTGTTCCGTGACGGCAAGGGTGCCGTGGTCCAGGGCCGGCTGGGGGGCGACGGTGTATTTGCCGCAACCGAAGTCCTGGCCAAGCACGACGAGAACTACATGCCTCCCGAGGCACAACATGCAGTGGATCAGGCGCAGAAGGTGCAAAAGAAATGACGCCCGAACTCGGGCACTTCGCGCTGATCC
>CAZOMI010000151.1:0-2438 GCA_964580925.1 uncultured Methyloversatilis sp.
AGTGCCATACCCAGGAGAAATGGGTGCCCGCGACCTTCGATCACGACAAGTATTTTGTTCTGGATCGAGATCACAATGTGAAATGCGCAACCTGTCACCTGCGTAACGACTACAGCCGCTACACTTGCTATGGCTGCCATGAGCACTCACCCGAGAAGATCAGGCGCGAGCACATCGAAGAAGGAATCCGCGACTTCAAGAATTGCGTTGAATGCCATCGCAGCGCCGATGAGCACGACATTCGGATGCCGGGGCGCGGGCGAGAGCGAGAGCGAGAGCGCGAAAAAGGACGCGGCAGGGAGCAAGATGAAGACTGATTTGGCAGATGGCTGGCGTTGAAAAGGCGTGGCCTTGAATGGCTGGAGTGGGCACAAATCCGCCGCCCCACCAGCGCCGACTTTTATTGATACGCACTTGCTTTGCCACCAATAAGCCATCACAATGATGGCATTCTGATGCCAGTCGACAGGTGACGCAATGGCGGATTTGACAATACGCGGACTCCCCGATGAACTGCATCAACAGCTCAAGCAGTTGGCGGATGCGCATCACCGCTCGGTCAACCGCGAAACGATCGCACTCATCGAACGTGCCATGGCGGGCGACTTGAATGGGAAACCGCGCTTGTCCGCCACAGAAGTGATCGCGAAAGCGCAACACTTTGCCAGCCTGCCCGTACTCGACGGCCGCAGTGCCGACGAACTGATGGGCTACGATGTCGATGGCTTGCCGCGGTGATGGGGTCACTCGTCGTCGATACTTCGGCTCTGCTCGCGGTTTTATTGCTGGAAGATGATGCGGCGCAGTACGCCGAGGCCCTCGGCTCAGCCACGGCCTTACGCATGGCTGCCCCCATCTGGCTGGAAACGGCGATGGTGGCCACCACGCGGAGTGGCGAGGCGGGCTACCGGGAACTGACGCGCTTCATCGATGATCTTCGTATTGAAGTCATGCCGGTGGATCGCACGCTTGCGGAGGCCGCATTCGCCGGATGGGTGCGCTATGGCAAGGGCCGTCATCCTGCCGGCCTCGATTACGGCGACTGTTTTTCCTATGCATTGGCAAAGCAGCGCAACGAGCCATTGCTATTCAAGGGTGGGGATTTTGCGCTGACGGACATTGCTTCGGCGGTATAGCCCGCACCATGAATAAAATCCGTATCACCGGCGGCGAATGGCGCAGCCGGCTCGTTCAGGTCATTGACGTGCCGGACCCGGCCATCCGCCGGGCCGCCTCAAGGATGGCAGCCACAAATATGGAGCCGCGCCAGCGGCGAACCCCCGTCACCTCCCCGCAAGGGGAGGCCGGGAGGGGGGGGCTAATCCGGCCGACGCCGGATCGCGTGCGCGAAACGCTGTTCAACTGGCTGGGGCAGGATCTCACCGGCTGGCGCTGTCTCGATCTCTTTGCCGGCAGTGGCATTCTGGGCATCGAATGCGCCTCGCGCGGGGCGGCATCGGTCACCCTGGTCGAACGTGACGCCGCTGCCTTTGCCCGCCTGAAGGAAAATGCCGCGACCTTCGGTGCCGACCGGCTGCGGCCGGTACGCGCCGATGCGCTAGAATTCGCGACCGCTGCGTCGCAACAGGGCGAGTGCTACGATCTGGTCCTGCTCGATCCGCCGTATCGGCAGGGCTGGCTGGAAAAAGTGGCGCCGCTCCTGCCGGGGCTGGTAAGGCCCGGCATGTGGGTATACGCGGAGGCCGAGTATCGCATCGAGACACTTGGGGATTGGCGGACGCTGAAGCAGGGCAAGGCTGGTCAGGTTTTTTATCATTTGCTGAAAAACACAAATGAATAACGGCATCGCTGTCTATCCGGGCACCTTCGACCCCTTCACGCGGGGCCATGAAGATTTGGTGCGCCGCGCCGCGCGGCTGTTTGCCCATGTCGTCGTCGGCATTGCCGACAGCCGCAGCAAGCGACCGATCTTTTCGCTGGAAGAGCGCGTCGAGATGGCGCGTGCGCTCACGCATGATCTGCCGAACGTCAAGGTGGTCGGCTTCACCGGATTACTGATGAATTTCCTGCGCGAGCGCAATGCGCGGGTCATTGTGCGCGGCCTGCGTGCCGCCTCCGACTTCGAATACGAATTTCAGATGGCCGGCATGAACCGCCGGCTGCATCCCGATGTCGAAACCTTGTTTCTCACGCCGGGCGAACAATACATGTTCATCTCGGCGACGATGGTCAGGGAAATCGCGCTGCTGGGTGGCGATGTTTCCCAGTTCGTTGCCCCGCTGGTCGCCGAACGGCTGACGGGAAAAATTCAGCAGCAGACAGATATTCAATAATTGGCAAGCGAGAGGAAATACAGCAATGGCCCTGATCATCACCGACGAATGCATCAATTGCGACGTGTGCGAGCCCGAGTGCCCGAACAACGCGATTTCGCAGGGTGACGAGATTTACATCATCGACCCCGACAAGTGCACCGA
>CAZOMI010000152.1:0-2420 GCA_964580925.1 uncultured Methyloversatilis sp.
TTTCGCCTCGTGCCGCGAAAAAACAGCGTGCAATCGATGTTTTGCAAGAGGCTCGGTTGATAGTTATGCTGTGATGGCTTGAATGCCGTCTCGCCAGAGCCGACTATTCCACCTCAGGCGTTTTTCAACAGTTTCTCCACGGCACGCCGTATCGGGGAGTCCTCTTCAAGCCCGCTAGCCAGTGATGTAAGTGCCTGCTTCGACCGCTCGCCTAGTACTTTTGGGGTCTTCGGGCGTGCACTGGCCGAAAGTCGCCGCCGGGGTTGCACCCGCACTTCGATTCCGGTAACCTCCTGCCCCTGTTGATTAAAACCCTCGGCGAGCCGTGGTGCCAGTTGCCTCAGCTTGACCGCGACCGCGCCGCTGTCGGCGTGGATAACGACTTTGCCCCGCTTGAGGTTGGCGATGTGCGCACCCGGTGAAAGATGGGCCGGTAGTGCAGCGTCGAGCAAGGCTTGCAGGCGCTGAAGACGAACTGACTGCTCGGATAGCCGGGCAACGGCATCGGTTGCAGTGAGAAAGTCTTTTAGAGTACCGCGGCTGTTCGGGAATGTCATGAAGGTTTTGCGTGTTCCCCGGATCGATGCGATGTCGGCAGGCCGGGAAGCGGAAAGGGAGTAAACACGTGCATATTATTCTGGTCTCCAACCGGATGGCAACCGCCCGCAGCATTTCGCTGACCAGCGGCCGCCTGGCGTTGATTGCTGCCGGTCTGATTGCGGCAGTTCTGACTTTGTCTTCCTTGCTTTCTTATCTGACCGTGCGTCACGCTGCGGAAATCCGCATGCCGGCATTGCAGGAATTGTTGCGTACCATCAGCCTTGAGGAGACGGGCAAAACTCAGGAAATGGTACGCGAGAACCTCGCCAACATGGCGTCGCGGCTCGGCCAGATGCAGGGCCAGTTGATGCAACTCGATTCGCTTGGCGAGCGGATTGCCGGCCTGGCCGGAGTCAAGTCGAATGAAAGCAAAACGGCCCAGCCCGCCAAGGCCGGAACCGATGGTCGTGGCGGTCCATTGACGCGACCGGATAACCTGACTCAAGATGACCTGAAGCGGGCTCTCGACGAAATGTCGCGACAGGTGGAGGTGCGCAGCGATACTCTGGCTGTGCTTGAAAACCGCTTGTTCGAAGACCGTATACGCAAGAACCTGTTGCCAACAGCGCTGCCGGTACCCACGGCAATCCCGACTTCCAACTTCGGCTGGCGCCCAGACCCGTTTACCAACCAGACGGCGATGCATGAAGGTATCGATTTCATCGCCGAACCTGGCACCCCGATTCTGGCAGCGGCTGCCGGTATTGTTCAGGTGGCGGAGCGCCATCCGCAATACGGCAACATGGTTGATATCGACCATGGCAATAACCTGATCACACGCTACGCGCATGCCCAGCAGGTTTTTGTCAAACCGGGTGAGTTCGTCAAGCGCGGCCAGCGCATTGCCGTGGTCGGCTCAACCGGCCGGTCGACCGGGCCACACTTGCACTTCGAGGTGAGGGTGGGTGGTGTAGCCCAGAATCCAATGCGTTTTCTGGGTCGCGATGGTGCTCAGTTGACGCGGCGTCCGTAACTTCCCGCGGTAACAAACTTCAGCTCCGGGAGGCAAGGGGGGTTACCCCCCCGTGATAATATCCCGCTCTTTGGTGCAGAACGTTCAGGTTCAATGCGCCCAAGTCCTCAAGGCGTGACTTCCCCATGATTTTTTCCGGTTTTCTCAAGAAGATTTTCGGTAGCCGCAACGACCGTTTGTTGCGTACTTATTCAGCCAACATTGCTCGTATCAATTCACTCGAAAGCCAGATGGAGGCGTTGAGTGATGCCGCTCTGGCAGATATGACCCCCGCCCTCAGGGCGCGCGTGGAGCAGGGAGAGAGCCTCGACCAGCTGTTACCGGAGGCCTTCGCCGTGGTGCGCGAAGCATCGCGCCGGGTGCTGGGCATGCGGCATTTCGATGTGCAGTTGATCGGCGGCATGGTGCTGAATAGCAACAAGATTGCCGAGATGCGCACCGGCGAAGGCAAGACGCTGATGGCGACCCTGCCCGCGTATTTGAATGCGCTGTCCGGAAAAGGCGTGCATGTGGTGACGGTGAACGAATACCTCGCCAGCCGTGATGCCGAATGGATGGGGCGTATCTACCGTTTCCTCGGCCTGGCAGTCGGCTGCAATCTCGCCCAGATGGATCATGCTGCCAAACAGGCTGCCTATGCCGCCGATATCACCTACGGCACCAACGGCGAATTCGGCTTCGACTATCTGCGCGACAACATGGTCTATGCCGCCAACGAGCGGGTGCAGCGCAAGCTCAATTTCGCCATTGTTGACGAGGTCGATTCGATCCTCATAGATGAAGCGCGCACGCCGCTGATCATTTCCGGCCAGGCCGAGCAGCACACCGAACTCTACGTCAAGATGAA
>CAZOMI010000153.1:0-2358 GCA_964580925.1 uncultured Methyloversatilis sp.
GCAACAAGCTGACCGATTACTGGAGCGATCACGACATCAAAAAAGGCGAGGAATTCGCCATTCTCACCAACATTATTCATCAGGAATGGTCGGGCGTGAGCGTGAAAGCGCACAAGGAGTTAAAGGGTCTCAAGACCCAAAATCTCCGCGACCATATGAGCGAAGCGGAGTTGATCTTTACCGCACTGGCGGAACTTTCGACTCGTCAGATTGCCGAGAGTGGGTGTGCCACTGGCATGGAAGAAAATGAGTCCGCGGCACAGACCGGCGGCCGCATTGCGAAAAGTGCGCGACTGGCGCTGGAGAGCAAAACGGGGAAGACCGTAGTCAGCGGTGAGAATTATTTGCCGTCGCCGGGCAAGAGTCGTCTGAACAAAAAATGAACCTCGACGCCAAAATCCACATCGCCGGTCACCGCGGCCTCGTCGGCTCCGCCCTCATGCGCAAGCTGCAAGGCCAGGGCTACGCCAACCTCATCACGCTCACCCACGCCGAACTCGACGCGTCGTGGCTGCACGGCCTGAGATCCCTGGAATTGCCTTGCATGGCGCGACAGACTGGATGCTTGTAAAAGATGACTGACGGCATGAACTCTGCCCCTAAAATCTGCTTTGCCGACCCGGGAGCAAACCAACGATGAGACTTAACCCCCACGAACTTGATGTAGTGTGCCGCACGCTATATGGCGCCGATCCCAATGGACGGATCTGGCTGTTTGGTTCCCGTGCCGACGACTCCAGGCGCGGTGGCGACATCGACATCTACCTTGAAGCCAGCCAGCCGATCGATCTCAAGACCTCGCTGGCGCTCGAATATCGGCTAACGGAGCTGTGCGACGCAAAGGTGGACCTGTTGATCCGGCGACCCGGAGAAGTCGAGAAACCCATTCATGTCATTGCCAAGCAAGGCGCCCCGCTGTGAGCAACGAACTGAACATCCTGCTCGCCAATATCGCTGCCTGTGGGCAGCGCATTCAAAAACTGACCTATTCCCTTAACAAGAACCGGGAGATTTTTCCGATTACCCTGGCGCGCGCCGAGGCACTGACCGACGATCAGGAAGAGTCCATCGATGCCTTGATCCTGCGCTATTCGCAATGCGTTGCCATGATTCAGGATCAAATATTCAGAGGAATCGCCTACGTGGAGCAGGAGGACCTGAGCGACAAATCGAACCGCGACAAAACACGCCTGATGGAAAAACTCGGTGCCATCCAGTCGGCGGAAGATTTTGGTACCGCGGCGATTCTCCGCAACAAGTTCTCGCACCACTACCCCGAGGAGGCAAGTCTCCGAATTGAAAGGTTGAATCTGGTCGTGGCGGAAGCTGAATATGTCATCGCAACCTTTGCCGACATCATGGCTTACATCGTCCGCAAGGGCTTCGTGAGTAATGACAACGGTGTTTGAGGCGGGGTCGCCCTGCGGGGTTGATGGTATGTGGCCACAAACTGTGACCACCTCCCTGAGTGCCGTACCCCATGCGGGGCATTTCATCCCACCAACCCCGACTTTGATTGCCCATGAACCCTGACGCCAAAATCTACATCGCCGGCCACCGCGGCCTCGTCGGCTCCGCCCTCATGCGCAACCTGCAAGCGCAGGGCTACGCCGACCTCATCACCCGCACCCACGCCGAACTCGACCTGACCCGCCAAGCCGACGTCGAAGCATTCTTCGCCCAGCAGAAACCCGACTACGTCTTCCTCGCCGCCGCCAGGGTCGGCGGCATCCACGCCAACAACGCCTACCCCGCCGAATTCATCCGCGACAACCTCGCCATCCAGACCAACATCATCCATGCTGCCTACTTGAACAAGGTCAAGCGCCTGATGTTCCTCGGCTCCAGTTGCATCTACCCCAAGCTCGCCCCGCAGCCGATGAAAGAAGAATACCTCCTCACCGGCCCGCTCGAACCCACCAACCGCCCCTACGCCCTGGCCAAGATCGCCGGCATCGAAATGTGCTGGAGCTACAACCGGCAATACGGCGCCCAATACCTCGCCGTAATGCCCACCAACCTCTACGGCCCCGGCGACAATTACCACCCGGAAAACAGCCACGTCATCCCGGCACTGATCCGCAAGTTCCACGAAGCAAAGATCAACAACGCCCCGACCGTCACCGTCTGGGGCAGCGGCACCCCGCGGCGGGAATTCCTCTACAGCGACGACATGGCCGATGCCTGTGTCTTCCTGATGAACCTGCCGGACGAGAAATACCAGACCCTGCTGGGCAGCGGCACCAAATGCTTACCCTCTCCCTCTGGGAGAGGGCAGGGTGAGGGAGATTTCATGCCGCCGGTGGTGAACATCGGTGTCGGAGAGGATGTGACGATCAAGGAATTGTCCGAAACGGT
>CAZOMI010000154.1:0-2314 GCA_964580925.1 uncultured Methyloversatilis sp.
CACGTCGTTGGCCTGCGTCTCGATGACCGGCAGCGCCGTCAGCGAACCCGAACCGTGCGACTCGCTCATCTTGGCGGCGCGCTCCAGCAAGCGGGAATGCAGATAGAACACGTCGCCGGGATAGGCTTCGCGTCCGGGCGGACGACGCAGCAGCAGCGAGATCTGGCGATAGGCCCAGGCCTGCTTGGTCAAGTCGTCATAAATGATCAGGGCGTCCTGGCCGCGGTCGCGGAAGTATTCGCCCATCGTGCAGCCGGAGTAGGGCGCGATGAACTGCATCGCGGCGGACTCGGAAGCGGTGGCGGCCACGACGATGGTGTAATCCATCGCGCCGTACTCTTCGAGCTTGCGCACCACGTTGACCACGGTCGAGGCTTTCTGGCCGATGGCGACGTAGATGCAGATCAGGTCCTTGCCCTTCTGGTTGATGATCGTGTCGATGGCCACCGCGGTCTTGCCGGTCTGGCGGTCACCGATGATCAGCTCGCGCTGGCCGCGGCCGATCGGCACCATGGCGTCAATGGCCTTGAGGCCGGTCTGCACCGGCTGCGACACCGACTTCCGCCAGATCACGCCCGGCGCGACCTTTTCGATCTTGTCGGTGAGTTTGGCTTCGATCGGGCCCTTGCCGTCGATGGGCTCACCCAGGGAGTTCACCACGCGGCCGATCAACTCTGGGCCGACGGGTACTTCAAGAATGCGGCCGGTACATTTGACCGTGTCGCCTTCCGTGATGTGCTCGTATTCGCCCAGCACCACGGCGCCGACGGAGTCGCGCTCGAGATTCAGCGCAAGGCCGAAGGTGTCGCCGGGGAATTCAAGCATTTCGCCTTGCATGACGTCGGCCAGGCCGTGGACACGGCAGATGCCGTCGGTCACCGTCACCACCGTACCCTCGTTGCGGGCGGTGGGGGCAAGCTGCATGTTCTGGATCCGGCTCTTGATCAGTTCGCTGATTTCTGAGGGGTTGAGGTTCATTGAAAACTCCTGTTTCTCGCCGGGCCGTCCCAAGAGAGACAGCGCCCCCCGGTGGGGGGCAGCGAAGTGAATTTATGAGCGTGGGGGGCCATTTAGTTCTTGAGCGAAACCGCCATGGCATTCAATTTGCCACGCACGGAAGCATCGATAACCTGGTCACCCAGGGCGATGCGTACACCACCAATTAGCTCCGGCGCAAGTTCGACGGTCGCCTCGATCTTGTAGCCGAGCTTTGCTTCAAGGTCGGCCACCAGTTTGGAAAGCTGCGCTGCATCCAGCGGAAAAGCCGAGCTGATCACGGCGTCATGCGTGCCTTCAAGCGCATTTTTGAGTTCGCCGTACAGGGCGCTGATTTCCGGCAGTACCCCAAGGCGACGATTGTCGACCAGGACGCTGGCGAAATTGCGCTGCTCTTCGTTCAGCTCGCCAGCTACGCCGAGAAAAAGCTCGGCCAAGGCGGCCGGGGCGATCCGTGGATCAGCCACGCACGCAAGCATCAGCTCATCGGCGGACACGGCTGCCATGCGCTCCAACGCGGTTTGCCAGGCAGCCAATGCGCCACCTGCCTTGGCCAGCTCGAAAGCGGCTTCGGCATAAGGTCGCGCGACGGTGACGTTCTCGGCCATGGTCAGCCTCCCGCCGGGCCGCCCCAAGGGAGGCCAAGCCACCCTGCGGGATGCAACGAACGGATATAAGCGTGGGGGGTCATTATTTAGAGCTCCGCTTTCAGCTGATTGAGCAAGTCGGCGTGGGCGGCGGCATTGATCTCCTTGCGGAGAATCTGCTCGGCACCGGCGACGGCCAGCAAAGCCACTTGGTCACGCAGAGTCTCCCTGGCACGTTGCGCGGCAACCTCGGCCTCGCCCTCGGCGGCGATACGCGCGGCGGCAATGATGCGATTCGCCTCGGCACGCGCTTCTTCAAGGATCTGCGCACCCTGGCGCTCGGCGCCACCCCGCAGCTCGTTGGCCGTCTCGCGCGCCTTGCGCAGCTCGTCGGTGGCGCGGCGTTCGGCCAGCGCCAGATCGGTTTTCGCCCGGTCCGCCGCCGCCAGACCGTCGGCGATCCTGGACGCGCGTTCGTCAAGCGCCTTCATGATGGGCGGCCACACGAATTTCATCGTGAACCACGCCAGGATGAAAAACACAGTGAACTGTGCGAAGAGTGTTGCGTTCAGATTCACGGTTATCGCTCCTGTTAGTTACGGCTTGGCCAGAAGGTCAGCCTTCACTGAAATTCAATTTTCCTTGAAGGGGCGCCGTTTATTTGATGAACGGGTTTGCGGTGGTGTACCAGAGGGCGATACCGGTACCGATAATGAACGCGGCGTCGATCA
>CAZOMI010000155.1:0-2191 GCA_964580925.1 uncultured Methyloversatilis sp.
TCTTGGCATTCAAGGGCAATCCTCCCCTGCCTCGCTTCGCTTGATCGGCTGAGCATGATCAAGCGGCCCTTCAGCCCTATGGCTGACTGCGTGAGTAGTTACCATTTGTCAATTCATATATGGCAGTTATTTGTTGAAGACTTTACGACACCAGCACGGTATAGGGGCAAGTAGGTGGACAATCAACTGCAAGGGCGGCAAGCCGGGCTGCATGCTTGGCACGAGAAGCGCGGCCAGGCCCTTGCCACCCGGATGCGCCAGATCGAAAAGATCGAGGCAACCGAACCCCTGCGGTTTCAGGCAAGTCCGCAGAGCATGCATCCTGAACCAGTTCGCCGCCGGATACTTGGCGTAGTTCGCCAATTCGGGACGATTCGTCATGGTGCGGTGCCCGTATTAGCGTTTGTGGAATGGTGGGTACCTGCGATACAAGGGCAGAGTGCATTCGTTCTGCAGTTCCACGGCAAGCACAGGTCCGTAGGCATCCGATCTTGCATGCGCGAATATGTGAGTGTGTCGGTGTATCAACAGTAACCCCACGTCTGGCACTCGTCTGGGTCGTTCTGCCCCACATCCGTGATATATGACATTATGGTTGCCGGATCATACTATACACCGCACCCGACCAGTGGGTCATGATCGATGGCGCGGAATTGTAGTCGCAACGGTTTTTAAGTGCGGATTCTCTATGCCGTCGTTCCATCTGATTTACCGCAGAATGCGGCCAAGAACAGATTCCTTCTCCAGTGTCGCTATACTTATAATCATTGAAAGCGTGGACAAAGCGCGCGGTGTCAAGTTGCGCTGGTTCTTCAAGGAAGCACTGCGCGGTTTCCTGCCCGACGAGATTATCACCAAGAAGAAGCATGACTTTGTCCTGTCCTTCGGCGTCTGGACGGTCCGCCATGCAGGGCTGGGCAGGTTGGCTGGCGATTCGCCGCACCGTTTCGCCGAAGGTGGCGTGATGCGCGCCGGTTTCATCGACAAATTGCTGTCTGTCCATCTGCCGGCGCATCCTGGCTACTACGGCGAGATGGTGTGGATTCTGATGATGCTGGAGCAATGGCTACGCGCCAAGGTACCGGACTGGCGGCTGGCGTAGGCTGCGAATCGAACGCCGAAAGGAGGCAGCAATGGGGTACATTGCAGGCGTGGTGGGGTCAGTTGGGGAAACAGCAGCAAGGGACATCATCGGCCGCATGGTTGCGGCGATGGGATTTCGGGGCAGGACCGACATTGCGCCAACCGTAACCGGGAATGGTGAGACGGGACCCAATGTCGCTCTGGTCGGCGAGCAGGTGTTCGGCGACACGGCGCGCGGTTTGTGGGCCGTCATGGAAGGCGAAATCTATGATGCCCCCGGACTGAATGATCGCGATCCTGGCATCTCGCAAACGGATGCCGTACCGGGCGTCCTCATCGAGCACATGTTGCGCACTGGCAGTGACTTTCCGCGCGCCACAAATGGTGCCTATACGGCAGCACTGTGGCACCGCGGAGAACGGATGCTGTATCTGCTTCGCGACCACGCCGGCTGCCGGTCGATCTATTATTCGCCAGTCAGTGACGGCATTGTCTTCGCCAGCACGGCTGCGGCTGTGCTGGCCTCGGGCCTGGTCGATGGTTGCATCGATCCCGCATCGGTGGATGCGTATTTCGGCGTCAAGGCCTTGAGCCCGCCGCGCACGATGTTCAAGAATGTCTTTGCGCTGCGGCCCGGTCACGTCTTGGTCTGGGAGAATGGCAAATTCCATCAGCACGATTACTGGCGGCTGCACGAGATTCGCGAAGATTTCCGGACGCCGCCGCACGAACTGCGCGCGGAGCTCCAGGCGACGATCAAGGATGCGGTTCACATCCGGCAGAAGGCCGGGGGCAACTATTGCGCGCTGGTCAGCGGCGGAGTTGATACCAGCGCCGTGGCCACCATTCTCACGCAGTCGCCAGGAGCGCCGCAGCCCTTGCATGGCCTGTCGATCGCTTTCGATGAGATGGCCTACAGCGATGCTGGCCTCCAGGACATCATCGTCAAATCCCTTGGCGTGGACCAGCAGGAGCGCATTCTTTCACCCGTCGACTTTGCCGACGCCCTGGGCAAGGCAGCCGGTTTTCTCGACTCGCCAGTCAATGATGCTGCTGTACCGGCTCCGATTGTCTGGACACGCTTTTGCAACTCAGGCCGCCTTTCGCA
>CAZOMI010000156.1:0-1978 GCA_964580925.1 uncultured Methyloversatilis sp.
GGGACGACAACGGCATTTCCATCGACGGCCATATCGAGGGCTGGTACACCGACGATACCGCCAAGCGTTTCGAGGCCTACGGCTGGCACGTCATTCCCAACGTCGACGGCCATGACTCGGTGGCGGTCGATGCCGCCGTGCAACTGGCGAAGAAGAGCACCGACAAGCCCACCCTGATTTGCTGCAAGACCATCATCGGCAAGGGTTCCCCCAACAAGGAAGGCACCCACGACGTGCACGGCGCCGCCCTGGGCGATGCCGAAATCGCCGCCACCCGCGCCAACATCGGCTGGAACTACCCACCCTTTGAAGTCCCCGCCGACGTTTACGAAGGCTGGGATTGCCGCACCAAGGGACAGGGGCTGGAAGCGCTGTGGAACAACAAGTTCGCCGAATACGAAAAAGCCTTCCCCCAGGAAGCCGCCGAGTTCAAGCGCCGCATGGCCGGTGAATTGCCCGCCGCGTGGAAAGAGCATGTCGCCGGCTTCATCAAGGCGATCAACGACAAGGGCGAAACCGTCGCCACCCGCAAGGCTTCGCAAATCGCCATCAACGGCCTGGCTCCGGCGCTGCCCGAGTTCCTCGGCGGTTCCGCCGACCTCACCGGCTCCAACCTGACCAACTGGACGGGTTCCCACCACGTCCACGGCAAGTCTACCGGCAACTACATCAGCTACGGCGTGCGCGAATTCGGCATGTCGCACATCATGAACGGCATGGCGCTGCACGGCGGCGTGCTGCCTTTCGGCGGCACCTTCCTGATGTTCTCCGAATACGCCCGCAACGCTCTGCGCATGTCGGCCTTGATGAAACAGCGCGTGATCTACGTGTTCACCCACGATTCCATCGGCCTCGGCGAAGACGGCCCGACCCACCAGCCGGTCGAGCAGACCGCTACGTTGCGCATGATCCCCAACATGGACGTATGGCGTCCCTGCGATACCCTGGAAACCGCCGTGGCCTGGGTGCAGGGCGTGGAGAAGAAGAACGGCCCGACCAGCCTCATCCTGTCGCGCCAGAACCTCAATTTCCAGAAGCGCAGCGATGCGCAGATCGCCGCCATCGCCAAGGGCGCCTACGTGCTCGCCGACGCAGCCAATCCCAAGGTGGTGCTGATCGCCACCGGCTCGGAAGTGCAACTGGCGCTCGACGCCAAGAAGGTGCTGGACGAGCAGGGCGTGGCCACCCGTGTGGTGTCGATGCCTTCCACCAACGCCTTCGACCGCCAGGATCAGGCCTACAAGGACAGCGTGCTGCCCAAGGGCGTCAAGCGCGTGGCCATCGAAGCGGGCATCACCGACGGCTGGTATAAGTACGTTGGCGAGGGCGCCGTGGTCGGCATGCACAGCTTCGGCGAATCCGCTCCGGCGGGCGAGCTGTTCAAGCACTTCGGCTTCACCGTGGAAAATGTCGTCAACACCGTGAAAGGCATTCTTTAAACCACGGGGCGCACGGGGAACTCGGGGCTGAAAGAGTTAACTCCCCCGTGTTTCCCGTGGTTCATCGTTTTTCTAATCCTCTTAAGGAGCAATAACTATGGCAATCAAAGTTGGTATCAACGGCTTCGGCCGTATCGGCCGCATGGTGTTCCGCGCTGTCGCCAAGGATTTCCCGGGCATCGAAATCGTCGCCATCAACGACCTGCTCGAACCCGATTACCTGGCCTACATGCTCAAGTACGACTCGGTGCATGGCCGCTTCAACGGCGACATCGCCGTGGACGGTAGCAACATGGTGGTTAACGGCAAGAAAATCCGCCTGACCGCCGAAAAAGATCCGGCCAACCTGAAGTGGAACGAAGTCGGCGCCGACATCGTCATCGACTGCACCGGTTTCTTCCTGACCACCGAATCCTGCCAGGCGCACATTACCGCCGGCGCCAAGAAGGTCGTGCAGTCCGCTCCTTCCAAGGACGACACCCCGATGTTCGTGTACGGCGTGAACCACGACAAGTACAAGGGCGAAGCCATCGTTTCCG
>CAZOMI010000157.1:0-1898 GCA_964580925.1 uncultured Methyloversatilis sp.
GCCGTGAGCTGGCCGCGTGGTTACGCAGGCGCTTGCGCAGCTCGCTGTATGCCGGGAAAGACCTCGGCCACCGCCTTGCAAATGCCGAGCCCCATGTCGTGGACGCAGGCCCGCGGGGGGCCGTAGTCGGCTGCGAGCTTGCGCAGGAAAGGAACAATGTGGTCAGCGTTCTCGCTCGGCAACTTAACGTTGGCCAGCACGATGCTGCTGAGGCTGTCCATGCCTGTCATCAATGCCGGCGCATCGCCATCGTGGGTTGCGTCGAGATGAAGGACGTATCCTCCTGAAAGTCTCATCGCTTGGCGAATCCGCGGCGTTGCCTGGCGGTGCCCGACAGCCAGATACATTACGAACTTACGCCCCAGATAGGCAACTTCGGAGACGCTAATGTGCACATTGCGGAAAGCCAGCTCGGCACGGACTTCCTCACTGGTGCGATGCCGTTGAAAAAGGGCTTGGCCAACATGGACCAAGACATCGTAGGCTACATTGCAACGACTCGAAACCAGACGAAGCAGCGTACCGGAACCTGCGGAGCGCTTACAGCTCTGGCATTGCCGCACAGTCTCATGGGCGATAAACGGGCCTGTCAGGCTCAATACGGTCTTACGCCGTGTCTTCTGCACGACAAGCCGTCCGCCGCAGAGGCATTCGTCCCTTTCTGGGGCGAACCGGAGAATAGGTGGTTGCGGAAACAGGGCAGATGGCAATATCTCCCGCGACAGTTGGTCGAGGCTCAGACTCAACGCCCGTAAGGCTTTGGCGCCGCAGTTTGCATCGTTTTTTTTAGCCCATGCTGCGCAAAGAGCCTTTCGATCTGCGTCACATCGACGGTAAAGCCCTTGCCGCACACGATCGCGGTAGCCAGTTGCTCGAAGCTGGAGTCGGGATTTCGGATGAACTCCGCCAAGATCAAAACCGCGATCTCCGCTGGAATCTGGGCCGCAGGCAAGCTCTGCCTGGCTTGGCGTTGGGTGGCGGCGGTCTGGGAATCGACGGCAAGATAGACGTGGGCGCGTCCCAGCCTCTGCCGCTCGAGTCTCCCATGCCGGCACAACTGAACCAGAATGGAATGGCATCGGCATCGGAGCTTCTCGCCAAGCTCTTCCGCGGTCATGCCAATCGGACTGCGCATGACCAGCTCGATCAAGGTCTTGGTCAGACTGCCAGCATGCGAGAAGCCGATGTCGCGGTAGAACCATAGGCCATCCTGGCCGAATTGCGGGATCGAACAAAGTGTGTACCAACCCCCATTGTGGGTGAAACTGCTGAAGTATCCAGCCTCGGTCAGGAAACGCCGGACCGATGGAATAGAATACCGCAGTTCGACGGCAAGTGGTGCGATCATCCAGCATGGCTGCTCCGAGAAAAGGGAAATAAGACGTTCGATAGTCTTGGCACCTGAGGGCATAACCGTCCTCCTGATAAAGTAATGCACACAACTTCAACATTAAGAAGATTATGTATTACTTTATCAGAAAAGGGGCTGTTTGGCAAATATTGTGGGGATGTCGAGGAAACGGAATAATTGCCAGCGATATTCCTTGATTTCAGCATGTTATACACTAAATGCATCATAGTGACAGACAACAGGCCTGGATGCGTACCCCGAAAAACATGAAAAAATGAGAAAGTATGGCATACGTTGATCACGTAACTCGTTGATATTAAAGAATCCAACTGACATTTGGATTCATAGCGAATTTCCGTTCAGGCACTAGTACAGTGTATATCCTAAAGATTCGGATACAGTCGTTTCAGTTTGATTCGAGCGTCGTCTGTTTTAAGAGGACGACAATAACAATTTTGCTCAATATGCGAAGTATTATGTTTTACAGTGTACTAGTTATGTTGTCTGTTTACAGTGCCGCGACCGGGGTCGGGCCAAGTTATCTGCT
>CAZOMI010000158.1:0-1697 GCA_964580925.1 uncultured Methyloversatilis sp.
ATGTCGGTGATGACCAGCGTAGTGAGCCCGATTTTTTCGATCAAACTGCGCATCTTGTGGGCATGGCTGCCGCCGATCTCAAGCCAAGTGATGTAGCTCTCCTTGAGCTTTCCGAACTCCGGGTGGAAGTGCACAAAGTTCGGTACGAGGATGCGTTCGGCCGGCCCCTCAATCAGGATGGCCGCGTCGGCAAAGAACAGGTCGCAGTGGGTGACGCGCAGGTAGCGTGTTACAAAACGCTCGGTGTCCGGGGCGTCACCAAACGCGTTTTCCAGATTGACAACACAGGAAGTCGGGATGGTTTTGCCGCCGCCTGGTAGACGCCGGAAATAGCGAAGCGAGCCAAAGTCGCACTCGTGAGCGACGTGGCTGGAATGGGTGCTGACCACCATCTGCGTCACAAAATTCGGGCTCATGCCGAGGTCGGGGTGGTTGCGTAAAATCTTGTGCGCCTGGCGGATGAAAACTTGCTGGACCTGGGTGTGAAGATGCACTTCGGGCTCTTCGATCAGCACCAAATGCAAGGGTGGAATGATCGTGTCGTCGGCAGCCTTATGCTTTGCCTTGCCAACCCGCATCCAACTGTCGCGAAACGCCATGAGACGAAAAACCATGGAAATGAGGTTCTGGTAGCCCAACCCGTTGGAGTCCTCCGGAAGACACAGGTCGGTAGATTTTTCCCCGTCATGGATTGGCACGACGAACTGCACAGCCGCATTGTGGTTCAACCCTTCAACGGGGTGTAACCGTGTCGAAATGTTCAGTCTCGGATCCGTGACACCCGGATAGCCGAGCTTGTGCATCTCCTTGAGCGGGCTCTTGAAACCGTCGTTCAGCCGTAAGTTGAAGGCTTGTTGAGCTTCTTCGATTGCCTTGAGCGCAAGGAGGTCTTCCGCGTCCGGGTTCTCGCAGGGATCGAGATGGCGAGTGTAGTACTGGCGGAGTTGGGCTGACAGCTTCCGCGATCCGCTGACGGTGACGGTGGCGTCCTCGGTGTTGTCCTCACCGGGCATGCCGAAACCGCGCTGGGCACTGATTTCGTCAATGCGGATGAGCCCACGAAATGGGTTGCCGTCGATCGGATCGCTTCCATTGATTGCCTGCGGTTTGGCCTTGCCATGCTCTGGTTCAACACAGGCGGCAGGGTCAAGCACATAAGCATTGACCGTAAACAAAGCCGTCAACCGGCGTTGCAGGAACTCGACAAGGTTCTGCGGCCAGATGGCCACCTGAAAGTCTGCGGCGGCCTTGCCTTGCTCTGCGGCCAGAACTGCACCGGCCGCCTGCAGCGCCAACGCTTGGGCGCGCGCGGTCACATATTCCTTCTGCAGTTGTGCAGCATCCTTTGGCTCAAAGCGCATCCGCACGCCGAGCCGCCCCCCATCCCAATCGAGGGTGGGAAGGATCTTCTGAACATAGTGCACTTCGTCCTCGGCAACATGGAGCCAGACATCAAGGAATGGCAAGACGGAGTCCCATTCGGGAGCTGGTGGCTCTTCATTCGCGGCATGCGCTGCTTCCCAAGAAGCCCCCATCACTTTGATTGCCGGCCAATGGGCAAGCGTAAAGTCGTTGAAGCAAAATCTGGGGCGCTCGCGGTCGGCGAGGAAATATCGCAATGCTGTAATTGCAGTAGTTTTTCCGCTGTTATTTGCACCAACAAAGACGGTCTTTTCCGGTGACAGGCCAACCCTCGT